>NZUJ01000131.1 GCA_002701295.1 Ponticaulis sp. | reverse complement strand
GCCGGTGATGATCGACACGTCGCTGCCTACGATAAAGCGGACCAATGGATCTTCTATATTTTCGTCCAGCCAGGATTGCATGGTCAGACCGTCGAGTTCCGCGGCACCTTCAGCGTTCCAGGGTTCATCCTTGCCGACTTGAGCGGCAATCGCGTCGATTTTCTTGAAGGCATCGGTCAGGCCATCCGACAGGCTGGCTCCCGAAGACAGCGTCTTTTCCGGATAACCTTCATCTACGTGGAGCACTTCAGTGCCGAGGTCCCAGCATGCCATTCCCTCAGGGCGGGCTTTCACGAGCTCCAGCCCCATCTCTTTGCCGAGGCGAGTGGATGCTGCATGTGTCGTGCCGACAAACATGCCACCAAAGTCGATGGAACCATTTTCGTATTCCGGGTCGCACCAGGTGCGGCCACCAACGCGGTCCTTGCCATCGAAAAGAAGAACCTTCTTGCCAGCATCCGTCAGCTGTTTTGCCGCTGACATACCTGACAGGCCCGCGCCGACAATAATGACATCCGCATCGAATGGGCTTTTGCTATCCATTGTATTCACCTCAATTGTGGATGTTGATCAGGCGACGAGGCGCAGCGGCAGGCGCCGGTAGCGAGCTGACCGGTCATCGTGGCCATAGATTGGTGCACCGGCGAGTTCGACGCGCGTCAGACGCTCAGTGAGAAGGTTAAAGACGGCGTGGGCTTCAGCCTGAGCGATGACCATTCCCGGACAGGAGTGGGGACCTATGCCGAAACTAAGATGAGGCGGTGTATCGGCTGAGCGGTCGAGCCGGAACTCGTGAGGATCTTCAAACAATTCCGGCTGACGGTTGGCAGATGCGATCATGAACCTGACATGCATGCCTGCCGGTATGATCTGGCCGTTGATGTCGAGTGGCTCAGTCGTGAAACGGTCGAATGACATTTCTGCTGTATGGAGCCGCGCAACCTCATCAAGAATGGCTTTGCGCTGGCTCGGCTCAGATCTCCATAGATCAAAGACCTCTGGTTTTCTGGCGAAGATCTCGAGTCCGCCTGTTATCAGATAAGCAGCGTTCGGTGTTCCGGTCGCCCAGAACAACATCACGCCATCATTGAGCTGGGTGGGGGTCATTTCCCCTTTAGCCACCAGATCAAGCCATGACGAGACCATGCCCTCGGATGGTGTTTCCCGACGCATGTCGAGATATTGAGTGACGCGGTCCTGAAGGTAATCGAACGCCGTCTGGCAACGGTCCGCTTCAGCTGGCGTCACGTCGGATCCAAGAGCAATCATGCAATCCATCATGTAGGCAGAAGCGGTGTCGTACCCGTCATTCGGAAGACCGAGTGCCTTACACATTGCATGGTGGGCCGGAATAAGCGCCAAATTCCGGTAGGCCTCGACATTTCCTTGCGGCCCGAGTTCGTCAATCACCTTACCTACGGCCTCGGCAGATGCTTCGGCCCATTGGTTAGC
This sequence comes from Ponticaulis sp., assembly GCA_002701295.1. Classification (GTDB taxonomy): domain Bacteria; phylum Pseudomonadota; class Alphaproteobacteria; order Caulobacterales; family Hyphomonadaceae; genus Ponticaulis. The sequence goes on along the minus strand of NZUJ01000131.1, from coordinate 36,409 downwards.
CATTTTGGGGGTAAACCATTTGTTAGATCGGCGACGCAACGCTGTGTGCTCTGGCGGGTCCCGCACAATGATGCAGTCCTTGAAGAGTCCCCACGCTCCTTTGTCGACCCAGGACGGGGCTTTCATCGTAAGTGAAGGATGACGGCCAAAGGCAACCACGTCTTCATAGCGTGATACGATGTAGGTGTTCTCTTCGGTCGGATCTTTGTAGACTGGCGCCTGCTTCCGGAGAGTGTCGTACCAAGGGAAAGGATTCATTCGAAATTCAGCGTCCCTCCAGGGGAGCAATGTCGTGGTCGCGGCCGAAATGGGAGCGTTCATTTCATCAACTTTCTTCAGGTCAGTCTTGGAAAATTGGAAGCGTGCTTTGCGCCCAGGTCGAAACAACATCCGTCAGGGGCAATGTTTTCGCTGCATCATGTCGACCTGTCTCACCTGTTTGAGAAGCGCCCAATTCTTTGAGTAAGGCGGAGACCGTATCGATGCCGTTTCCATAGGTTTCGTAGGTGCTGTCACCCAGACCGAAGGCGGCGAAACTTACTTTTGAAAGGTCTGGCCGGTCGGACTTCAGCGCATCGTAAAATGGTTGAGTTGTTTCAGGCAGTTCGCCATCGCCGTAAGTAGATGTGACGACAATAATCAGTTTTTCGCCGCTGAGTTCGGATACGTCCGCGTCTTCCATCGGAATGACTTCAGCAGCACCGCCTGCGTCTTCGATCAGCTCCACGATATCGTCAGCGGCCATCTCGGAGTTTCCGCTTTCGGTCCCGTAAAATACTTTAATCATCTACTTTTCCTTTTTAGGATTATTCTTATTTCAGGCGCACTTGGTGAGCGACGATTGCACCTGCCCTAAAGCAATTTTGATCATCTCAGAGGTGTCGGTGATTTTGTTTCGCAAGCGACCTTCTGCGCGATTGGCCCGCTCGGCCTCATCAATTCGTTTCCAACCATCAAAACTGATGATGTCCGATTGGATGCGATGCCTTGCGCCGTGATAGCCCGCTGCTCCGATCTGCAATTTCCCATTTGTCAGAGCGTCGACAATGTCCTGCGCAACAGTCTTCGACGACTTCCGGTTTGCAGCAATCGTCCCTTGTCCCCCGTTCTCTGCCCATCCGACGCGGAACACATTCGGACCGACCCAGGAATGACCGCTGCGTGGATGTCCGGACGGCAACCCGTCGAAAAATCCAATTGCAGTCACCAATGTGTCGACTTCGAAGTGCTCCGCGCCGTCTGGGGCCTCGGTGAAAAGAATGGACGTATCGCCATTCTTCAGAAACGCGCTGGGGACGCGTTTAAAGTGAAAACGGATTTCGACGTCGGGCTCCGATGCGCCGGAGTGCTCGCGGAATATGTCGAGAGCTTTGCAGTCGGTAGAGCCCTCTGTCCCGGTGCATGACATTTTTACATTCGGCAAATGAGAGATTTCTCTCAACATTGAGGTATCAAACTTTGCGTGTTCGATCGGTGACCGGCCCAGAACATCAATTGACCGGATCCCATTGCCTCTGAGAGCAAGCAACCTCGCATCATCGACGTCAGAGCCGTCAAAGCCCCGGATTGGACGGGTCAACATGCGGATGACATCAATTGCGACGTTTCCATTGCCAACAACTGCCAGCTTCTGGCCAAGCGGCGCCAGATTTCCACTGGTATCTTTAGGAAGGTCTATTTCAGGAAAACCATTTAATGCCCTAACGATTTCTCCGGCACCGACAATGTTCATGTCTTTGTCTTTTTGAAGCTCAAGACGTCGATCATTGCGAAGACCTGAAGCGACAATCACGATATCGAAAAGGCTTCGCAAGTCGCTGAAACTGATGTCGTCGCCGACTGTCACATTGCCGGCGAATTGCACGCCGTCCCGCTCAAACATTCTGTCGAATTGAGCACAGACTGATTTGGACCCCTGATGGTCTGCAGCGACGCCAAAACGGGCAAGCCCATAAGGCACGGGCAAAGTTTCAAAAATCGTTATCTCGGCGTCCGGCAGAGACTTCCGCAGAAACTGCGCCGCGAAACATCCGGACGGACCGCTTCCGACAATGGCGATTTTTGGTTCAATCACGGTCCCGACCTCTTGGTTTAGCGTCACAAACTAACGCTTGTTAGGTATTCTGCGAAATCTTACGCCGATTTACAGGATTGAGCCGTGTTGCAACCCAATTTTCGACCCGACGCACAGAAAGTTTGCACCATCCAGTTAGACTGGCCAATTGATTAGCAAACAGGCCCGTCAGGCTCGCTTCTGAAGGATAAAGAATCTCTCTTCACTCGTCGAGGAAGCGCAGAAGATCAGAAGCGACTCTCGCTGGGTCTTCCCAGTACATGGAATGCCCGAGCCCGTCATAGCGAATGAATTTCGCGTCCGGCAGTGCTGCGCGTAGGGCGACCTGATCAGCCTCCAGTATAAGCTCATCCTGGTCTCCCCACAAAATCAGAGCTGGAGCAGTAATTCTGGCTGCAGCAGGACCCCAATTTACAATTTCAAGGCCTCTTGCAATGCTCTTCCACACCCGCTCGGGCATGGCTGCCTCTTCATACCGAAGTGGACCAAGCATGGTTTCATCCATGTTGCCAGGATTGTAAGCCCAAGTTTGGATAAATGTGCCTTCCGGGTCCAAAGGAAATTGTGCTTCCGCCAGAGCGTCGTTCAGCCAAGAGACACCGTTGCCAAAGAACGGCGCAGAAGACACGAGCACCAGTTTCGAAACCTCTTCAGGGTGCATGCTGGCCAAGACCCCTGCAGTTCCGGAGCCGAGCGAGTGGCCGACGACGTCCATTGAGTCAAACCCTTGGGCGTGAATGAAGTCACTGGCATCTTCAGCGAAGTCACTCAGATAGAAACAGCATTCCGGGATCGATGTGTCACCATGGCCTCGCATGTCGATCGCGAAGTAGTGACGATCCTTCAGATACGGCGCGATTGTACCCCAAACCCTGGAATTGTCCGAATAGCCATGGATGAGCAGTACGGGCTCGCCTTCCGGGTCGCCCCATTCGACATATGCCATTCGCACATCTGAGTTGATCTGAATGTATTGCTTGGAAGCGACCCAATCGGTCTGACTGGGCGGATCGATAGTCTGAGCTTCAGAACAGGCCGAGACCGAAAGCCACGCAGTTGCGATTAGCGCACATCTCATCATTTCAAAAAAGTCCTCGAATAATACTATTGCGCGGTAAAGCCACCATCGATGACGTGCTCGGCTCCAGTGATGTATTTCGCCTCCTCTGAAATCAGGAAGAGAATTAGCGATGCGACTTCTTCTGGTAGCGCTAGTCGGCCGAGCGGAACATAGTCAGCGTTGTAGCCCTTGCCTTCGATCATCGGAGTTACCGTGTCGCCTGGGTGTACGCTGTTGACGCGAATACCTGCGCTGGCGAGATCAAGAGCCGCAGCTTTTGTCATGCCGCGAACGGCCCATTTTGTTGCCGTGTAGGCAAAAAAGCCAGGATAGCCAACGATACCCGCAGTTGAGGACACGGTGACGATCGCACCCCCTCCGGCTTTGCGCATGATTGGCGCAACAGCTTTCATGCCGAGAAAGACTCCAGTCTGCATAACACTTGTCAGAAACTCGAACGTTTCCAGACTGGTCTGTTCGAGCCCTTCTTCAACCAGAATTCCGGCATTGTTTACGAGTGCATCGATGGGGCCATCAAAAAATTGTTCCGAGGCAAGAATGACATTCGCCCAGTCTGATTCACTGCGAACGTCCAACTGAACAAACATCGTCGCGGGACCAGTCTCGTCGACGACTTTTTTTCCAGTTGTAGCGTTGCGATTTGCGATGATGACGCGTGCGCCTTCGGCGACAAAGCGTTCGACTTGAGACAACCCCATTCCGCTGGTTCCGCCCACGACAATGACATTCTTTCCCTGAAGTCTACCGCTCATGGTGTGTTTTCTCTCTTGCTGGAATTAGAATGCGTCACGCGCGGCAGTCAGCCAGCCACCATCGATGACGTAAGAGCTGCCATGGATGTAGCTCGCATCATCACTGGCCAGAAATGCTGCAAGTTTTGCGATCTCCGATGGATCACACCATCGCCGCGCGGGTACTGCCGCGACGGCTGCTTCCATGTCTGGGGAGTGTGCGCTTTTTGTTTGAGGCATTGCCATGGGTGTGGCAGTGGCACCTGGACAAATTTCATTCACACGAATGCCTTGTTGGCCGTATTCGAAACAAAGCTGCTTCATGAGTCCCTGAACGCCATGTTTGGACGCCGTATAGGCCGACCCACCGCCTGCCGCGCTGATGGACGAAATCGACGCGATATTGATGATGGCGCCTTGTCCGGCTTTCAGCATGTGCGGAATGGCGTATTTCGACATCAGAAATGGCCCCGTCAGATTGGTCGAAATCACCTCTTCCCATTCTGCTAATGAGACTTCGTGCGCCGGCGCATATGTATCGAGAATGCCCGCATTGTTGATGAGGATGTCGATCTGCCCCCATACTTCAATGACGCGATTTATAACTTGAACAACGTGCGGTTCGTCAGAAACGTTCATCTCGATTGCGAGACAAGACGATCTGCCGCCTGCAATGTCTACACTATCGTTCAGCTTCGACAGTGTTCGGCCCAGTGCCGCTACCTTCGCGCCCCGCGAGACAAATTCTGCGACCATAGAGCGGCCCATGCCGGAGCCTGCGCCAGTGATAACTACAACTTTGCCCGAAAAATCATTCATTGCATTCGTCTTTCAAAGGTGCGGACAGGATCTATCGAGCGCTCTGGCCGAGCCGACGGTAAATGTCCGGACGACGTGACCGAAAGTATGAGCCAACGGCCAATCCGACGGCGAAAACGGACAGGAGAAGGATGATAATCCAGTTGCTGTCTCCCGGGGCACCTCCGACTACAAGATCCAAGTGCAGACAAGCGAAGATCATCGTCCCGATAAGGACGACGCCGGCAATTGCGGGCGCAACATAGACTTTGAGTGGGTTTTCGCCTTGCGGAATTCCGGTTCTTGCGAACCAGCCGATCACTGCGAAACAGACCAGTCCCATCAATGAGATGATGGCAATCGCGCCAATGCCCACAACAACTCCATAGAGGATCCCGCCATCTATACCCGAAAGAAACGCAGGGAGCATAAAAACGGCTGCAACAATGGCGACGCCGACAGATGCGATGTACGGAGAGGAATGTTTCTCGTGAACGCGCGCGAAGGCTTTTGGCAGTGCCTTATCGACCGCTAGGTTTAGCACGTAGCGAGATAGCACGTTATGGATGGACAACAGCGCTGCGAACAGCGAAATCACCACAGAACAATACACAATTTGTGTGAAGACCGGCGCCACAAAGATACCAATGCCATGAGCGAACATGGAGGTTGGATCTTCTCGCGCCACATCCCAGGCTGAACTTCCGTAAGCGGAAGTCAATGCATAACACGAGACAACATAAAGCAGCCCAATCAAGATGACCGCACCATAGGTCGCGCGAGGAATGGTTTTATCCGGATTTCGAACTTCGTCCCGAAACAGCGCCGTTGCCTCAAATCCCAGAAATACCATGATAGTGTAAAGAAGGGTGACGGCCATATCGCCGTCCGCAAATGATGTCACAGTGAAAGGTTCAAGGGTCAGACCTTCAGCACCACCTTTTCCAAGAACAAAAATGTCAAAGATCAAAACGATGAGCACTTCGATGACCATCGCGAAAGTGAGGATTTTTGCAGATAACTCAATGTGAAAATAGCCGAGTGTGCTCACAATGAGCCAGCTGATGGCAGCCCAAACCAACCAGAAAGTCTCCGGCCCACCAAAGCTGGAAATGAGCGAAGAAATGCTTACACCAATAAAGACATAGGTGCCGCCGAGCACGCAAAGATATCCAAAGATTGCAAGAAATGATGCGCCGAGCCCCATGACCCGACCAAGCCCGGAGCTGATGAAAGCGTAGAAATTGCCTGGTTTGGGTACGTGCCTCGCCATGGTCACATACCCGATCGAAAAGAGAACTAGAATAAGAGTGGTCAGTATAAAACCAAACGCCGCGCCGGGCCCGCCAAACAATATGGCAAATGGAATGAACCCTTCAACGACCGCAATCGGCGCAGAAAATGCCAGAACTGTCAGCATGAGCGACATCGTGCCCATCGAGCCCGATAATTTACCTTCTGAGGTCTTCGCCGAGCTGTCGATGTGAGGTACGTCCAGAGTTGTCATTTCGGTCATTAAATGCCCTGCCGAGTAGTCCTAAACTATCAGGACATGAGGTATTATCCCGACAGTAAGGTTTTGAAGTTCATCACGTTGCCGGATTTCAGTCGCCCTAGTGATCCCGTTCGAAAATTGGGCGAGCAGACAAAAAACTAACAACCGTTCGTTATTGTTCGGGAGTCTTTTTGCCCCACAACCAATTGAGGCACGAGCTGACAGGCCGACATTCAGGCTGAACGGCTATGTTTGATTGCAACAGAGGCAGTGTGACGAACTAGCGCACATTTGTTAGTCAGCTAAACGTGAATTTGCTTCTTCGCAAAATGCGGTCAATAACTGGCCGTAACAGTGTATCAGGACACCGGTGATTCCTGACCTGAACAGGTCACCGCAAATCGGCTCATGGTCGGAACAGGTTGGAACTATGCTAGGGACAGTTGTGGAAGCCGAGTTTGCTTTACCATCTGAGATCAACGCCGCTCTGAAAAAGATGCAGGGCACAATCAACAGCTACGACTGGAATGCCGTTGGCGAACGGAAAATGACCATCCTGAAGGTCTTCCTCCAACTTACCGCCGCACAAGGCTATGCCGCGACGACTATGCGTAGCCTGGGCGCCGAACTGAATCTCAAAGCTCCGAGCATCTATTCCCACTTTCCCAACGGCAAAGAAGAAATCATAGCTCAGTCGCTCAGATGGCAGGGGTCGCTTTTTGGAAATGTTATTCTGAAAGAGGTGGCGTCAGCGACCAACGTCGAGGAGTACCTTGAAGCGTTGGTCCGAGGTCATTGCCGCATGAACCTTGAGAACCGTGAAAACAATTTGTGGGACATGATTATCGGCGCTGACAGGATCGGCAAATTTCTGCCCGAAGATCTCCGCGAAGAAATGGAAGAATGGCTGAGGATCTGCACTGATCTTTATACAAGCGCAGGTAAGGTCCTCGGCTGCACTTCGCCCGAAGTGCGTGGCCGCCAGATCATGGTCTTGATGGATGGCGTCTATTCCTGGGCTGATTGGGATGGAAGCAAAGCTCACAAGAAGGTCATCACCGAACAAGCGCTCGATCTGTGCCGGAAGCTTCTACTTCCAAAGTAAGCAGGGGTAGACGTCCGACGAGCGCTCGCGGCGGGCGTAGCGTTTTATTTCCGGAGATGGATTTTGACCGGAAGCGAGACGTAGGCGCGTGACCGGTCAGAATTATCCATCACGACATCGCCACACAACTCAAACCGCTCCACTCGTTCCGCAAAGATATTGAAAGCTGCCTCAACTTCTGCCCTGCTGATGACCTGACCTGCACAAGCATGAGGGCCGAGCCCAAACGTAACGTTCTGCGCAGCACCAGGAGGGCGCGCTACATCCAGTTTGTCAGGGCGAGGGAATACCTCAGGATCTCGATTTGCGGAATCGAGGATAAACTTCAAACGATCGCCCGGTTTGATTTCTACGTCGTGGATTTGCAATGGTTCTGTCGCATATCGTGCGATACTGAGCTCAGGTGGGAACAGGCGGAATAGCTCATTGATAATGGCTGCGCGCAGGTCTTGCTCCGCCCGGTAGGTTTCAAAGACATCGGGATGACGCGCGAAGTATTCAATACCTGCACTGACGGCATAGGATGGATTATGACCTCCAGACGCCCAGAACAACGTCAGAGTCTGAACAACTTCATCTTCTGAAAGCTCTCCTTCATCCTGCAAAGCTATCAGAGCGTCTGCAAGTCCGTCGCCTGGAGAAGTCCGTTTTGCGGCGAGCATTTTCTTCAGGCGACCAATCAGATAGTCGAAAGCTTTTCCAGCGTTCTCATTGTCTTCCGCGGTTGCGACGGCGCTCAATGCGGCCATCGTCTTGTGCATAGAGAGAATAACGGGTTCGAAATCATCACCGGGAAGCTGAAGTGCTTCGCACATTGCGATGTGCGCCGGGCCAACACCAAGGTGCAGATTTGCTTCGAGCTCTTCGCCGGAGCTGATTCCATCGAGCACACGATGGATTTCCACCCGTCCTGCCTCCGCCCATCGTCGAACTAGTTTTGGCGTGAACCATTTGTTGCTGCGCCGACGCATGGCCGTGTGCTGCGGAGGATCCAATGCTAAAACGGTTTTCGACAATGCCGCCCACGGTCCTTTTGGAACCCAGACTGGGTCAACGATGCTGAGCGAAGGAAGTTTGGCGTATCGCGTCACATCTTCATATCGCGTGAGCACGTAGGCACCATCATCAGACCGATAGATCGGGAAGTCGCGTCGGGCTTTTTCATACCAGGGATACGGATTGGTGACATAGTCCTGATCGTCCCACGGCAAAACCGGTTCTGTTATTGATTCAGATAAGCTCATTCTTCCCTCGTGCGATCTCAATGTGTCGATCGCGGCTCGACTAGCTAAAAGACCGAGTGCACATCAGCCGACCCGAACTTTGTTCCTTTTGATGGCGGTTGTCGCATCAAACACAATTTTATTACGAACGTTTGTTAGGGCGTCAACCCGATTCCTCCGCTTGTTTTTTGAGGAATCAGGTTTTGCCGATTATTTGATCAACTCATGGCTTCGCGGGCAAATCCGCGAGGGTCGGAAACGACTGTACAGTTGGCATCGAAAATCATGGTTTTACGGTCGTCGAGATCGTATTCGGGCCATTCCAGAGCCGCTGTAGATGGGTTGCCAGTGCGAGCAAATGCGGCCCAGGCCTTTGTTGCGCTGTCGGCCAGTTTGTATCTATTGCCATCCGGGTCTGCGTCTTCCCTGAGTGGTTGGGAATCGCCGTCCTGTCCTGGGGAGTGATCCGGATGCCCGAGCATATATGGCAGATCGATTCCGTGAAAAGCCCACTCATCATCCATGTATGGCGATTGCCAAGCGAACTCGTACATGAACACAGGCGGTCCACCTGCAGCCAACTTCAGTTCGGCCTGTTTGATTGCTGGCCGTCTCCAGCCATTGTCGGTGCTGATCTGAATGAAAAGACGCTCGGGGCTTAGAGCGGGCATTTGTTTTCGGTACAGCTGGACCAGGTTCTCGTAATAACTTCGAGGCTGAGCTGCCGAGCGGAAACTGCTTGCTAGAAGCGTGTCCACAATTTTCTCGTCAGTCGACAGGTCGCCCTTCATCTGCTCACCGAGAAAAAGTGAATCTTCTTCCTTAGTGGTCCCGATCATCATTGGGATCGTGGCCGCAAATTCGGGTGCCTGAACATCAAAGGGGTGATGTGGTAACCAGTTGCCGTCTACGATGGTCTCATATCGAGGCATGGAACCATCATCCATAGGTTGCCCCGACAGTGTAAGGAATGTCTGCAGAATTGTGTTGGTCGAAAATGCCTGAAGCGCCTCTACGTCACCGACCTTAACGTCAAGGTGCTTGTAGACGCGACGAGCCATCGCCATCCCCTCTTCGGGCGTACCTGCTCTCAATTGAGAACCGCTTTGAACAATGGCCTTATGGAAAAGGGGCTGCGCCGATGGCATTGCGATGAGTGAACTGACCTTTGCGCCGCCTCCGGATTCACCGAAAATTGTGACGTTTGATGGATCGCCACCAAACTGCTCGATATTGTCGCGCACCCATTTCAGTGCCTGTACCAGGTCCTGATGGCCAAGATTGGCGCTGTTCGCAAACCGGTCGCTGGCGCCTTCCATCAGATATGAGTATCCGAAAATGTTAAGGCGGTGGTTCAACGAAACAACAACTACATTCCCGCTTTTGGCGAGCCCGTCGCCGGCATAGGCAGGCGTCCCTCCTGATTCGCTTGAAAAGCCGCCTCCGTGTATCCAGACCATAACCGGCAAGGGTTCGGACTTGTCGCGATCGGCGGGCGACCACACATTCAGGACAAGACAGTCCTCTGACATGGGTTGAGGATCAACATAAAAGACCTGCCATGGATTGTATTGTGGACATGGGCTCCCGCACGTCAGCGCTTCTCGTACACCTGTCCAGGATTCGACCGGTTGTGGCGGCATGAACCTGTTCGAGCCATGGGTGGTGGCGCCGTACGGAATACCTCGAAACTCCTCCAGTCCATCTTTCAAGACACCGCGTACTTTTCCGTTCTGCGTCTCAACAATGGGGCCGCACCCTGGCGTTTCGGCACCTGAAACACTATGCGCATCAGCTGGTCGCCCCAACAAAGCTGAGCTGGCTGACAACAGACCAACTCCAGAAACTCCTTTGAAAAGTGACCTTCGCGATATCTCTAGCTTCATCTTCTGCTCCTCATTCACTGCCAGTAAACCTCAAGCGGAAAACAAACTTACGAACCTTTGTTAGTATAGGCAGCAACTACTGATTATGTCGGTAATCATCGGAGCGCTAAACAATCGTGCGGGTCCGCTTCATAATTGAGCAAATCAACTACGCGTAAAAATTGTTGCCCACATTGATCTTTTTTTAAAGCGCAAGGAGTTTTTCCGAAGTTTATCCCTGAGTAGCCAGATTGGTTATTATTTGACCACTCGCTTCTCTTTATAAATAGAGGTGCTCAATTTCTCTTCACCGGATCACAAAATTTGTCCGGCGCAAAAAGTATTGGGACGCCGAGTTCAACCAATTCTCGCAAATTCGTCAAACTTGACAGATGAATACTCGCTCACACAGCATAACAACCGTTCGTAAGGTTACGGTTCTGGGGCTTTTCCGACCTTACAAACGATCGTTCTTGTTGGTGTGGAGATCTTCTCCCCCCCGCAAGAAAGTTCGGACCGGTTAGAAGTGAGGGAAGTCACATGTCGAGAAAATCAGAAACTTATCTATTTGGGCGAAAAGGAATGCTGTTGGGAACAGCACTCGGCGTCATTGGTAGCCTGCTGCCGGCAGCTGCCTTTGCGCAAGATGCTTCGGCACCAGAGCCCGCTGCAGAAGCTCAGGTGGAAACAGAAAACCGATTAAAAACGGTGACTGTATCCGCACAGCGTCGAGAGCAATCACTGGATGACGTGGGCATTTCCGTGACTGCACTTTCCGGAGACCAACTCTCAGATCTCGGTATGGGCGGCGCGCAAGACATCGTGGCGCAAGTCCCCAATGTTCAGTTTGACGGTGGCTCTGGTGGCGGGTTGAACGCTTTTCTTGCAGTGCGCGGAGTTGTGCAGGTCGATTACGCTGAACACTCAGAAGCTCCGAACGCGGTTTATCTCGATGACATCTACGTCGCTGCTCCCTCAATGCTTGGCTTCAAGCTTTTCGATGTTGAGCGGGCAGAAGTCCTTCGGGGGCCACAAGGGACGCTCTTCGGAAGGAATTCAACAGGTGGGTTGCTTCAAGTCATCACGGCAGACCCGACAGATGAGTTTGAGGGTTACGCCACTGCAGAATACGGCAGTTTCAACGAGTATCTGCTTGAAGGCGCAGTTGGTGGCCCAATCACCGACAATGTTCGTTTCAGACTCGCTGGATACAAGAACAAAGCTGATGGCTACTTCGAGAACCGCAATACTGGCGATGGCGGCACCGAAGACACTTTTGAAAAGGATTCCTACGGCTTTCGCGGCAAGCTCGAAATCGATCTCAACGATGATTGGAGCGTTTTGGTAATGGGGGCTTATAACGAGTCTCCCTTGCATAACGAGGGAGGCTACAAGGCGATCCCGTCATATACAGATCCGGTGACCGGCCTGACCCAGTTTGTTCCTGCTGACGTCGACATTTATGGCACAGGCGCAGGCAATGACGCGCTTGGCTACCGTGACCCCTATAGTGATGCACATGAGGGCGCCTTCAATTCAGATGACGGCTATCTTTCTAAACTCTCGCACAATGAATCTGTCCGAGTTGAAGGGAAGCTGTTCGGCGCTGACTTTACTTCAATCACGGCTGCTTCTCGTGGCTGGATCGACTATTCCGAGGACGCGGACGGCACGCCAATGCGTGTGTTCCAATTCTTTAGCGGTGGTGTGACCAAGCAATTTTCGCAAGAGTTTCGCCTTTCCGGAGAAGCAGACAAGCTGAATTGGACGACTGGCATCTACTTCCTGAATATCGACGGAAATTACTTTTATGAATTCGACCTGCCATTTGGTGGCTTCAATTCTTATGACGAGTACGCTCAGGAGACGACGTCTTACGCAGCATTTGGACAGATCGAGTACGAATTCAGCGATGAATTGAAGCTCACATCCGGCCTTCGTGTCACGCGTGACGAGAAGAGCTTCACTCAGAAAGTGACCTTCCCTCTGAATGATCTGGTGGTTTACGACTTCAACGAGCAAACCGCCCCAGGTCTGACCAAGCAGAAGTTAACAGACTGGACGGGTAAACTACAGCTCGACTACACGCCATCCGACGATCTGCTTATCTATGCAGGTATCAGCCGAGGCTTCCGTGGCGGCGGTTTTGCTGCGACCGTGGCAGGCGGGCTGTCGTATGAAGACACACCTTATGACCCTGAATCAATTCTGGCGTACGAGGCCGGCGTGAAGTACCAGCTGGCTGATCTGGCGCAAATCCGCGCTGGTGCATTTTATTACGACTACACAGACTATCAGGTGTTTAGTTTCAACGGTACGCAGACCCTGATCGGTAACAATGATGCCAGCTTCTCGGGCCTTGAACTTGAGGTAGTGGCGGCTCCGTGGGAAGGTGCCGATGTCATTTTTGGGGCGTCATTGCTGGATTCCACCATAGAAAACGTCGGCGTCTCTGACATCAATGGCGGAGTTTACTACATCGACACGAGTGCAGTGAAGGCCCCGGAAGTGACATTGAATGGCGTGTTTTCTCAAGCCTTCAGCCTGGGCGAAGGCGAAGTCACCTTCATGTATGATTTCAACTACATCGGTGAACACAAGGCCAACCTTGTGCCGGCTGTCGTGAATGAAATCCCGGACAGTTTCCTGCAGAACGCGCGCATTTCCTATTCACCGCTGAATGCGGATTGGGAAGTCTACGTGTTTGGCAAAAATCTCGCTGATGATGACATTAAGAATTTCTCTTACGACACCACGGCCGATACCGGTTCGGTGCTTGAATCCTACGCCAGACCACGTTCGTTTGGTGTCGGCTTCTCAACCCACTTCTGATGCATTCCCGTTTCCCCGGAATGACTTCAGATTGGGCCTCCTTCGGGAGGCCCAATTTCGTTTGGAGATGCTTGTTCCCAGGGACTGTCTTTCTGTGCAATGGAGCCCTTCGGTATCTTCAGGTGGAGCCCGCTATCACCAAATTTTGCCATGTTTCCATCAGCTGTCTGCGGCGTTCGATTGCTGCTCCTCGCCGATACGCTGCCTCGACTTTGCCAAGACTGTGCGCGAGGCTCTCTTCAATCAGCTCTCTTGAAAAGTCCGTTTCGTTGCGCGCCCAGTCGAAGAACGTGGAACGGAAACCATGAACAGTTACCGGTTCGCCCTTCGCATTGACGACTTTCATGTCTCTCAAGGTTTTAGTCAGCGTCATATCTGACAAAGGCTTCCCTCGTCGTGTACCCGGAAAGACAATATCTCCTGTTCGATGCTCATGGAGGTGCCGGACGATTTCAACCGCGGCTGATGACAAGGGAACCACGTGTTCGCGTTCTGCTTTCATTCGCGATGCAGGGATGGTCCAGACACCCGCAGCCAGGTCAAATTCATTCCAGGTCGCAAGACGGACCTCGCCTAAGCGCGCAACCGTCAGGATTGTGAAGCGCAGTGCCATCGCGCCAATGGCCTGCTTGGTTGACAGCCGCTCCCAGAAGTCTGGCAAGGATTGATACTCCAGCGCCGGGAAGTGTTTGGCAGGTGGTCGCCGCTTTCCTAGAACGTGCTTCAGCTGACCATTCCATGAAGCCGGGTTGGGATCTTCACGGAGACCACGAACACGAGCGCTTTCAAGAACGGCCTCAATGCGCCCCCTCACGCGTCTTGCGGTTTCGTTCTTCTCTGACCAGATCGGCTCTAGGCAATTGAGTACTTCTTCCACACCAACTTCATCGAGCGGGGTAGTCCATATGGATGCCGCGTAAGTTTCAAGCGTGGAACGCCATTGCTTGATGTGCTTCTCGTTTCGAAAGTCTCCTTTGATCGCGTCAATATGTTTGAGCGCGAACGGTCCAAAGGTTTCCTGCTGAACGTCCGGCTTAGCGAGCGCCTTCCATTCCCGCTTAGGGTCCTTCTGGGGAACCTCACTCAACCAGCCTCGACACAGCGCTGCATGCTTTCTCGCATCCGAGAGCCCGACAGTCGGATAACCACCAAAGCCAATCGAAGGTCGCTTGTCTCCCCAGCGATAGGTGAAGAGTCAATTGCGCGCGCCTGATGGCTTCACATTGAGGTAGAGGCCGCCGCCGTCTGAATGCCGACCAGTCCCAGCTTTACGACACTTGGCATCACTTAGTTTGTTGAGAGTGATGTCTGGCATGGCTTACTCCGGCATACAGGGTTAGCCATAGAGTAGGCCATAAATCGTGGTTCCAGGCGATAGGTGATAAACAGAAGAGAACAGAAAACCTCTTAACACTATGTTGTTTTGTATATTTTTAAACATAAACGAAAACCCACGAACAATACTTATACGGACTGTCTCTCCGCCAGGGTCGTTTGAACCTGATCAGCCCGCGATGTCCGCCCAGATGAGTCCCCATTTGGAAAGATACTTCTTGAGTCTGTCGGCATCATTTGACGAGGATTTTGTGAGACGAGAGACGGCATAAAGTTCTCGACCGGCAGCGCTGAGGCTCGGCGATCTGCGGCAAATCTGAAGAACGTAATCTAATTGCGGGCGATCAAATGGGTCCACTTCGTTGAGCTTTTCCGGACCCAGTAGTTTTGCCAACACTGAAAATTCAGGTTCGGACCCTGCCCAAGCGCGACGGAGGCGTGCGATCTCCATCTGGACAACATCTTCGGTAATCCGGCCGCCATCTGACAGCGTCGCCATGCGGGTGATCGAGGCGCCGAGGTCGCGGAAATTGCCTGCCCAAAGCGCTTCACCGCTTTCTGCAAACTGCAGATAGGCTTTGATAGCGGACTGATTGAAGCCGATCTTGTTTCCGCTCTGCCGGGTGTACCGCTCAACCTCGAATTCAATATTGGGCGCGATGTCTTCCCGGCGGTCTCTAAGGCCCGGTAGTTCGTAGGTCCAGAGGTCGAGCCGCGCGAGCAGGTCTTCGCGAAACGTTCCGGCGCGTATTGCTTCGCGCAGGTTTCGGTTTGTCCCAGCGATCAGCTGGAATTCGCTCGAGATGTCCTTGTCAGAACCAACCGGCAGAAAGCGCTTATCCTCAATGGCGCGCAGGATCATGGCCTGCTCATCAAGGCCCAGTTCGCCAATCTCATCGAGGAAAAGGAGACCCTTGTCAGCCGACCGCAACAGGCCCTTCCGGTCGGCAACGGCGCCAGTGAAGGCGCCGCGCTTGTGCCCGAACAGCGCCGACATGGCATTGTCACCCTTGAGCGTTGCACAGTTCACCTCAACGAAGTCTCCGTCAATCTGATGGCGGGCTTTCTTGAGTTCGAAAATGCGGCGGGCCAGTTGTGACTTGCCGGCGCCGGTCGGGCCGAGAAGCAGTACAGGGGCATCAGACCGGATGACGACCTTCTCGATCTGGTCGATCATTTTGTTGAAGTCGTGATTGCGTGTGACGATGCCGGACTTCAGGAAATTGGTGCCTTCAACGCGTTCTGCAGCGAAGCGGCTGGCGATCTCGTCATATTTGGAGAGGTCCAGATCGATGATCTGATATTCCCCCTTCACATCGGAAGCGCGTCCTCTTGGTGGCGAAAGCTGAATGAGCTTTCCCGGAATGTAATGGGCTTCGGTCAGAAGGAACCAGCAAATCTGGGTGACGTGTGTGCCGGTGGTGAGGTTTGAGAGATAGGTCTCCTCATCAGGTCGGAAGTCATAAGCGTCCGCGAAATCGCGCAAGGCGCTGTAGACCTCCTCGAAATCCCAGGGGTTTCTGAAGTCGATCACATGCGAGACGACCTCCGTCTCAGCCGAAACTGACGCGATATCCTCCGTGACGACTTTTGCGAGCGTGGAGTATCGCCGGTCGTGGATCAGTTCCAGACGGTCGATGATCAGGTCATCCTGCTGACACAGCGCTACATTCGGCCGCCACCGATTCCAGCGGTCTGCATTTTTTCCGGCGTCAATCTGGGTGCCGAGAACGCTGATGGCGACAGTTTTCATGATCGATCAATATTATAAAAATATATAATAAACAATAAAATTAAATATATACGATGGAAATTCCAGCCACAAAAGAAAAACGTGCAAAATTAAAAAACACAATAATAACAATTTATTATAAAATTAATTTGGCCGTTTCGTGAGTTTGGCACGTCCCTTGTATTTGTTCTGGCATGTCCGGTTCAAAAAGGAGGGACAGTTATGGCGAATAAATCAATTTTCTCAGCGGTTTCCCGCATGCTGCCGAAAGCCGATACGCTCAACCGAGCAGGCGCCCCGGCGTTTGCCTATGACGCGTCTCATGCGCTCGCTCAGATCGCCATGACCGGAACCTTCAATGCCGGTTTTTATGGTGGTGGTGAAACGCAGTTGCAGGATTTGCTGAAGGCCGCGAATGAGGTCGATGCAGAGTTTCTGGCCCTGACAGCGGTCTATGCCCGCCGCAATGGCCGGATGAAGGATACGCCTGCTGTTTTGCTGGCCATCCTGTCTGTCCGCGATACGGTTCTGTTCCACCGCGTGTTCGACCGCGTTGTCGACAATGGCAAAATGCTGCGCAACTTCGTGCAGATCATGCGATCCGGCGGTGTGGGCCGTACGTCACTTGGCACGGCTGCCAAACGGCGTGTTCAGGATTGGCTGATCAACGCTTCGGATTGGCAGCTTCTGAATGCAGCTATCGGAAATCAGCCGTCTCTGGCGGATGTGATCAAGATGGTGCACCCGAAGGCAGATACGCCTGAGCGGAATGCATTCTTTGCCTGGATCATGGGTAAGCCATGTGACTTCGCAAAGCTGCCGAAGGCGGTTCAAGAATACATGATGCTGAAGGATACCGGCCATGGCGTTCTGCCCGATGTGCCTTTCCAGATGCTGACGGCTTTGCCTCTCGATGCGAAGCGCTGGGCGAAAATCGCTGAGCGTGGAAGCTGGCAGATGCTTCGCAAGAACCTGAACACTTTCGCGCGTCACGGTGTTTTCAAAATGACGCGGTCGACGAAGCTGATCGCTGACCGGTTGGCAAATGCAACTGAGATCCGGAAGGCGAAAGCCATGCCGTACCAGCTGTTCGCAGCGTCATTGTATGCCGGGAAAGACCTTCCGGACTCTGTCCGGAACGCCTTGAAGTCCGCGATGGAAGTCGCTGTGTCCAACGTACCATCCGTGAAGGGACGGGTTGTGGTTTGTCCTGACGTGTCCGGTTCGATGAACTGGTCGATCTCTGGGTATCGCAAAGGCGCGACGTCCAAAATGCGTTGCGTGGATGTGGCAGCCCTGACTGCAGCAGTCTTCGTGCGGGCAAATGATGATGTCCGTGTGATGCCGTTTGATACCCGGGCTTATGATGCGACCTTAGGCGCCTCGGAGTCTGTGGTCGAAATTGCGCGGAAGCTCGCCGAATATGGTGGCGGCGGAACTGATTGCACGGCGCCACTCCAGCGGATGATCGGCGAGAAGATCACTCCGGATCTTGTTGTCATGATTTCTGACAACCAGTCCTGGGCGCATCAGGGTGACGGTCGGACGACGCCAATGATGCGGGCGTGGAACGAGCTGAAGCGGCAGAACCGTGAGGCAAAACTCGTCTGTATCGACATCGCGCCATACGGCACGAGCCAGGCGCAGACACGTGAGGATATCCTCAATGTCGGCGGCTTCTCGGATGCGGTGTTCGACGTCATCGCCCGGTTTGCAGCCGGTGAGAACGGATCGGAATTCTGGGTCGATGAGATCCGGAAAATCGAGGTCTAGGCCTCGGACAACAAAATGACCGGGCGGGCAATGGGGTCCGCCCGGATGGAGAAAGGTAGAAGCATCCGAAGTGGAAACTGGCGAATGCCTCACGGAACTACATCGTCTGTGAAACGGCCAGGTTGCGGGTTCGAATCCCGTCGGGTCCATCAATACAATCGGTGAGGGCCCGTAGCTCAAATGGATAGAGCAGGAAGCGTTTCGTGAAATTCTGGTGTCATGCCGGGATCTTGTCGCCAGCCTCCTCTTCGGATGTTCGGAAGGAAGATTTTTGGAGCGTAGTTCAGTGGTAGAACAGCCGGCAGACCCGGAGTGTCGCACGTTCGAATCGTGCCGCTCCAGCCAAGTAGATGTTCCCTTAGCGGAGTGGGCTAGAGGCGGCTTTTAAGCTGCAGCGGTGGGTTCAGTTCCCACAGGGATGTTAAACAGTGTGTAGCTTAGGTGCGTAGAGTGCCCGCCTTGGAAGCGGGAGGTCGCTGGTTCGAGTCCAGCCACACTGACCAGACAGAAAGGAATGTTTGAAAGACAAAGGGACGAATGCGGATTGGATTACATTGGTAGACGCGGCCGGAATACCGGTAGGAAGCATGCTTCCTGTGCTGGTTCGAAACCAGCCTTGTGAAAGCAAGTGGCGGAAAAAATCTGATCAACCATAGTCGTCCTGCCAGATTTACGGCGAATGCCGATGGGACTACATCGTTAATGTGGCGGTCGCGGGTTCGAATCCCGCCAGGCTCTGGCCTGTAGCTCAGTTGGTAGAGCACCAAATGTCTCATCAATTCCTTGTCGCCGGCCCTTGTCTTTCAAAGTTTGATGGAGATCGACATGACCAATTTTGAAGTGATGAAATCTGAAACCGGATCGCCCATCAAAATGTGGACGAAAGGTGTGGCTGTAGAGGATATGGCGCGCGAGCAATTGCGCAAAACCTCCGAGCTGCCGTTTATCTTCCGGCATATGGCCGTGATGCCCGACGTTCACGTTGGCATCGGGTCCACGGTTGGCTCGGTTATCCCTACCAAAGACGCGATCATCCCGGCGGCAGTTGGGGTGGATATTGGTTGCGGAATGATGGCGGTGCGTACGTCGCTAACGGCGAATGACCTGCCAGACACGCTGACGCCTTTGCGGACGGCTATCGAAAAAGCCGTCCCGCATGGTCGGACAGGTGGTCGGGGCGGACGTCGGGATAAAGGGTCGTGGGGCTCTGCTCCGAAGTCTGCTGAAGATGTCTGGACCGGAATGAAACCGGCTTTTGACGCTATTGTGGAGCGTCATCCTGCGATTGGGCGGTCCAACAACCTCAATCATCTGGGGACGCTTGGAACCGGGAACCATTTCATCGAGGTCTGCCTCGATGAAGTAGATCGGGTCTGGTTCATGCTTCACTCAGGCTCTCGCGGCGTTGGGAATCGGATCGGGTCCTACTTTATCGAGCTTGCGAAGAAAGACATGCGGCAATGGTTTATCAACCTGCCGGATGAAAACCTGTCCTACTTCCCGGAAGGGACTGACCATTTCCGCGACTATGTCGCGGCAGTGGAGTGGGCGCAGAACTTCGCAGCAGCGAACCGGACAGTGATGATGGCCAACACCATCGCAGCGGCGCGGAGTGTGATCGATAAACCGTTCGAAGCCGAGATGGAGGCAGTGAACTGCCACCACAACTACGTGACGCGTGAGACTCATTTCGGGGAAGATATCTTCGTGACCCGGAAAGGGGCGGTTCGGGCCGCTGCCGGTGTGTTGGGAATCATTCCCGGTTCAATGGGAGCTCGATCTTACATTGTGCGTGGGCTCGGGAATGAAGAAAGCTTTTGCTCCTGTTCCCATGGCGCAGGTCGGGTCATGTCCCGGACGCAGGCCAAAAAGGAGGTTTCCATGGAGAGCCACCTTGCGGCGGTCTCACATGTGGAATGTCGCCGGGATGAAGGCGTGCTGGATGAAACGCCAGCGGCTTACAAACCGATCGATGACGTGATGGCGGCGCAGAAAGATCTCGTTGAGATCGTTCATACCTTGCGTCAGGTTGTTTGTGTGAAGGGGTGATGCGTTCACCCCTTCTATCCTTGCGCGCAGGATTTGCCTAAACCTGCGATGGGGAGTGAAGAGTTGTATCATGATTGAAATTGACGGAGCCTTCGGGGAGGGAGGGGGACAGATCATCCGGACGTCTCTTTCGCTTTCAGCGATTACAGGCGAGCCGGTGTATATTCGCAATGTCCGTGCGAACCGGTCAAAGCCGGGGCTTTTGCGTCAGCACCTGACGGCTCTCAATGCTGTGGCCGAGATTTGTGGCGGGAAGACCTCAGGCGCTGAACTTGGAAGCTGTGAGGTGACCCTGACCCCTGGTAGCATTCGCGCAGGCAAATACGACTTCGCTGTCGGCTCCGCTGGGAGCGCCAATCTTGTGCTTCAGACAGTTCTTCCTGTTCTGCAGCATGCGGATGGTCCCTCAGAAGTGACCGTTCATGGCGGAACCCACAATTCGGGTTCGCCTCCTTATCCCTTTCTGGAGGAATGCTTCTTTCCTGCGTTGCGGATGATCGGTCATGATGTCGAAAGCGAGCTTGTTCGTTACGGATTCTACCCGGCAGGAGGGGGTGAAATTCGTATTCGCATCAAAGGTAGAGCAGACACGACCGCGCTCAACTGGGTTGATCGCGGCGACGAGATGGAATGCTCTTCGGAAGCAATTGTATCCAACATCGGGAATGATGTGGCGAAACGTGAATTGCAGACCGTGGCGAAAGAATTGAACCTCAATTTCGATGAGTCCTGCCGGTTCAATTATCCGAAAGCGCAGGGACCAGGAAACGCTCTTCTCGGCCGGGTAAAGTCTGGCGGCCGAACCGTGATGTTTGTTCAGTTTGGCGAACGCGGCGTCAGCGCAGAACAGGTCGGAAAGCGTGTGGCCAAGCAGATGAAGTCATTCATGGCCAGCGGCGCGGCCGTGGATCACCATCTGGCGGATCAGCTCTTATTGCCCCTGGCGCTCGGCAAAGGCGGCGTGTTTTCGACCACGCGTCCGAGCCTGCACACGACGACCAATGCGGAGGTGATTTCCAGATTCACCGGAAAAACCATCCGTCTGGAACAGGAAGACAATCGTACCATTTGTGAGGTCGGGTAGAATAGGAGAATAGTTCGATGCCGGTTGCGCTTGCTCCGCCAGATGCCCTGACCGATCTTTCTCTGCCTGATGGCCGTGGTGTCTACTCGGCTTCGCGCGGTAGATTTTCTCCGAGATGCAGGTCGAAAAATTCTGCCGTGGCCTCGCCGGACCGCCGCCAGGTTTCCTCCAGAAGGAAGCCGTGCACCTCATCCGGGAATACGAGCACCTCTGCTGATCGGCCGAGGTCACGCAGACGGGTGACCAGGTCAACGGTCTGTCCGAACTCGACGTTTCGGTCGTCATCTCCATGAATGAACAGTGTCGGAGACGTCCAGGTGTCAACATCGGTCACTGGCGAGGACAAACGAGCCGTTTCAACAAGTTCGTCTCCGAAAATCCTCCATCCATCATCGAAGCCTTTGGCATAGCTTTCAACGGCGTATTGTGGCCAGTCGTGCACACCGTGAATATCGACGCCGGCTGCGAAGACATCAGAATTGCGTGCAAGACCCAGCGCTGTCAGAAAGCCGCCATAGGAGCCACCATAAAGCCCGATATTGCCGTCATCGACATCATCAAGGCTCATCAGATACTGCGCGCCGCCAAGGACGTCCTGATACTCCAACGCCCCTGCAGGGCCCAGGCCGTCAATCGTTCGATATGTGCGCCCATAGCCTGTGCCTGCACGATAGTTCACGGACAGCACGACATAGCCTTTGGAGGCGAGGTACTGGTTCAGTGCATATAGCCGATCATAATAGGAGACAGGGTGCCAGCCGAGCAGCATCTGGCGTATCGGTCCGCCATGAAGAAAGATCACCGCTGGACGTTTGGCGTTCTCGAATGCAGGGGCATCCGACTTGAAGATCTGGCCGTAAATTGTTGCGCCATCGGCGCCAGCGGATGGAAAGCTGACCGATTCCGGAACAACCTGTTCAGCTGAGGAGAAGCTTGCGCCTGCGGCGCTCGAAAGCTGACGTTTATTCCCGCCGTCTGAGTCCATCAGATAAACAGCCATCGGAGTTGTCGCCGTGCTGCCAAGATAGGCGATCTGCTGCGTGCCAGGCAAAATGACTGGGCTGACCTCAATTCCTGTGCCGGGAGTGAGAAGGGTGTTCGTCCCGCTGTTCAGATCGAAGCTGCTCAGGTGTCGACGGTCTCTGTCGTCGCAATTTGTGCTGACGACATATAGTCCTTCATCGGCGCGATCCACATTGTCAAAAATTTCACAGGCGGGGTCTGTCAGAGCATGCGTGTCGCCCGTCTCGAGATTCAGCTCATAATTTCGAAACCAGTCATCAGTTTCAGAGCTGAAAATCAGGCTGTCGGTGCCGGACCAGAGAAGTGGCGTGATACGCCACCACTCGAACAGGCTGCCGGAGGGAGATTCGGATGTCCAAACGGTTTCGGACGTGTCGTTGTCGACGTTGTGAACCACAATGCTGAAATTCCAGGCGTCGGAAAAATCGAAATAACGCTGGTGAAGCTTGCCTGGCGCACGAATGAAGGCAATGCGTGAACTATCACTGGACCATGCCGGATACATGTCCCGGCTGACGTCCGGGGCAATCCAGTTGATGGTTTCCTTGTCTGGATCATAAACGCCGATGAAGCTGTGGCTGGTCCGGTTTGAGACGAAGACAGCTTTCTTTCCATCTGGTGACCAGGTGAAACGCGATGCGCCGCCGCGAAGCTTCAGAATAGGTGAACTTTCGAAACGACTGGCCTTCAAGTCAGAGGCGCTGATGAGGCCAAGCCCTCCATCCCCGCTTATGACCAGGTCACCCGACACAGGATTAAAGGCAGCCGTTCCTGTATTGGCTACCAATTCTGTTGCGCCGCCATTGAGCGGCAGTCGAAACAGACCGAGTTCAGGCGTCAAATCCATATGGCGGGGGTTTGCGGCATGGCCGTGATGAGCCCGCCCGTTCCCGCGTGTGAAATAGAGATGGGTTTCTGTCGGATCGAATTGTAAACGTCCAACGGGTTGCCCGTCGTCTTCGGGATACTCAGCGAGTTTAATGGGCGTGAACTCCGGAGCTGTCGCATACCAGATACTTGTTCCGCCCTCTTTGATTTCCGTCCAGGCCAGCTTTTCTGCTGATGCAGACGCGATGAGGTTCTTCGCGACAGGCGCGGACATCAATGCGTGAAGGTCTGAATGCTCCTCCTGAGCGAATGCAGGATTTCCAGGGGGGACGACCATTACAGCCAGCGCTCCGATGCCTGCGAAAACGAACTGACGGCACCAGTTTTTGAAAGTCTTCTTTGTGTCGGTGTCGCGGATGATCATGGAAGAATTCCCAGTTGGGCTGAAGAATGAGTTATTGGGCTGTAGACGCCCGACCAAAGCGAATGACATGGCCTGCGCGCGCCTCAGTCACGGCGCCGTCTTTCACGGCATATTGGCCATTCACCCAGACGTGCCGGATACCTGTCGGATACTGCGCAGGGTCAGCATAGGTTGCGGTATCCTGAACCGTGTCGGGGTCAAACAGAACAAGGTCTGCAGCCATACCCACAGCGATTTGTCCGCGGTCGAAGACGCCAAGACGGTTGGCAGCTGTAGACGTCAGGCGTCTGATCGCGTCTTCCAGCGTCAGTGCTTTGTCCTCGCGGACATACTTGGCAAGCACTCGCGCCATGGAGCCATAACCGCGCGGATGGGCGCCGGCACTGCTCACTGGGGACATATCTGTATCGAACATGACGAACGGATATCTGAGCGCAGAATACTTCTGCTCAATGTTCATGGTGTAAGGCGCAACGGCGACTTCATGGTTCATCACTGTATCAAAGACGAATGACCACACATCTGTGCCCGAAAGTTCAGCGGCATCGGCGATGGAAAGTCCATTCAGGTCTTCGCCCAGTGCAGTGGAAATGATTTGTACATTGCCCCAGTCTTTGCCGACATGATGATACCAGTTTTCAAAGTCATCACCCTCCTCGATGCGCGTGCGATATTTGCTCCGCGTTTCGGGGTCACTCAGAGATTGTTTCATTGAATCCCATCCCTGCGCGTAGGATTCAGGTGGCAGAAAAGCCCCCAATCCAAGACCGTTCCGGAGATATGGATAGATATCCGTCGTAACGTCGATTCCTTCTGCACGCGCTTTTGCAATGAGGATAAGAGCAGGCTCCATCAGGGGCCAGTTGTTCAGTCCTGCGGCTTTCAAGTGATAAATGTGGACTGGAACTTCGGCCTCGCGGCCTATTGTGATGGCCTCTTCAATAGCTTCAAGGAGGCGGGAGCTCTCATTGCGCATATGTGTTGAATAAACTCCGCCATAGGGTTTGATGGCTCTGGCCAGTTCCGTGAGCTCTTCAGTCGATTGAAAAAGACCCGGAGGATAGATGAGTGCGCTGGACAGGCCGGATGCGCCTTGATCCATGGCCTCGGCAATCAGGGCCTGCATCTGCCTGATTTCGCCCGGTGTTGCCTCGCGATCTTCCTCGCCAATGACGATCAGCCGGACTTGCGTCGCGCCGACGTTGTGGACGACATTCACGGGCACGCCGAAGAATTCGAGAATTTCAAAATACTCGTCAAAGCTTGTCCAGCTATACGGCTTCCCCTGAATCATTCTGGGTTCTGGCTGGGTTGCATCTGTATTGGGCGCTGACGTGTAACCTTCGCCGCTCGCGTGAAGCGTGATCCCCTGCATCAGTTTCGACGCTCCGGATGCGGGATTGGTGAGATAGGGCAGGGATTCCTGACCCATCATGTCGACAAAGCCTGGAGACAGCACATAATCATTTGCATCAACGCGCTCCAACGCTTCGGCTGGCGCTTTGTCAGATGTCCCAATCCAGACGATTTTGCCCTCATCAACACCAACGGATCCGCGATACCAGGGACTGCCCGTTCCATCGACGATGCGGGCATTGGTGATCAAAATATCCCATTCATCGGGACTAACGAGTTGCGTTTCCCCGTAACTGGGTGTGCAGGCGGTAAGCAGGGCTGCAAAAGCGCACGCAGCTGGCACTCTGAGGCAATTAAAGGTCTTCCGAAAAGGAAAGTGCTGACGAGAAACAGTCATCAGAAAACGTTACTCCTGTTTCTCAAAAATCATGTTCCGAACCCGGCCGGAATGGACGGTCATGCTCGTGACGTTTCCAGCTGCGTCCCGGAGAAATTCGACGCTATTCAGGGGCCATTCTGCATCAAACCGCCCTTCAACGGAGGGTGTCATGACAAGTGGCTCGGGTGCCCAGAGGGAATCAGCGAGCAGAACGCCATCTACCACGCTGAATGAGTATGTCTGATCGACATCTCCGCTGTAAAAGCGTCCCTCAAAACCCTTCAGCGTGTCTGAATCAGGTTGCCAGGGTTGCACTTTTGGAACCCGGACATTGAGATCAATTTCATCGTGCCGGATCAGGCCGGTAATCTCGCCTTGATCATCGAATTCGGGTGTAAAATAGGTGTACTGGCGACGCCCGGGCGTCTCAAAACTCTGATCGTCATGAAAAATGATCTCAGAAATGACTGTACCGTCCTGTTCGCTCCAGATGAGCTGCTCCTGGTCGGATGTCAGTGTGATCAACCGCCCGAACTCCGGAAGATAGCTCCCTTCCAGAGCAGTGGTGAGTGACGGGTCTTGCTCGACCTCGGGTGGGATGGTGTTTCCCTCAGGTGATGGGGTTTCGCCGAGGTAGATCGACGCGATTTCATGCATTAATGCCGCGTTGTCGATATGAAAATTGGATAGGATGACAATCGAGACATCCTGTTCCGGAAACCATGCAATTCGTGCCCGGAAGCTTGCTTCACTGCCAGAATGGCCGATCGCTCTGTGGCTTGCGAAATATTGTTCGGCGAGCGCGTATCCGTAATTTATGGGCGTGCCGTCATCCAGCTGTGAGGGAGGTAAAACCTTTTCCATCAATTCAGGCTTTTCGTCTCTGAGGCTGGAAAAGTTGCTTCCCCATTTCAATAGGTCCGACGCGGTTGACTTGAGCCCAGTGGAACCGGTCGTAGAGAAGTTTAGCGGATGGCGTTTCCAGGTGACCGAGCCGTCTTCTCTGGACGTCGACGTATAAGACTTGGCCCGATTTGGGATGATTTCGGTCTCATCATCTCCAACAAAGGTGTTGGTCATGTCGAGTGGACCGAAGATGTTTTCAGTCGTGAATTCTCTTAACGTCTGACCGGTAGCAGCGGTGACGATTTCGCCCAGCAGGGAATATCCGGTATTGTTGTAAGTGTACTCTGAACCCGGCGCGAAATCGAGCGCGCTTTGCTGCGCTACAAGATTGACGACCTGAGATTGCTTCCAGGTGCCGTCCATATACTGTCCGCCCAGCATGAACAGATCGCCGAAGCTCCTGAGGCCGCTGGTGTGATGGATCAGATGACGAATGCGAACCGGCGTTCCGTAATCCGGAACATAGGGCAGAAACTCACGGATATCATCCTCGCGACTGACCTTCTCTTCCATTTCCAGAAGTGCAATTGAAAAGGCAGTGAATTGCTTGGACACGCTGGCGACATGGAAGATGGTGTCGGGTGTCGCCGCAATATTCTGTTCAAGGTCGGCCATGCCAAAACCTTCGGCGAAAACCGTTTCGCCCTGACGGGCTATTCCAACGACAACGGCTGGCGCATCCTGACGATCAAATTCCTGCAGTCGAGCCCGAAGCTCTACCTCCCAGGAAGGGTCTGTGCTGGCTGCTCCTGTGCATGAACTCACGAGCAACAGGCTTACACATAAGAGCGATGTTCTTGTTTTTCTGACGAATGAAGGTCGCTTGCTTGTCGTCAACATCAGGATCTCTTGAGGTAGTCTCTAAAAGGAACCCCTGCCGCAACACGGCAGGGGCTCATTGCAATCATTACGATTCGAAGTCTGCTCTGAGCGTAATACCGATCGTTCTCGGTCTGACCGGATAGACAGCTGCCGCAGAAAACGCCGTTGCCGCCTTGTCTTCATCCAGCAGATTTTTTGCAAACAGAGCAAGTTCCCATTTGCCAAAATCAGCACCTATCCGGGCGTTGACCATGTGATAGTCACCCATCTCGTAGGCACTCGGAGAATTCTCATTGAAGATCGTGTAAGAGTTGTCCACATATTGGTGGCTGCCCTGAACAAAGGCATCGACGCCGCTATAGAGTTCGAAATCATAGCGCAGCAGGTTCGATGTCGTGAGCTCCGGAGTGCCAGGAACGCGATCGCCCGCAGATGCACCCAAGGCAATGTTGTCGACGTCGATTTCTGCTTGAGTGAAGGCAACAGCGCCTGACCAGCTAAGGTTCTCGGTGATCTGTGCTTGCCCCTCGAACTCGACGCCTTGAGAGTGTGCAGCACCAGCATTGGCAATGTAGTAGTCGTTATTGTTCGTCGTATAGAGGCCGACCTGCATGTCGGTCCAATCGATGTAGAACAGAGCTGCATTCAAAGTGAAACGGCCATCTGCAAATGTCGACTTGGAGCCAATTTCATACATTGTCAGTTCATCGGGGCCGAAACTGTCAGGCGTCGGGTCAACGCGTGGCAGGTTGGTTCCGCCGACGCGATATCCCTGAGATATCAGGCCATAGACCATCTGATCGTCGGTGAAGTTGTACTTGAGTGCGCCTTTGAAGGTCGCTGCCTCATCTTCTGCATCAACATTGACGTCGGCGCGTCCGCGTGCGCCATACCAGACACCCTGACTATAACCCGTTTCGTCCACCTCGTGCTTGAAAAGACGTGCGCCAAGAGTGGCCTCAAGCTTTTCGGTGATCTCGTAGTTGGCCTCGCCAAAGAGTGCCATTTCCTTGGTTTCGTTCGAAAGAAGGAAGTCGTAGGGAATGTCATTTGGTGCGCCGTATTCCGGGTTTGAACCATAAAGGGCTTCGGAACCTGGCAGAATGATTTCGTTCTTGATATCGCGGCCTGCCTGGTTTCGGTAGTAGAAGCCGACAAGCCAATCAAGGCGCTCATCCCCGTTCGAGGCAAGGCGAAGTTCCTCGAAGTAGTTCTCAGATTTTACTGTGCCGTTGAATGGCGTGAGTTCAACGGTCGGCGAGAAATAGGTTGAATAGGCGGTGTAGTCGCTCGTTCGGAATGCATCGCGGTCGTAGTAGGTTGTCGAAGACGTCAGCGTTGCAAAACCGAAATCATAATCGGCGACCAGATTCACCAAGGTGAACTTGTCCGTAGAATACTCGGGAAGAGCAGTTGAGCGGGCCAGTTCTCCATTGACGGTGGTGTTGTAGTAACCGCTATCGTCTGGCTCGGAATTCTGATGGGTGACATTCAGTAGAATGCCGAGTTTTTCGGTGGGCTGATATTTGACCATGAAGCGTCCGCCATAAGACGTGCCGCTGTTGACGTTCTCGCCGCCCGGGTAACCGGCAAGTCCAATGTTGTCGACCCAGCCGCCAGTGTCACGGTAATATCCAACTGCACGAATGGCGAGTTTGTCTTCAACGATCGGAATGTTGACCATGCCATTGTAAGCAGTGGACAGATCGCCACCTTCGACCTGAGACGCGGTCACATCAATCTTGCCGTTCAGGCTGTCCAGCTCCGGCTTGTTCGTAATGATGCGGATCGCTCCACCCATCGCGCCTGATCCGAAGAGCGTTCCCTGAGGTCCGCGCAGGACTTCGACACGTTCGACATCGAACAGGCGCAAATCAGGCTGGGTGATGGATGCTTTTGTATCTGCAGATGGGATGTCATCGATCAGTGTGATGACAGAGTCTTGCAAGTCACCGGCTGAAATACCCGATGCGATACCCCGAATGTTGACCTCTGAACTGTTATTGCCAAGATCGTTCAGCTGAAGCCCCGGAACAGTCAGCGCGTAGTCTTCGAAGGTGTCCGCGCCCAACTGTTGCAGATATTCTTCGCTCAATGCCGTGACCGCGAGCGGCACGTCCTGGAGCGGCTGCTCACGCTTGGCGGAGGAGACAATCACTGTGTCCATGCGAGCAACGTCATCATCGCTTGTGGCAGTCGCTGGTGCAGTCTGCGCGTAGGAGATGCCGCTCATAAGCGTCATGATCGCGGCGGAACAGAAAAGTTTGTTTCGTTTTCTCATAATTCATCAGCCCATTCTAAATATATTGAGAGGGCGGATATTGCTTTTATTTATGAGTTGTCTTGCTCTCAAAATAAATGCAGCCCCGTTTCCTATTCTATCCTCAGGTCAACGCGACAGGCATAGTGGGAGCAGGGTCACAAATGTTATCTAAATGGCCTCACTACTTCTGGGGCGTCCCGTATCGGACAATCAGTGGGGGTTATTTCTTTAAATTCTCGCCCGCGTCAGCCGATTGCTTTAATTGGCGAGCCCGAGATAGACGGTATTTAGCCTTTGCGCGATAGCAGGGCTGAAGTGTCGGGTATCAAATGAAGCTCCAATCTCAATGCTTTCAGAGAGGAGTTCACATGCAAAACGCAGACGTCCCGAAAACTCGATCTTTCAAGACAATTACGCGATATATTGCGTTGCTGGCTGTGAGTGCCAGCCTTTGCGCCCCGTCGACGCTGGCGCAGGAGAGCGAGCCTGCGCCGCCGCCTGTTCCTGACGGAAAAGTGCTCGTCGAGATCTATCGGATTGCCCCGGGAAAACATCGTGCGTTCCTCGAAGAGATCGCCAAATACGATGCCGTGAACGCCAAAGCAGGTCTGCCTCCACGGCAGCTATACGTGCACAGTGATGGGGCGGGCTGGGACTTCATGTTGATCCAGCCGGCAAAAACACCGGCCGACAAAGTGGATGCGCTCGTTGCGGCCTGGGAAGAGGCTGACATGCCGTCTGGAGCAGACTTCTTTCTGAACTTCCGGCAATACATTGCAGACCATTCCGACACTTTTGCACGCGGTCCGACATCAGCTGCGTCATTTCTGGCTGAGGCCGACGCTGACTAGATTTTCAGGACATTTGAATACGAGGAAGGCCATTCTGCGGGATGGCCTTTTTCGTTGTCTAGAACATCGCCTCATCTGAAGTGCTTTGCACAAAAAGTATGAGCACCTGCATTGTCCGTGTGCAGACTGAATAACCTTTTGCGAAGAATTGCCAGAATCTATCGATTCCGGGCCAGTCGAATTGACGAATGGCCCTCATTTTCGGACCCTTTCCAGACAGTTTGTATTGAATTGTCGTTTTCAGGACAGGGAATTAGGATGAAACATATCGAAAGTTTCGCGGACTTCTCTGAATGGCCGGTACTCGGTCTTCATGATGAATATTCCGCTGGATTCCGTGATGCGCCGCACACACACACCAGAGCACAGCTATTGTATGCCTGTTCTGGCGTGATGTCAGTCATGGTTGAAGGTACGAGCTTTGTCGTGCCACCCCAGAGAGCGGTGTGGATCCCATCTGACGCCGAACACAGCATCTCCTGCCGTGGGCCTGTGTCGTTGCGAACGCTGTACTTTGACGAGGACGCAACTTCCCTGGTTTATGACCATTGCTATGTGATCGAAGTATCAGAACTCCTTAAGGCTTTGATCATTGAGATTGCACGGATCGAGTCGAACAAGAAATTCACCGATCGCGAGCACAATATCGTCCAGTTGATGATCAACGAGCTCAAAAACATGCCGAGCGCGCCTTATAGCGCCCCAATGCCGCAGGATCATCGCCTGCTCCGGGTTTGTCACACGATCATGGAGCAGCCCAGCGAGACAGACTCACTTGATGATCTCGCGAAAGTTGCCGGCATGGGGCGGCGCACATTTTCGCGGTTGTTCAAGCACGAAACCGGCATGGGCGTTGCGGCGTGGCGTCACCAGATTCGCCTGATGGAGGCGATCTCACAACTGGCTACGGGCAAACCGGTGACGAGCGTTGCGTTTGACGTCGGGTATGAGAGCGCGAGTGCGTTCACTGCGATGTTTACCCGGTCATTCGGTGTTCCGCCGAGTCAGTATTTCGACCGTCCGGTTATGGCTTAATCTGACGGTTTCGTTTCCTGAAGCGGCGACGTTTTGCTGACGAAGTATTTGTTCGCATCCTTCCTGATCTCATCGGACATGATGTAAAGTCCGATGATGTTCGGAATTGAGAGCAGGAAGAAAAAACTGTCTGTATAATTCACGACCGTCGATACATCGACCAGCGCGCCAATCGGTAGGGTGCCACAGAAATAGACGAGATAGAGTCGGTTTCGAAGTGGCGTCGAGCCGAACAGGTAGGCTGAAACCTGAAGGCCATAATAGCCGACGGCCAGGATGGTCGAGATTGCGAAAAGGCAAACTGCGAAAGCGAGAATGATGGGGAACCATGATGAAACGGTCGCGAACGCGGCTGATGTCATCGCAATATCTGTCAAACCGCCATCCCAGACACCGCTTACGACAAGCGCGAGGCCAGTTGCCGTACAGATTATCACAGTGTCGATGAAGGGCTCGAGCAAAGCGACGAATCCCTCGGATGCGGGTTCGCGCGTTTTTGAGACGGCATGAACGATTGCTGCAGTTCCGACGCCGGCTTCGTTGGAAAAAGCAGCCCGGCGCATGCCGGCGATGAACGCACCTACAGCGCCGCCGACAACCGCTTCCGCTACAAATGCCCTCTCTACGATCAACGCAATGGCAGATGGGATGTCTGTGATGTTCAGGATGAGAATGGCGGCAATTCCGAATAGATAGAACAGACACATGACCGGCACGAGCCGCGAAGTAACGCTGGCAATGGACTTCACGCCACCCAAAAGAACCGCCGCAACGACTGCGGAAAGAACCAGACCATAGATCAACGCAGGCAGCATGCCATCACTCAACCCAAGTACGGTTTGCACTTGTGCGTAGGACTGGTTCACCTGAATTGTCTGGATGAAAGCGAGCAGTGCGAATACCGCATAGATCCCGCCCATGATTTTCCCGATTCTGGGCATTCCGCGAGCGGCGAGACCGTTCCGAAGCGTCCACATCGGCCCCCCTGAAAGGCGTCCATTCGGTAAGGTTGCCCGGTATTTTACAGCCAGCAGGACTTCCGAGAATTTCAGTGACATTGCGAACAATGCGATGATGACCATCCAGAACAGTGCGCCTGGTCCGCCCATCGCGACGGCAATCGCGACGCCCGCTATATTTCCCAGCCCGACAGTTCCTGAAAGGGCGGTCGAAAGCGCTTGGAAGTGAGACATTTCGCCAGGTGCGTCGGCCTCTTTGTGCTTACCGCGCAAAACATCAATTGCGAGTCTGAAGCCTCTCACATTCAGGAATCTCAACTTGAACGTAAAAAAGATCATGGCGGCCGCAAGCCAGACGACGATCAGATTGATTTTTACGCCTGCTACAGGGACTGCGTAAAATACGACTGAAACCAGCCACTCCGAAAAGCCTTCAAAATAAGTTGGGATTGAGCTCATGAGACAGTCCTGTTGCTTCGGCGTTGAGAGGTCTTTGCCGATTGAATGGCAGAAATTTCGGAAATCAAAGCACCGAAGCCATGGTTGGCCTCGTCCAACAGAAGAATGTCCTTAGAGGGCAGATTCATTCTGTTTCCAGAGCCATCTGGTCAAATTCTGACCTGATCAGCTTGCGAAATTGGTGGTTCCGGAAGGCATTCAGACTAAAGCGAGCGACGTCTCTGGATACGCTTCGTGTCGCAAAGGGCTCTATATATCAGAGTGTTAGATCGGTTCTGAAAAATCTTGGCCTCAAACGAATACAATACGGCTCTTAAGCAAAAGCTGCATCGGAAAGGCTGAGCTAGGCTCATCTGCGCTGGGTTAGACCATTGATTTGGTTAGCCTCCCATGGGTTTCCCCAGGCTGGGGCAGGGTTGCAGTTCACTGCTCTTGTCCCAGCTGCCCGATAGAAATGACCTTCATCCGGTGGCCCATGAGTTGCCGAATTCTGAAATGAGGTGAGTGATGCCGAATGCAGGGAAGTCGAACAACTCTGTCACGGAGACACTAGGCACCGTCCATCGTCGCAATGTGCTCGGCGGGATTGCGGGTGGCCTCGTGGCATCAGCTCTTCCTCAGCTCCACACAACCGCATCTGCCAGTCCCGCGAGGCATGACATGACCCCTAATCCCCGAGATTTCATCGTTGTTGGAGGCGGAGTTTTTGGGATGTGGACAGCCTGGACGCTTCAGACCTCTGGCCACTCTGTGACGCTGATTGATCAATGGGGCGTCGGGAACAATCTGTCATCTTCGGGCGGTGAAACGCGGCTCATACGGACAGAGTATCTGGGTAATCGTCTTTATACCGGTCTTGCCTGGGAATCGCTTGCAAAGTGGAAGGCACTGTCCGACCGGTCCAGCCTGCCCATTTTTCACGAAGCTGGCGCGCTTTATCTCTATAGACACGAGGCCGCAAATATCACGGAGAGCCTGCACTTACAGGCTCAAATGGGAATACCAACACAGCGTATCGAGTTGAATGATCTCGTGGAGAAGTTCCCGCAATTTGGGTATGATGACATTCAATTCGGCATCTATCAGCCTACAATGGGCGCACTGATGGCGCGACGTTCTCTGCATCTGCTTGAAAGGGAGTTTCTCGCAGCGGGTGGTCAAGTCGTACAGGCAAAGGTTCTGGCGCCGAAATCTGGCGCGAGTCTCGACACTGTCAGGACCTCAGATGGCCAAAGCTTTAGCGCAGACAGCTATATATTTGCCTGCGGACCCTGGCTGCCAAAAGTGTTTCCGGATGTGGTTGGAGATCGCATCAAGGCGACACGCCAAGAAGTGTTTTTCTTTCAGCCAGAGCACGGCGTGGACATGTTCGACGTATCTCGCATGCCGGCCTGGGTCGATGCCCATGAAGACGATCTGCATTACGGTTTTCCATCCATAGAAAATCGCGGCTTCAAAATCGCGCTCGACAAACATGGCGTTCCGGCGGACCCCGATACAATGTACCGGCAGGTTAGTCGTTCAGGAGAGGATGCTGTGCGCGCCTATCTGCGTGTCCGCTTTCCCGCGCTTGCTGACCGCCCGTTATCCGAAAGCCGTGTCTGCCAGTATGAAAACAGCGCGTCTGGAAACTTCCTGATCGACCGGCACCCCGAAATGGAAAATGTTATCCTTGTGGGTGGCGGCACCGGGCATGGTTTCAAACATGGTCCGGCTGTCGGACGCTATGTGTCTGAATTGGCTCTCAACACTCTTGAGGCTCCGGAGCCGGTGTTCGGATATGACCAGCATGCGGTCTATTGAACACGCAACATTGTCCGAAAATTGCTGATTGAGACAGACCTGACCGGATTAACAACATGACCCGATTTTCTGATCCACTGGAGGCTTTGGCTGGTCTGCCGCCTGTTTCTGCAAGCGACGTGCGTGCGGAAGCCTGGACGTTGAAGCAGCCTTTTATCATTGCGCGTGGACGAGAGGAGTCCATCACAGTTGTTGTGGTGTCGCTGACTGCAGACGGCAAAACCGGGCAGGGTGAATCATGTCCGGTCTTTCATTACGGAGAGACCGTAGAGAGCGTGATGTCCCAAGTGCGACAGATGCTGGCTGCCCTGGAAGCGGGCAACACCTGGCCGACTGTCCATGACGATTTCAGCCCGGGTGCTGCGCGCAATGCCGTCGACTGTGCGATATGGGACCTGGCAGCGAAAACGACAGGGCGACGCGTCCACGAAATGCTGGGCATGTCACCTTTGAAGACCGTGGAGACCTTCTATACGTTAAGCGTCGATACACCCGAGCGGATGGCAGCCGCTGCAGAGCGGGCCGAGCGGCATTCGCATCTCAAGCTCAAGCTTGGCGGTAGTGTGGAAGACGGCGCCAGAGTAGAGGCGGTTCGCAAGGTTGCGGCAGGCAAAACGCTGATTGTGGACGTCAATGAATACTGGAGCATGGATATGCTTCGGCAGCTCATGCCGCTGATGATCTCAAACCGTGTGGCCATGATCGAGCAGCCCCTCAAGGCAGGACAGGATGCTGAGTTGAAAGACTTTGTCAGCGAGCTGCCGCTTTGCGCTGACGAGTCATGCCATGTCACTCAGGACCTGGAGAGGCTCAAGGATGACTATCGCTTTGTGAACATCAAACTCGACAAGACGGGTGGTCTCACTGAAGCGGTGCGTTTGCAGAGACAAGCGAACGCCTACGGATTGAAAACCATGGTTGGTTGTATGCTTGGAACCTCGCTTGCTATGGCACCATCACATCTCATTGCCCAGCAAGCAGAGTATGTCGATCTGGATGCGCCGCTATTGATCGGTTCCGATAGACGCACCGCACTTCGATACCTTGATGGAAGGGTGTCCCCGCCAGAATCAGAGCTTTGGGGGTGAAGCGCGCGCCGCAAGAGCATGTGTCCGCAGGCATCACTATTGCCAGAGGAATATGAAAAAAGGCCCTTTGCGAACAGCGCACAGCCGCTTCGAAAAATAGGATCGACTTTCCTGATTTTCGGAAAGCAAAGCGACGAACATGTTTCAGATAGAGATGCCTTATATACTGTTTCTGGGTGACTCTCCGTACGTGAAGACGGCACACGGGGTCAAAGACTGGCGCCCGGATCAGTGCGTCGCTCAATTCAGATTTCCATCAAACCCGATCGATCTGGGCCTGCCGGATATGGACTTCAGCGCGGCCTATGCCGCAGGTGCGCGCACTGTGTTGCTGGGCGGTGCACCCCCAGGCGGCGGACTGCCGGATCATTGGGTCGATAGCCTGGTAGAAGCTCTGAAGACTGGCCTCGATATCGCTTCAGGGCTGCACGACAAGCTCAACGCTCATCCGGTTCTCAGCCCGCTGGCTCGCGATCTGAATCGCAATTTGTGGGATATCCGAACAGTTGATCGCAGTTTTTCCATTGGAAAGTTCGAGCATCGTTCGGGCAAGCGGCTTCTTACGGTCGGCACTGACTGTGTCGTCGGCAAGAAATATACAGCGCTGGCCCTCCACAAGGAATTCGTAGCGCGCGGCATCGACGCAGATTTTCGCGCTACTGGGCAGACCGGCATTCTCATTGCCGGGTCAGGCATTCCCATCGATTCCGTTGTTGCAGATTTTATTTCATCTGCGGCTGCTGAATTATCTCCCGCGGCAGCTGACGACCATTGGGACGTGATTGAAGGACAGGGCTCCCTGTTTCACCCCGCCTATGCAGGCGTGACCATCGGACTCATTCACGGCAGTCAGCCTGATGCGATGGTTTTGTGCTCCAATCCTGCGCTTGAACGGATCGGGGCGTTTGAAGCCTATCCCCAGCCCGAGATCGAAACCTGCCTGACGCGCTATATCGAAGCGGCTCAGCTGACAAACCCTGAAGCGCGAATGGTTGGCATCAGTTTTAACACGTCGAGCTTCTCGGAATATGATGCC
>NZUJ01000130.1 GCA_002701295.1 Ponticaulis sp. | reverse complement strand
CCTGGCTGTCGTGATTCAAACCACCGTCGGCGTATTTCCGGCCGCGGTAGAAATACAGCCGTCCCTCATCCTCTAAATCTGTATCATCTGTGGGTGCCGTCACCATCAGATCATCAACGCCATCAGCATTAATGTCGCCTGCATTGGAAACAGAGATACCTGCATGATCACCACCATCTTCACCGTTGATGACGAAGCCGTTCGTTCCGTCGAGGTCCGACAGCTCAAATTCCTGTCCAAAACCAGCAGAAGAGCCGAAGATCACATAGTTGATGCCTGAATTGGCGCCATTTACTGTGTCAGCGTCATCGGCGCCAATAATAATGTCACCGATACCGTCACCATTGATATCTCCGATAGTTGAAACTGCTGCGCCTAGCGCACTGCCGGCAGCAAGCCCTTGAACGAAAAACCCATTGGAACCATCGATATCCGACAGATCAATGCTCGTATCGAATCCACCTGACTTGCCATACACGATATACGCTGTGCCGGTGTTATCCGCACCTGGCTGATCCGCACTTGGTGCACCAACGATAACATCGTCATAACCGTCATTGTTGATGTCGCCTGCCGACGAAACAGCATGGCCGGAATCTTCTGCCTGAGCGATACCATTAAGAATGAAGCCATTGGTTCCGTCGATATCGGATAGATTAAATGTGGAACCAAAACCGCTGCTCTGTCCAAAGACAATATAAGTTTCGCCGGAATTGCTTTCGCCATTCGGGTCGGCGCGCACCGCACCGATGATAAAATCGGAGATACCGTCACCATTGACGTCGCCTGCCCCGTGAACAGACCAGCCAGCGTCGTCATTATTGTCGACACCAAAAATCTCGAAACCATTGGTTCCGTTAAGCGACGACAGATCAAAAGATGCCGCGAAAGGATCGCTTGATCCATACACTACATAAGAGGACCCAGACTGATTTCCGGCACGATGTTCTGCCCGATAGGCACCTATAATGACGTCGTCATAGCCGTCGCCGTTCACATCGCCTGCGGAGGCCAACGACACGCCGGTGAAGTCACCGCGTGCGATACCGTTCAACGCGAAGCCGTTACTTCCATTCAGATCTGAGAGGTTGAAGTCTGCTGAAAACGGCGAAGAACTTCCAAAGACCACATAGCTTGCGCCAGTGTTGGAATCGACTTCGTGACCGCTGACGATCACATCGGAAATGCCATCACCATTCAAGTCGCCAGCGTCAGAAACAGAGAGGCCCGAGAAATCTCCCTGTTCTACTCCATTTATGGCAAAGCCATTCGTGCCATCGAGAGCCGACAGTTCAAATTCTGCGCCGAATGCATCAAACGGCACAAACGTCTGCCCATCGCTGACACCAATTTCCAGCGTGTCGCCATCGGCATCGCCATTCGCAGGCGCGTAGGTCAGAGACGCAACTGCTGCATTGATATCAGCAACTGAGCCCGAGAATTTCATCTCGGCATCATCCGTTCCGTCACCGGATTCAAAAGTCAGACCCGTGATCTGGGCCAGGGTCAACGTACCCTGAACCTTAAGTGTAACGGTCAGCGATGCATTGTCAGCATCATCAACCGACACACCGGTGATGGTGTTGCCTGTGGAGTTGATCGAGAAGCTCTGCGTTCCAGGCGCGGAGAGCGTCGGATCATCATTCACCGGCAGCAGGTCAAGCGTCGCAGATGCCGCGACAGCGAACTCACCATCGTCAACACTATAGGTGAAGGTGACCGACGTATCGTCGTCAGCGTCCGGGGTGAACGTCCAGGTATCGTCGAGGTTATCAACCAGTGTACCAGACGATGCGACCAGGCTCGTTACCGCCAGTTTGTCACCGTCCGGGTCAGTCGTATTGGCCAGAAGCTGCGCTTTGGTAATGACCACTGCCGTGTCTTCGTCAGATGCGGTCAGCATGACTGGGCCAGAGGTTACCGGCGTTTCATTCACATCCGACACAGTGATTGCGAAGTTTTCGAGGTCTACACCGCCATGGCTGTCCGTGACTGTGACTTCGATTTCGTAGGTATTGTCCGGCTCGTTATCGAGCGGGTTCTCGTAATTCGGTGCAGAGAGGAAGCTCACCTCGCCCGTATCGGCGTCAATTGTGAACAGAGCCGCATCCGGGCCGCCCGTGATCGCGTAAGTCAGGCCCGCGCCTTCGGTATCGCCCTGTGGATCGGTCGCATCCACATCGATCGCGAAGGTCTGGTTCTCTGCGACTGTTGTCGTCGTCGGCGTGGTGATCAACGGTTTGTCGTTCACCAGCGCAATGTTCACCGTCTCGGTGACGAACTGTTCTGCGATGTTCGCGGAACCGTAGATGACGTAAGTTTCACCGGCACCGGAATTAGCAAAGGGCGCACTGACGAGCAGATCGTCCACGCCATCACTATTCACATCGCCCGCAGTCGACACCGAGAAACCGGCATAGCCATTGCTATAGATGCCGTTAATGACGAAGCCATTTGTACCATTCAGGCTGGAAAGGTTCAGCGATCCAGACGCGCCGACACTCGTTCCGCCGAACAAGACATAGGTCTCCCCGGCAGTGGAGATGCCATTCGGGTCTGCATACACCGCACCGATGAGCAGATCATCCACGCCATCGCCATTCACATCGCCCGCATTCGATACCGAATAGCCAGAGTGGTCGTTGGCGTCGACGCCGTTGATGACGAAGCCGTTCGTGCCGTTCAGGCTTGTAAGGTCGAGGCTACCGGAAGTCCCAACAGCTGAGCCGCCGAACACAACATAGGTTTCGCCAGCGTCGCTGGTCCCATTCGCATCTGCATAGCGCGCACTGATGAGCAGATCATCAACGCCATCGCCATTCACATCGCCCGCATTCGATACTGATTGGCCTGAATAGTCACTGCCGTCGATGCCATTGATGACGAAGCCGTTTGCGCCGTTCAGGCTCGAAAGGTCGAGGTTACCGGATGTGCCGACAGCTGTGCCGCCGAACACGACATAGGTCTCTCCAGCATTGGCGGTCCCATTCGGGTCAGCCTCTCTCGCGCCGATGAGCAGATCATCAACGCCATCGCCATTCACATCACCCGCATTCGACACCGAATAGCCAGATAAGTCATTGGCATCGATGCCGTTGATGACAAACCCATCCGCGCCGTTAAGGCCGGAAAGATCAATCGATCCAGACGCGCCGACACCGGTGCCGCCGAATACGACATAGGTCTCGCCAGCGCTGTTAATGTTATTCGGATCAGCGCGGTACGCACTAATGAGCAGATCATCCACGCCATCGCCATTCACGTCACCCGCATTCGATACCGAATGGCCGGAATAGTCGTTGGCATCGATGCCATTGATAACGAAGCCATTCGCGCCATTAAGGCTGGAAAGGTCGAGGCTACCGGAGGTGCCGACACCTGTGCCGCCGAACACGATAAAGGTTTCGCCACCGGCGTTGCTTCCATTCGGGTCTGCAGCATCGGCACCGATGAGCAGATCATCTACCCCATCGCCATTCACATCACCTGCATTCGACACCGAAATACCGAAAAAGTCGCTCTGATCGATACCGTTGATGACAAATCCATTTGTGCCGTTCAGGCTGGAAAGGTCTATCGATCCGGACGTGCCGACACCTGTACCGCCGAACACCACATAGGTTTCTCCAGCATCGGTATTGCCATTAGGATCAGCCAGATATGCGCCGATGAGCACATCATCCACGCCATCGCCATTCACATCACCCGCATTCGAGACCGAAAGACCGGAATAGTCGCCACTGTCGATGCCGTTGATGACGAAGCCGTTCGTGCCATCCAACGCAGAAAGGTCCAGTGACGGCGCAAAGGTTCCAGGCGTGTTTGTGAATGTCTGGCCATCGCTGACGCTGATTTCCAGCGTGTCGGCATCTGCATCGCCATTGGCCGGCGCGTAGTAGAGCGTCGCCACCGCAGCGTTCACATCGGCGACAGAGCCTGAGAATTTCATCTCGGCATCATCCGTGCCATCGCCCGTCTCGAAGGTCAGACCGTCAGTCTGGGTCAAGCTCAGCGTGCCTTCGACGCGCAGGATAACCGTGATTGTATGATCTTCAGCATCGCCGAAAGATAGGCCGGAAATCTCATTGCCAGTCGAATTGATCGAGAAGGACTGATTGATCGGCGCAGCGATTTCCGGGTCATCATTCACGCCTGTAATCGTAACCGTGATATCTTGTTCCGTGCCATCAACCGAAGTTACGGTGACGGTGTCTGTTATGGTTTCACCTTCATCTAGAGCATCAATGACCGGATTGTTGTTATCGAGAGAATAATAACCCCAAATGCCGTTCGACGCGATCTGGAAAGACCCGTAAGTTGCAGCAAACGTCTCTTCAATGAAGAGGTTGTCTTCATTATCAATATCTGTCGAGTATAGTCGGCCCGTAACATTGTTCGGCGTCGCATTCTCGACGATGGTGCCGCTTGCATCTCCAGTGATCACAGCAGCATCATTCGTGCCTTCGATCGTGATGGTGATGTCTTGCTCGGTGCCGTCTGCGGTCGTGATCGTGATCACGTCCGTTTCTGTATCGCCAGTCGTTAATGCCTGAACCACAGCGTTCGCGTTGTCGAGTGTATAGGTCCAGCTGCCACCTTCAGTCATCTCGAGCGAACCAAACCTGCCGACAATTGTTTCGGCAGTGAAGGTATCATCCGGATTGTCTACGTCGGTGGCGGTCAGAAGGCCTGTTACCGTCACAACGGTTTCTTCAACGGCGGTGCCCGAGATATCACCGGCCACGATGGCTGCATCATTCACCGGCGTTGCGTTGATCTGAATATTGTAGGTCGAGCTGACGCCGCCATCCTGGTCTTCTATGCGAATTGTGAGAGTCGCGACGTCATCGCCCGCTGCGTTCGCAACCGTCGTGTATTCGATATTGCCGAGCGTATTGAAGTAGGTCGTAAGGTCAGCTGTCGAGCCTGACACCGTTCCGCGTTTCGGATTGTTGGAGTTGAAGCCAATTCCCGGTACGCTTGTGAAGGTCAGAGCGCCGTTATCGACTTCCAGGTAGATGGAAAGAGACTCAGCGCCTTCGTCGACGTCCGAGAAGGAAATTCCACTGAAATCGAGATCGGACCGCACATCCTCAACAACTTGCAATTCTGTTGGCGGATTGCTGATCTCAGGCGCATCATTCGTGCCCGTAATGGTGACGGTCAGATCCTGCGTCGTGCCGTCCGCAGATGTAACCGTGTGCGTGTCTGTCAGCGTGTCGCCAACATTCAGTGCCTGAACCGCTGCATTCGCGGTATCCAGACTGTAAGACCAGATGCCGGAATTACCCGTGATGAACAGGCCATAGGTGCTCGGCGCATAGTCGTCGCCAATCGTGGTTGCGCTATCGACATCGGTCACAGTCAGTGTGCCGCTGAAGGTCGATCCGTCGTCTTCTGAAAGGGTTGCAGACACATCGCCGCCAAACACCGCCGCGTCATTCACGCCGGTGATGGTTATGGTGACAGTCGCCGTGTCTGTGCCGAGCGCGCCGTCAGATACCGTATAGGTGAAGGTGTCGGTCGTGGTTGCGCCTGCTGCGAGGCTCTCGAACTGACCATTCGGGTTATAGCTGTAGGTGCCGTCAGAATTGACGGTCAGAAGCGCACCGCTCGCGAGTGTGATTTCGCTACCAACGTCGGCACTCTCGCCATTGACCTCGACGATGGACAGAGTCTGCCCGTCGCTATCGCTGTCCGCGCCATTACCATTGTCATCGAATAGGCTGCCAGTGATAGCCGGGCCATCTTCGCTTGCGGTCAGAGCATCATCCTGCGCCACCGGATCAACATTGGTCAGATTGATGGTGATGTTCTGTGTGGTGAATTGTTCAGCGATGTCCGAGGCGCCATAGATGACGTAGGTTTCGCCAGCAGCGTTATTCCCGTTCGGATCGGCGGAATAAGCACCAATGACCAGGTCATCCACACCATCACCATTCACATCACCCGCGCTCGAGACCGACCAGCCGGAATTGTCAGAGCTATCGATCCCATTGATGACAAAGCCATTCGAACCATCAAGGCTGGAGAGGTCAATCGATCCGGACGTACCAACACCAGTGCCGCCGAACACGACATAGGTTTCTCCGGCAGCGGAGTTGCCATTCGGATCCGAGTAAGGTGCGCCGATGAGCAAATCATCCACGCCATCGTCATTCACATCACCCGCATTAGACACCGAATAGCCGGACAGGTCTATGTAGTCGATGCCATTGATGACGAAACCATTTGTGCCATTAAGGCCTGAGAGGTCGATAGATCCGGACGTGCCAACACCTGCGCCTCCGAACACGACATAGGCTTCTCCGACAGAGTTAAAGCCATTTTGGTCCGCGCCAGATGCACCGATGAGCAGATCATCCACCCCATCGCCATTCACATCGCCAGCGTTCGATACTGAAAAGCCGGAATTGTCACTGGCATCAATGCCGTTGACGACAAAGCCGTTTGTGCCATCAATGCTTGAAAGATCAATCGATCCGGACGTGCCGACACCCGTACCACCGAACACGACATAGGTTTCGCCAGCGGAGCTATTCCCGTTCGGATCAGCGTGATATGCACCGATGAGCAGGTCATCGACGCCGTCGCCATTCACATCACCCGCATGTGAAACTGAAATGCCGGAATCGTCAGACTCATCAATGCCGTTGATGACAAAGCCATTCGTGCCATCGAGGCTGGAGAGATCAATCGATCCGGGCGTGCCGACACC
Organism: Ponticaulis sp.; assembly: GCA_002701295.1. Lineage (GTDB taxonomy): Bacteria > Pseudomonadota > Alphaproteobacteria > Caulobacterales > Hyphomonadaceae > Ponticaulis. The sequence goes on along the minus strand of NZUJ01000130.1, from coordinate 7,282 downwards.
CGTGCCACCAAACACGACATAAGATTCTCCAGCACGTGAGTTGCCATTCGGGTCCGCTTGTCTGGCGCCAATAAGCAGGTCATCGACGCCATCACCATTCACATCACCTGCATTCGAAACTGAAATACCCGACTGGTCAGACTCATCAATGCCGTTGATGACAAAGCCGTTTGTGCCATCGAGGTTTGAGAGATCAATCGATCCTGACGCGCCCACGCCAGTACCGCCGAAAACGACATAGGTTTCGCCAGCGCGTTCAGTGCCATTCGGATCGGCGTCTGCCGCGCCGATGAGCAGATCATCCACACCATCGCCGTTCACGTCACCCGCAGTTGAAACTGAATATCCGGAATCGTCACCGGCATCGATGCCGTTGATGACAAAACCATTGGTGCCATCCAGCGCTGAGAGATCCAAACTTCCGGACGTGCCTACACCCGTTCCACCAAACACGACATAGGTTTCTCCAGCATCGCTATTGCCATTCGGGTCCGCCGGATAGGCTCCGATGAGCAAGTCATCCACACCATCGCCATTCAGATCGCCTCCGTTCGAAACTGAGCGGCCGGAATTGTCATCGGCGTCGATGCCTTTGATCACAAATCCGTTGCTTCCATCCAAAGCAGACAGGTCGAATGAAGGTGCGAAGGTTCCAGGCACTGGACCAAATGTATTCCCATCGCTCACGCCAACTTCCAATGTGTCGCCATCAGTGTCGTCTGTTGTCGGCGTGTAGGTGAGCGTTGCAACGGCGGCGTTCACATCGGCATGCGAGCCGGTGAAGGTCATGGTCGCGTCGTCAGTGCCCGTGCCCACCGAAAATGTGAGACCGGTGGTCTGCGCCAGCGTGAGTGTGCCCTGAACCGTCAGCGTGACGGTGAGATCATCGCCATCCGGATCATTGAATGACAGACCCGAAATCGTATTGGTAGACGAGTTGATCAGGAAGCTCTGCGTACCCGGTGCAGAGATCGTCGGCGCGTCGTTTGCGCCATTAATCGTTATGGTCACGTCCTGCGCGGTTCCATCAACAGCCTCGACGCTGATTACATCGGAAAGCGTGTCCCCAATGCCAAGCGCCTGAACAGCCGCATTGGCATTATCAAGCGTATAGGTCCACGCGCCATCCGCGCCGATCGTCAGCGAGCCATAACTTCCAGCAATTGTTGCCGCTGTGAAGCTGTTATCAACATTGTCGACATCGGTTGAGTCGAGGTCGCCCGATACCGTATTCGGTGACGCATCTTCGGTGATCTCACCCGTGGTATCGCCCGAGAACGTGGCTGCGTCATTCACGCCAGTGATCGTGATGGTAGCGGTATAATCGACCGTGCCACCATGACCGTCGTTGATCGTGTAAGTGAAGGTGTCGGTGCTCTGATCGCCAACGTTCAGAACATCAAACTGACCATTCGTGTCATAGGTGATAGAGCCGTCACCATTCAAGGTGACAAGGCCCGTGGCACCCGTCGCATCCAGTGCCGTCACCGTTAGCGTATCGCCATCTACATCATAGGCGACCGAGGTCAGATCATCCTGTGTGATCGACAAGCTGTCGTCTTCCGTCACACTCGGCGGAACTTCACCCATTTCGACGACATATCCGCCGAAATTAGTGTTTTGCGGATAATCATGCCATGTGCCAGCCGAGGCGCTCAGGACAATGCTTTGCTCGGAAGTGTTATTGCCTTCGCCGGCGCCCCAGGATGTGAAGCCCGAACCACTCCCCTCATCGCCACCACTCCAGAACACTTCGCCAGCGTTCGGACCGACCGTGTAAGTCCACTGCCTGTCACCTGCGAGATCATACCCATCAATGCGGACATACCCTGTCGAAATCGACCGGATGAAGTTTTGCTCTTCGAGTGAATCGATCACGACCAGATAGCCACCAGCCGCATCTGCAGCAGCAACTGCTCCGTCAAAGGTCAGTGCGACGTTGACGAATTTATAGTAGTGACCCGTCCCTGCAAAATACGTGAAGCCGTCAATCGCATCACCGGTTGGCGCAAACAAAAGATCACGAACAATTACCGGCGCATCATTTGCGCCATTAATGGTGATGTCGATCTCCTGTGTTGTTCCGTCCACGGATGACACAGTTATCGTGTCGGTCAGTGTCTCCCCGATCTGCAGCCCGTCAACAGTCGCGTTCGCATTGTCGAGCGTATACGTCCACGCGCCATTCGCATCGATGTCCAGCGAGCCGTACGTGCCCGCGACAGTTTCGGCCGAGAAACTACTTTCGCCAGCATCCTGGTCTGTGGCCGTCAGTGTGCCGGTAACCGTGTTTGGCACGGCGTCTTCTGTCACCTCACCGGTGAGATCACCTGAGATGACCGCAGGCTCGTTCACGTCAGTGACCGTGATATTAGCCGCCTTTGTGTCGGTCCCGCCCTGGCTGTCTGTGACGGTCACCTCGACTTCATAGACATTGTCTGTGTCGCTGTCGGCTGGTGCCTCATAATCCGGAGGCGTGATGAAGCTCACCTCACCGGTATCCGTATCAATCGCAAACAGCGTCTGATCAGCGCCGCCTGTGATCGCATAGGTCAGACCGGCACCCTCAACGTCGCCTTCAGAATCCGTGGCATCAAAATCAAAGGCAACACCTGTGCCATTTTCAGCGAAATTCGCGGTCAGGGAATCGCTCGCAGGTGTCGCTGTTGCGAGTGCAACATAGCCGTTGATGAAGGTTGAGATGAGAACATCGCCATCAGCATTCACTGCTGCATGCGGCTGGAGCCCCGCGTCAACATAGACGGGGCCACCAACAGGCACACCATTCACATCATATTGCTGATAATAAGTGCCAGGGTCACGCGTGACCCCGTTCTCATCCACTTCAGCAAACCGTATGCTGGTAAACACGACCGCGAATCCGCCGTCAGCGAGCGCCACAACTTCCGGCGTCATCTGACCGTCGCTGCTACTGCCGTCCCGACCGCTGGTCCAGTCCGCAATCCGGATAGGTGCAACTGACTGCGTGCCATCCGTATTCAGGATGTGCGCATAAACTGTCTGGTCCCCATCCGGGCCCACAGACGTGACAACCGCCACCAGACGGCCGTCTGCGAGCGTCGTTATACCATTATTGGTGTCACCGCTGATATTGGACTCTGTGTCGAGTTCAAGATTGGCGACCAAGGTGCCGTCCTGCTGGACGATGACCACGCCGTTATTTCTGATGCCGTTGCTGTCCGCATCGCCTTTGAACACCACAGCAATGTCGCCATTCTGCAGAGCCGTCGCATGCAGGAATGAGCCATAAACAGAGTTCGCACCGGAATCGACTTCACCCGTGAGGGCTGTGCCATCCGAGCCAAACACCTTGAACATGATGTTCGCCTGACCACCGCTCGTTTCACTGCCCCAGACCATGGCGAATGTGCCACCGCCGAGCGCTGCAATCGCGTTCTTGCCGTCCACGAAAGAGCCAGTTCCGACCGAGATATCACCCGTGACCGGTGTGCCGTCATTGTTGAAAATCCGGGCATACATATTGTGCCGGTTCTCAACCCAGGTGACCGCAAACGTGCCATTGCCGAGATCGACAATGCCGCCGGCAGCTATAGGGTTAGGAGACCTGTTCGTCTCATAAACAGTGGTGTTGTAGAGGATGTTGCCGTCTACATCCTGAACATACAGATTGGTGCCGTTGATCAGCGCGGCGCCACCATCAGACAGAGCGCCAAGGAAGTAGTTGCCCGGGGTCTGACCGTTATAGGTGAAGCTGTGCGGTAAGTTGGCTGAGGTTCCGACCGCCGCATCCGGCAAGGTGATCACAGGCGCGTCGTTGGCGCCATTGATCGTGATGTCGATCTCCTGCGTTGTTCCGTCTACGGAAGATACAGTGATCGTGTCGGTCAGACTCTCTCCAACCTGAAGAGCATCAATAGTCGCGTCGTCATTATTCAGGCTGTAGGTCCAGTCACCATTCGCATCGATATCCAGCGAACCGTAAGTCCCCGCGACGGTTTCAGCTGTGAAACTGCTTTCACCTGCATCCTGATCAGCAGCCGTCAGCGAGCCAGTGACGGTGTTCGGCGCTGCGTCCTCTGTCACCGCACCTATGATATCACCTGAGATGACTGCAGGCTCGTTCACATCGGTGACAGTAACGACAAGGTCCTGAACATCGGTCAGACCGACGGAATCGATCACCGTCACCTGAACGTTGTAGACATTGTCTATTCCGTCATCTGCTGGCGTCTCGAAGTCTGGCGCTGCGAGGAAAGTGAGTTCACCGGTGGTTGCATCAATCGCAAAGAGTGCCGCATCTGCACCGCCCGTGATGGAATAGGTGAGACCCGAGCCTTCCGAATCCGCATCGGAGGTTTCGATATCGGTCACATGCGTAGTGTTCTCGGCGACAGATACTGCTGCGCTGGTGGTGATGGAGGGTTCAGGACTGTCAACAGAGAAACTGGTCAGCGTTGTCCCGGTTGCGCCGTCATCAGTGAAGGCCATAATGGTGCCGTCAGCAAGTTGAGCGAGCCAGTTCCCCATATTGAATCCGGGTGCACCACTTGCTGCCGTGATCACAAACTCACTACCGATTTTAGCGCCACTTGAATCGAATAGCTGCGCTATCCAGCGATAGCTTCCCGTGGAGTGATCTGACCAGCCCGCGACGAAACCACCATCAGCCAGCGCGACAATGGCTGGACGCGCCTGATCGTTCGAAACAGTCGTCGACAGAATGAATGGCGTATCGGGAGTTCCGTCCGGCATGGAAACAAGTGCGGCCATGGCAGCCGTGCCGCTGCCGTCCTGATTGGACTGGGTCCAGGAAACAACAAGGTCACCATCAGCGAGAGATGTGATGTTGATGTCCTGCGGCCAGTTCGCGGCATCAATTTCGATATCGACCGGCGTACCTATTGGGTCAGTTGGCTGGCCATTCGCTTCCACCGACACAATCTGAAGTTTTCCATCAAGGTATGACGTCCAGCCAAGAACAAATCCGCCGCTCCCATCCCGACGCTCTTCAATGTCAACGATCGTCAGATCGACAGCACCACCATAGAAATTCCCCGAGGCAACATCGCTGCCTGTCGTCGGGTCATAAATGCGGACGTAAACATTGCCGCCGCTTAGCCAGGTGAAGACCCAGTTGCCGTTATCGAGAACTACAACGCCCGGTGAGACCGCACCCGATGTGCTCGACACGGCGAACTCGCCATCACCATCGCTTATTGTGCTGCCGTCGATCTCAACTTCTGTGCCTGCCGAGTCAAAACGCTGCGCCAGAATCTGGGCTTCCTGATTGTGCCAGACGATGACAAAGCCGCCATCATCTGTGGCGATAGCATCAGGCCAGCGCTGATCCTGAGTAATGACATTGTTGATCGGCGTTGCATCGATGCTCTGAACCAGTGTACCGGTGGCGTCGTAAATCGCCGCATAAATATCGGCGCGACCATCTGCATTCGTGTTCCATTCTTCCCAGTAGACCAGAAGATTCCCATTCGAGAGCACCAACGTCGCGCCTTGTCGAATATCTCCACTATCGACAGCTTGAGAAACAGCTCCTGTGAGCCCTGTTGTGCCGTCAGCAAGGTCGGTGACAGTGACGACGAGGTCCTGAACATCTGTCGCGCCATCGCTGTCTGTAACCGTGACCTGAACGTCATAGACGTTATCGGCGCCATCATCGGTCGGGTTTTCATAATCCGGGCCGGTGAGGAAGCTCAGTGCGCCGGTATCTGTATCGATGGTGAACAGCGCAGAATCCGCACCGCCGGTGATCGCGTAGGTCAGACCCGCGCCTTCAACATCGCCATCCGGATCGGTAGCGTCGATATCGACGACGCTGGTGAAGTTCTCAGGCTTGATGACGGTGGCGGAGGTTGTAATTTCAGGCGAATGATTCACCGTCATGGTGATCATGTTGGAATACGAACCCGTTGACGGCCCGGGAGTGATCGCGATCAGAGTTCCGTCTGCGGCCTGATCAATCCAGTTTCCTGTCAGCCATGTGTCAGTGTGAACTGCCGTGTCGAGGACGAGTTCACCTCCAACCGCATTGCCCGCAGCATCAAAAGCCTGAGCGCGGACGCTGTAAGGCGATCCGTTATTTCCGTCGATCCAAGAGACGACGAAACCACCTTCCTCCAGAGCCGTGACAGCAGGCCTGACCTGATACCCATTGATCGTCGTATTAACGAGCACTGTCGTGACGAGATTTGAGTCGCCGTCGTAGACTGCTGCCTTGATACCAAAAGCGCTGCCATCCACAGTGCCGTCAGCCCATGCCATGACAAATCCGCCGCCGACCAGCGCTGCGCTATCACCCTGCCAGCGGTTATAACCACCGCCGCTCTCAATCAAGTGTTGAGTTGGGTTTGATACGATCGTGCCGCTGGCATCGAAAACGGTAGAACCAATGAGCCCCCCATTTTGTGCAGACCACATGATGACGAAACCGCTACTGCCATCCTGGAGCGCAGAAACGTCAGAAATCGTTGTGCTTGAACCAGTAGGCAGCGTCGTCTTTGTCAGCACTGTTGCGCCGGTGGACGCATCTACGATTGTGTACTGAATACGCGCCTGATCATTGACCCAGGAGAAAACAAGATTGCCATTTTCGAGCTGAGCGACCGTCGGAACATCGTTCAAGCCACTAGAGTTATTATCGATATAAAGCTGGCCATCACCGTCTGTTATGGCGTCACCATTTATTTCCACTTCAGTTCCGGAAGCGTCGAACCGCTGAGCCACAACCCAATAATTGTCAGACCAGACAAGAATAAACCCGCCGTCATCCAGCGCAGTCACCATTGGAGCCATCTGGTTGCCGCCAGTATTGTTGTTTACCGGAACCCCAGTATTGGAAATCAGCGTACCGTCTGTGGCGCGAATTTGGACGAAAACGTCATCATCACTGTAGTTGGCCTCCCAGACGATAGCGACATTGCCGTTCGCGAGTGCCGTGACGCTCGCCTCGTAGTTCGCTCCGCTATCAAACTGGACGGATGTCCCCAGAACCAGACCCGCAACGTCATCCTGGACGTCTGTCACAGTGACCGCGAGGTTTTGTACGTCAGTCAGGAGTTCGCTGTCGGTTACGGTGACCTGAACATTATAGACGTTGTTCGCACCATCATCGACCGGGTTCTCGACATTCGGATTGTATTTGAAGCTTAGCTCGCCTGTATCTGTGTCGATGGTGAACAGCGCAGAATCCGCGCCGCCCGTAATCGCGTAGGTCAGGCCTGCACCTTCGGTGTCGCCGTCAGCGTCCGCGCGATCGGAAGCGCGGTCGAAAGCGGCGGCGGCG
>NZUJ01000129.1 GCA_002701295.1 Ponticaulis sp. | reverse complement strand
TTCGACTTCTTCAAGCTCGGTTTTGATATCCTGCATGATATCGCGGCCTTTGAAGTTGAAACCCCGGTTGGATTTATATGCTTCTACGCGTGACGGCATGATCTGGCGCGGATAGCCATTATTGCCGATGTCTGCATCAGCGGTTTCCCAATCCGGGTCGACCATGACTTGCGTCAGCTCTTTTTCCTTGTCGAAGACCAGCAGCTTGCGGACATGCTGCGGGCTACGGCGCCAGATTTCGGCAGGGATATAGAGCTTCTCAGACGTACCATCCGCGAATTCGAGGCCCAGGATGATCGGCATGACCAGACCACCGAGGTTCGAGAATTCAAGAACGTAATAATTCTTGTCTTCCTCAACCGCGCGAAGGAAAGCCGTGCGTTCCCAGTCTTCGAGACCGTTCAGCCACTGGTTATACTCGTTCCGCTCTTTGTTAGTGACGGTGTAGATGTCGTTTTCGTCATAGAAGTCGCGAACATCCGGGAAGCGATCAACCCATGGCACAATGCCCTCTTCTTCGTTCAGGCGCGTACCAATGCGCTGTGGTTTGTCGGCTTCTTCCTGACGACGACGGTCGAAATCAATGTCCGGGTCCTTCGTATCGAGACGCAGCTTGTAGACCGTGTCGAGAGATATATCGACGTGATCGGTTGTGTAGAACCAACCGCGCCAGAACCAGTCGAGGTCCACGCCTGAGGCTTCTTCCATGGTACGGAAGAAGTCAGCTGGCGTCGGGCGCTTGAACTTCCAGCGCTGAGCGTATTCACGGAAGGCGAAGTCGAACAGCTCGCGACCAAGCACCGTGTCGCGCAGGAGGTGAAGGGCTGCGGATGGTTTGCCGTATGAGTTCGAGCCGAGGTTTGGAATGGAATCAGACTGCGTCATGATCGGCACTTGATTGCTCGAGGTCATATAGCTGACCAGATCGCGCGGCAGAGAGCGGTTCCAGGTGATGTTCGGATCCCACTCATATCCGGCGAGGCTGTCGAGGAAGGAGTTCAGACCCTCATCCATCCAGGTCCATTGGCGCTCATCAGAGTTCACCGTCATCGGGAAATAGATGTGACCAATTTCGTGAATCACCACGCCGATCAGGAACTCTTTTTCAGACTGCGTCCAGGTACGTGAACCGTCATCCTGCAGCTCTGTGCGCGGGCCGTTGAAAGTGATCATCGGGTATTCCATACCGCCGACGGGGCCGTTCACCGATTGAGCCGTCGGGTAGGGATAATCAAACGAGAAACGCGAATAGACTTCCATCGTGTGGATCACAGACGCCGTCGAATAAAGCTCCCAAAGCTCGCCACCTTCCTTCGGATAGAAGGACATCGCCATGACGAGGTCATTTTCAGCGCCCGGCTGATCGTGTCCCTGTGCATCCCATGCGAATTTGCGTGACGACGCCCATGCGAAATCCCGGACATTGTCCGCTTCAAACCGCCAGGTTTTCGTGCCTGTCGGGTTAGAGCTCTCATTGGCGAGCGCTTCTTCGGGGGTCACCACGAAGACTGGGCGTTCAGCCGTTTCAGCGTCTTTGAGGCGGCTTCTTTGTGTTGCTGTCAGCACCTGATTTGGGTTCTGAAGTTCACCAGTCGACGAGACAATGTGGTCGTTCGGCACGGTGATATCGACGGTATAGTCGCCAAATTCGAGCGTGAACTCGCCGCGTCCGAGGAATTCCTTGTTGTGCCAGCCTTCGAAGTCCGAATAGGCGACCATGCGCGGGAACCACTGGGCGACGAGGAAGATGTCGTTGCCGCCTTCGCGCTCATCATCAGGGAAATGCTCATAGCCTGAGCGGGCAGAAACCGCGTCTTCTTCGACGATGTTATAGGCGTAATCGATTTTGAAATCTGTTGATCCACCAGACCGCAAAGGTGTCGGCAGATCGATCCGCATCAGCGTTCCGACGATGGTAAAGGGCAGGGGATTGCCCCGGCCATCCGTGACCGCATTGATCTGATAGCCATACTCGTTGTCAGCCATGGCTTGCTGACGACGTAGCTCGCCCATAGAGAGCTGAGCAGGCGTATCGAGGCTGCCAGCAGATACGGCCGGACCGCGGCGTCCTGCGCCACCAAAATCCGTGGCGACGTTGGCGATAGAATCGCTTCTGAAGACGTTCTGATCAAGCTGCAGCCAGAGGAAGTTCAGCGTGTCCGGTGAGTTGTTTGTATAGCTGACCGATTGCTTCGCAGTCAGGCGACGCAGTTCTTCATCCAGCGTGACGTCGATGTCATAGTCCGCTTCCTGTTGCCAGTATTCATGGCCTGGCGCGCCGGAGGCGTTGCGATAGACGTTTGGCGTCGGCAGAACTTCATCCAGCTGGCGGAATTTGTCCTGAAAATCGCCTTTTGTCTGTTGAATACCCTGAGCGGAAGCTGCGCCTGCAGACAAAAGCGACGCAAACAACATCGCTGACAGTCTCAACATGATTTTTCCTTTTGTTCAGCACCGTGGCACGGAGTCATGCCCCTGAACGAGCATGAAGTGGACTACTTCTTGCCATGTCGGACGCAAACATCAATAGCGCTCCCCCCTCATCCCCTGTTCAGGGGTGGGATTTTGCTCGTTCCGTGTCACACTGGACACGGATTAGACAGGGGGAGACGACATGCACATCAGAAGTAAACTCATAGCGCCCGTTATGATGGCTATCGGCGTGACAATGGCCGCGGCAGCCGAAGATGGGGCAGGTGACCGCAAGTTCGATGAGGGGCTTTCCCAGTTCGAAGCCGGGCGTGTGAGCGAGGCAATGTCAAGTTTTCGTGAGGCCTGTCTGATGGGGCCTGATGCGGGTTCGCAAATGTTCAGTTGCAATGCCTGGCTGGATTATCTGCAGGACGGTACGACCGGGCTGAGAGTGGAGCCAGCCTCAGCTAAGACCCAGCCGGATATTCCGGCATACGAGAAAGCGGCTGACGAAGCCTGCAAACAGGGCAAATATGCGTCTGCCTGTTTTCGTCGGGCAGAAGAAATCGATCAGGCAACCGGAGCGCCTTCAGAAGAATATATTGCTGCCGGATGTGATGCTGGCTCTGCAACAACCTGCAGCGTGCTGGCCAGGTACCGCTATACCGGATCATTCGGTGAGCGAGATCTTCCAGGTGCGTTTGAGGCGCATGGCAAGGCATGTGAACTCGGCGAACAAGACAATTGCCTGACAGCTGCCAGAATGCTGGCGCTCGGCGCAGGCGTCACCAAGGATCTGGATATGGCAGTGTCAGCCGCCCAGATGGCTTGCCCGAATGACAAACCGACCGACCCGCAGCTCTGCATTGATGCAGCTGATTTCATTCTTGAATACGGCGATGACAGCCCGCGAGACGTTCGGAATATGGTCATGATGCTGCAACGGTCCTGCATGTTCCCAACGGCAGAAGGTTGCGCCTGGTATGCCGAAGAACTGGAGTTCATGGCGGAGGATGACCCTGCCGCCAGTCAGGAGCTTCTGGACATGGCGGCTGAGGCTCGCCGCAAGGCCTGTACATATGGAGATGCTGACAGCTGCTAATCGCCTCGGAACTGCCTGTATTTCGACGAGTTTGGATAAGACCTTTTCCAAAGGCCCGGGTCTGGTCTATCTAGGTCCACCTCAGTTACTCCATTCTCCTGAAAACGGACAATTCATGCGTTCTCCTTCTCCTTTCGATCTTGGTCCGGTTCATTTTGTCGGAATTGGCGGGATCGGCATGTCCGGCATTGCCGAAGTCATGTTGAACCTTGGCTATGATGTGCAGGGGTCTGATATCCGGGAAGGTGGTAATGTTGGCAGGTTGAAGGATCTCGGCGCGAAAATCTTCGTCGGTCACAGGGCGGAGAATGTGCGTGGTGCAGGGGCCGTTGTCATTTCCTCCGCCATCAAGAGCGGAAATACGGAGGTCGACACCGCACGAGCCATGGGTATTCCGGTTGTTCGACGCGCGGACATGCTGGCGGAGCTCATCCGTCTGAAATGGACAGTTGCGGTCGCGGGGACGCACGGCAAAACAACCACGACATCAATGATCGCTGCGCTTCTTGATGGCGCGGGCGTCGACCCGACCGTCATCAATGGCGGGGTCATCAACGCCTATGGCTCGAATGCCAAACTGGGCGAAGGCGATTGGATGGTCGTTGAGGCAGACGAGAGCGACGGTACCTTCACAAAGCTCCGTTCCACGGTTGCCATCGTCACCAATATCGATCCGGAACACCTCGACCATTATGGCGACATGGAGACACTGCGTGCTGCCTTTGATACCTTCGTCGAGAATATTCCGTTCTATGGGTTCGCCGTTCTGTGTACCGACCACCCGGAGGTTCAGTCTCTCGCAGCGCGCGTATCTGACCGGCGCCGCGTGACTTATGGCTTTAACCCCCAGGCGGACATTCGCGCGGTGAACCTGCGCACAGACGCAGACGGCGTGCATTTTGACCTTTCGATCCGCTCACGTATCGGCAATGCGCATGTCATCAATGATATGCTGCTCCCGATGGCTGGGCGACACAATGTGTCGAACGCACTGGCGGCGATCGCTGTGGCGCTGGAGCTCGGCGCAGAACAGCACTCTATCAGAGATGCGCTGGCCCAATTCGGCGGCGTGAAACGACGGTTCACGCAGGTTGGCGAATGGAATGGGGCGCGCATCATCGACGATTATGGCCATCATCCGGTCGAGATTTCAGCCGTCATGCGTGCTGCGCGGGACATGCAGGGTGATAATCGGGTGATTGCCGTTGTGCAGCCGCATCGGTATTCGCGCCTCAAGGCCTTGTTTGAAGACTTCTGCACCTGCTTCAATGAAGCTGACATGGTGATCGCTGCGCCGGTTTACCCCGCAGGAGAGAGCCCGATCGAGGGCTGTGATCATGAGTCCTTAGTGAAGGGCTTGCTGGTCCGCGGCCATCGTGAAGCGACGGCGCTGGACAGTCTGGATAACCTTCCGTCCATGCTGAAGTCCGTCGCCAAACCAGGGGACATGATTGTCTGCCTCGGTGCAGGCGATATCACTGCGCATGCTGCTGGTCTTGAGAGCAAGCTTAAGGCGCTGGACTAGCCCGCCACTGGTGTCAGCCGTTTTTGCCCTGATTGACTCTGATTTTGATGAATTCCTGAAGGCCGCTCACAAAGGTATCAAGCTGAGCGGCAGAGAAGCTGAATGAGTCGTCATCGCCCTGACCCTCAAAACTCGCCATGGCCTCATCCACGTCGGGAATGTAGTGACGCTCTTCTTCAGAAATATAGCGCGCCAGCACATTGGCGTGCTCGCGCGACGAGTCGAGATAACCCTTCAGGCTTTCTCGTGAGACAATTGGCTTTTCCGATGGAATTTCTGGCAGTCGGTTACAGAAACGGTCGCTGACATAGCCTGAGGTGCCGTGACCAAAGTGAACGTTGAAGGCTCGCTGCAGCTCCAACTCAGCGCGGGTTAGGGAGCGATTTACAACGTCGACTTCCGGCTTTTTAAGCGCCCCTTCAGGAAGGCTCAAAAATTCTTCCATGACGGCCAGAACAGTCTTCTTGTGACGCGAGTAGTTTTTGATCGTCATATCCATGTCGAACTGGCTCAGACGACGGAAAACCTTTCGGTCGCGTGCCAGACGCGAAAATTTCTCGAGAAACTTGTCAAAACTCTCGGTATAGCCGCCGCGTTTGATGATCTGGTGATAAGCGGAGACGGCGTGTTCCAGTGGGTCGCGAATGAAAACGATAAGTTTGATGCGATGGTCCGGGAGATTCTTTGCCAAAATCTGATGCAGGTTTTCCTTTTGCATGAGATCGAAGAGGCCTTCATTCGACAGAAGAAGGGATGGCTGCGACTGAGTATAATTCTTCGTCACAACTTCTTCGAAACTGTCTTTCGTCGGCAGCACGTTTCCCGAACTGATCAAGCCACTGCCGGCACGCGCGGCGCTGCGCTCGTCGATCGGATACTCAATGCCATTCTGAGCAAGCGTGTCGATTGAAAGTGCGAAGGCGGACTGAATATAGCTGCTACCCGTTTTGCCCTGTCCCACGTGCAAATATACGGTTTTTTCCGCCATAACTTTACTCAATTCTGCTGGCCATACTTGTTTTTCCGCCTGTCTCACAAATTCCGATGGGACCGGCAAGCTTGTTTTCAGTCGCAAAGGCGGTGAAAACCGATTCTGACACACTCATCGGAGGTTTTTTCCAACTTTGATGAATTGAGCAGCAAGGTACCTAGATTTGTTGAGTATTTCTGACCTCCCGACCACTGAGATCCGTGGAAAATTACTGGAACTGGCGAATCTCGCGCCATACACATGGTTTCGCGTTGGTGGACCCGCTGACATTCTGTTCCTGCCTGCTGATGAAGATGACCTGTCGTCATTCCTCAAAAACTTGCCGGCGGACGTTCCGGTTACGGTTCTCGGTGTCGGATCCAATGTCATCATCCGCGATGGTGGCATTGAGGGGGTGGTCATCAGGCTGATGGGGAAATACTGGGGCCGGCTGGAGCGCCTGAATGCGACGAGCCTGTTTGTCGGTGCGGGCGCGCTTGACCTGTCCATCGCGCGTTTTGCGGCAAAGGAGGGGATTTCAGGACTGTCCTTTCTGTCCGGCATTCCCGGTTCAATTGGCGGAAATATGAGAACAAATGCCGGATGCTATGGCAAAGAATTGAAGCATGTTCTCAATCAGGTCGAAGCGATCGACCGGCATGGTGACAAACACGTCTTCCAGGGGGAGCTGGTGGATTATGGACTGCCGCAGGTCGGGTTCAGCTATCGGCATACAGACTTTCCGTCCGACATGGTCATTACCGGCGTCACGTTGAGTGGCGATGATGTAGGCGAGCCGGAGATCCTGCAGGCTGAAATAGAGGCCCACCAACAGCGCCGCGCGGAAACTCAGCCGATCAAGGAAAAGACGTCCGGTTCGACCTTTGCAAACCCTGATCCACCGGGGACGCCAGATCAGCGGTCGGCGTGGAAGCTGATCGACGCAGCGGGCTGTCGTGGACTTCGTGTTGGCGGCGCTCAGGTATCTGAGAAACACTGTAATTTCTTAATCAATACAGGTGATGCTCGCGCAAGTGATCTGGAGGCGCTGGGCGAACTTGTCCGCGCGCGCGTCAGGGAAACAAGCGGTGTTGATCTGCGCTGGGAAGTGCGACGCATCGGAAGAATCTGAGGGCCGTGCTCGATAGCTGATTTTCAGTCGATCCTTTGCGAGGAACTGGCCGGGCAAAAGAGGTTAGACATGTCTTATTCGTCTCCCACACTTCGTTTTTCGCTAGACGTCCTGAACGGCGCAAAGTTTGATCTAAGCCAGGCCTACGGTAAGGGTGAGACCGAACGATGCGTGGAAACGCCTTGGTCAGCACTGACTTTTGCCAAATCACAGCGCGTTCTCGACATTGGCCTGGCTATGTCACACCCCGACTATCTCGGTCTGATGATCGGGTTTCTGAATAAGGGCGGTCACATTGAGGGCGCTGATATCATTCGTCCGGAACGTGTGAAGACCCGCTACCCGGAAGACTGGCGCGATCAGATACTGGAAATTCCGGTCCATATCGGTGATGTCCGGAAAATGGACTTCTCGGCCAATCCGTTTGATGCCGTGACCTGTATTTCAACGCTCGAGCATATTGGGTTTGATGCGCCATCTGACCGGACCGACACAGCTTTTGACCGACCTGTGGAGCTGGAGGATCTTCCAGACAGGTCACCGGATGCTGACCGCCACGCTCTGGCGGCATTCCGCAAGGCGTTGAAGCCTGGCGGCGTGCTCTGCCTCACGGTACCTGCAGGCGAAGGGGCAACCCGAAAAATTCAGGATTCCACTGGCAGATGGGCGGCTTATCTGGAGTATGGTCCGGACGACTGGAACGCGCTGGTATCGTTGCCGGGCTTTGAGCTTGTCGAACAGGTTGGTTTTGCTGAAATGGATGATGGCTGGCGCGCGTGTGAGCCTTTCGACAAGGTCTACACTGCGTCAGTGGGCGATGACGGTTTCCCGCGCGGCTGTATCATGAGTGTGCTGAAAGCCATCTGATCCTAAACGATCAGCTTTCCATTGCTGACAATTTCGACTTCCCGCACGACCAGTGGAGCGCAGCCGGTCAAATCAGCAAAACAGATTTCGTCGGCTTCGACATCTTTATAGGCTTCGGATCGCACAGCGTTCATGGCGCCATCCCAGCTATCCCAGTAGCATTCCGCGATGGCGTCATAGAGCGGGGCGACGGCTGACAGACCCGACTGAATTGTATTCTGAACATACGCCATCAGGTGGGGGAGGTTGTTGATGCGTTTTGCGTGATACCGGCCCCAATAGGTGTTGAAGCTCGCCCGCGTGACACCTGACTGGCGCCGGAACCCGAAGATGGTTTTTTGAGAGTCAGTCGTCCAGCGCGCTGACGGATCGATCATTTTTGCCATTGGCGCTACAATCATCGGCGAGCGCTTCTGCGTATCAACAAAGTTTTCTTCGTCGGTCAGCATGGCTTGAAAGGCAGAGCTATTTGTGACGGCTCTGAGAGACGCTTCATCTTTGAACCAGGCGCAGGATACACCATCCCATTCTGGCGGGGACCAGTGAAATTCCGGCCGGACGAGATTGAACTGCAGCCGCGACAATCCGGGAAGTTTTGCTGTCAGCGGACCGTGTGAGTTGACCCAATAGTCACAGAACACTTTGAAACTGATGTCAGGCTTTCGTTTTACGAACACCATTGTCTTGATCATGGCTGGTCTCGGCTTTGTGCTCAGAAAGTTGGTTTTAACCGTTTCTGGTAAATCGATTGAAATCAATAGATCATTTAGTCGGTAAATGATGTGTTTGTCTTGGTTTCGGACTGCATCTCATCTCTTCATCTTCAGGCAGGTTTGACTAAAATAACCGTATGAAAAAAGTTCTCCGCCCTTATTCGCTGACGAGCCTGATGGCTATTGCGTCTCTGTTTTGTCTGACAGCTGCCTCAGCGCAAGCTCAGTCTGAAATTCAGTATGATGAACCAGACCCTGAAACAGACGCACTGGTTGAACAGTGCCTTGGTCAGGAGGGCGTGGGCATGCTGCCGGACACGGATGTGCTGTGTTATAATTCAGCGATCTTCCCGGAGCAGTTTCTCAAGCTGAACGACTTGCCGCCCGCAAGCAAAGTCATCATCACCAGTCCGGGCGGCAATGTCATGACCTCCCGTGGCATGAGTTCAATTCTCGATTCGCGGGGCGAGCCAGTCGTGGTTGCAGGGCCGTGTATGTCTGCATGTGCGATGGTGATTTTACCGGGGCTGGATAATGTTCATATCCACCACACGGCGCACATTGCCATCCATGGTATTTCCACGATCCCTTTTGGTCGATGGTGGGGATGGCTCAAGGATGATGAGGAGCCTTCGCGGTTCAATATCATGATTGCGCAATCCGGATATGATTTCGACTTCGCCATGCACAATTCGGGTATGGGCCTTCTACGCGGTCACTATGCCGGACAGGATGTCGAGATAGGCTATATTGAAGATATGTCTGATCTCATGGAAGCAGATGCACGAGCCTTCGAAAACTGCCGAGTCGAAGTGAAGGATTATTGGGGTATCGTGGATGCAAAGCACATCCAGAAATATCTGGGTGACCGCGTCTCAAAAATGGAGCGCTTTGTGCAGACCTGGAGTGAGCCGGAAAATGCGGGCTATCGTTCATGGGGACATCCGATCTCTGAGCGGACCTACATCATGAACCGTTCCTACAATGAATCGGACTGCTAGGCTTCAGCCAGCGATTTAGGTGTGAAGAATTCCGAGAGCTGGAAATTATAGATATCGAAAGGCGCTTCTTCCTTGGCGTCGAAAATCGCCATGGCAGCCGTCGGAAATTTGACGCGTAGCTGGCTGGCGGCAAATGAGTTTGAAAATCCGCCATATTCAGTCAATTGCAGCGCCAGCTCGTGCAAGCCGGGATTATGCCCAATGACGACAAGTGTTTCTGTGTCTTCGGCAGTCTGAATGCAGTTGATGATCTCTTCCGGGTCAGCAAGGTAGAGCTGCTCGTAGAACTGAACCTGAATATCCGTGTAGACGCGTTTGAACTCGGCCACCGTCTGGCGCGTACGCCTGGCGGTAGAGACAAGCGCCCGCGTAGGTTCAATACCGAGTGCTTTGAGCTGAACACTGATGGCCTGAGCGTCGAGATGACCACGATCAGTCAACTGTCGGGTCTCGTCCGAACCGGTCTCTGAATACGGCTCGGTCTTGGCATGTCTGAATAGGATCAGCTGTCGCATGTCAGACGTTGTAATCCGGAAACTATGGAAATGGGAACAGATTTTCTGCCCAACCATCGAAACAAAGCAAGGATTGCTCTTTTATCGCACAGCTCGTTTCCTTCAGACGATGGTCGTCTGATGTTTTTAACGGGAGTGTATTGAGACCGCGTCAGGCCTTGGCGTTTACGGCGATACCGGCTGCACGCATTTTGCCTGAAGACTGACCCTGTGCTGAATAGCCCTTCGGTCCGTTTGTCTCATTCGCGACTTCGCGGGCAATGCTTTCAACCAGACCTTCTGTGATTTCTCTCATCGCGTTGAGAGCCTTGTTGTGGGCTGCCAGAACTTCCTGAAACCGTCGAACAGTTTCGAACAAATCCTTGCGAAGCGCGGCATTCGCCGTCACCAGAAGATCGGGTTTGCGCGACAGATCGTTCATTTCCATGCGATAGGTGTGCGCGAGGCGTTCTTTTTCTTCCCAGTCCCGGGACGACGCATCGAGTTTTCGTGCCTTCAGGGCTTCGGTTTCTATCGTCATCAATTCGATCAGGCGGCGCGTCAGCGCAGTGAGCTGTTCGATACGATCATCAATACCGTTTGCGACAATGGCCATGTTTGAGGGTCCTCTATTCTGTTATTCCAACCCCTGCATGCGGAGAATTTCAGCGTAGATCTGATCGGCGAGGCCGATTCCCCCCTGCTGTGACATTCCTTTTGCATACTCGTCGATCAACATTGGGCGAAACGCCCGTTCGGCAGCCCCGCCGCCGGTTAAACCATCGGTTTCGAGAGGTTCGAACATGGGAGCGAGCATTTGCGACAGAAACATCGACTCGAACTCTTCCGCGACTCGGCGCGCGGACTCCTTGCTGTCGATACCTTTGATATTGGGTAACGCCGATTGGCCAGAGGCTGCGATTGCGTCGAGTTCGTTCATTTTACATGACCTCGATATCAGCCTGAAGCGCACCTGACGCTTTCAGGGCCTGCAGAATGGAAATCATATCGCGTGGTGTGACGCCCAGCGCATTGAGGCCGTCCACAAGTTCACGAAGCGGAACACCGCCCTGGAGCACAGCGAGGCCCGTGCCGTCTTCGAGCACTTCCACACCGGATTGAGGCACAATCGCGGTTTGGCCTTCTGAAAATGGCGCAGGCTGACTGATGGCGGGTTGTTCCGAAATCTGAATAGTGAGATTGCCCTGAGCGATTGCCACGGTGGACACGCGAACGTTCTCGCCCATGACGATGACGCCTGAGGCTTCATCAATGATGATTTTGGCAGCCTGATCTGGCTCCACGACCAGACCTTCAATTTCCGTCAACAGGCTGGTCATGTCGTAGTTTGGCGGACAGACCAGTCGGACTGTGCCCGGATCTGTGACCACAGCGATATCAACGCCCATATAAGCGTTGATTGTGCGCGCGATCCGGTTCGCCGTTGTAAAGTCGGAATTGCGGAGTGCGAGGCGAAGCACCCGTTGGCTCGATAGATCGAAAGCAATTTCACGTTCAATCAGTGCGCCATTGGCGATCCGACCACTGGTGGGGTTGTTTTGCGTAACTGAAGACCCGCTATCGCCATTGGCCGCGAAACCACCAATCGATACCTGACCCTGACCGACAGCATAGACCTGACCATCGGCACCGATCAGCTCGGTCACGAGAAGCGTTCCGCCGGAAAGGGATTTCGCATCACCAAGGCTGGCAACGCTGACATCAATACGCGAACCGTTCGTTGCAAATGGCGGCAGATAAGCCGTTACCATAACGGCGGCCACGTTCTTTGTGTTGAGGTTCTGGTCACGCGTGTTCACGCCCAGTCGCTCGAGCATGGCTTCAAGACTTTGACGCGTGAATGGCGAGTTTCTGAGCGAATCTCCTGAGCCGTTCAGGCCGACGACGAGGCCGTAACCAATCAGCTGGTTTTCCCGGACGCCTTCAATATCCACAATATCTTTCAGGCGGGAAGCTGCGAAAGATGGCTGCGCCAGACCAGTTGCGAGCGCAACACAGAGGGCAGAAATTGATGCTTTCAACAAAGAAGGCATGAGGCTCACTTCCACAGGGCTTTTGTTCGATTTTTTGAAAACTACATCTTTGAGACCAAGAAACAGTTAACGTCTCTTTCACCAGAGGTCGGGCATAAATGTTTGTTAACCCTGTCAACTCGTGAACGGTTGAGGGGATGGAGTTCAGGTCATGCGGATTGAAAAAACACGCTCAGGACAATCGGCTGGATCGGTGAAGCGCTCAGGCGCTTCTGGCGACAGAGCAGCCTTCTCGTCCGCGCTTGAACCCGCAGCCCCTGCAGTATCAACGCAATCCGCAGCAGGCCTTGTTGGTGTGTCGTCTGTCGCGGCTGTCATGGCTTTGCAAGGCGCTGAAGACCCTCTGGAAAAGCGGAAACGCGTTGCGAGACGCGGTCGCCAGATGCTTGAGAGCCTTGATCAGCTCAAACTGGATTTACTGGATGGCCGCGATACGGAGGCCACTCTGACGCGTATGAAGACCTTGATCGAATCAGCGCGCGAGCAAAGTGATGACCCGTCGCTTGAATCTCTGATTGATCAGATTGAACTGCGTGTCGAAGTTGAGATCGCTAAGCGGAAATCCGTGCACGGAAACTGACATAACTGCAAAAATGCCTATCCTGCGGCGAATTCGTTCATTGAACAGTCAGCACAAACTGGATATACGGACGCCCAAACTCAGTCATATCGGGAGTCTGATGTGCGTACGACTGATCTGGAAAATTATAAACCCTCTGCTGACGAAGAGTTCATGAACGAACGTCAGCTAGCGTATTTTCGTAAAAAACTAGAAGACTGGAAGAATGACATTATCGAAGGGTCCAAAACGACCATCGGTAACCTCCAGGAAGATACCAATACGCTGGCCGATATTGTCGACCGCGCCTCCGCTGAAAGCGACAAGGCGTTGGAGCTGCGAACACGTGACCGTCAGCGCAAACTCATCTCCAAAATCGACGCGGCTATTCGTCGGATCGATAACGGGACTTACGGTTATTGCGAAATGACCGGCGACCCGATTTCTCTCGGACGTCTTGAAGCCCGTCCAACAGCGACGCTCTCGCTCGAGGCCCAGGAAGCTCACGAGCGAAACGAAAAAACCGTCCGCGACGACTAGTCGACTGCTCTTCGATTAAAGCTCAAAACCCGCCTGATTAGGCGGGTTTTTTGTTTCGTTGGCCTACGGTGTTGATTAAGCTCACCAAAAGCATTCGGGGAGCAGTCTTTGACAAATTTTGACCAGATGATCGGTGAGTTCAGCAAAGTCGAAGCAGGCAAGCATTCTGTTTTGGCGCCAGAGAACTGGTCACAGGGACGAACCCTTTATGGCGGGATGTCTGCGGCCTTGTGCTATGTCGCCGCAGAAGCTCTCGCGAGCCCGGAGCTCCCGATCCGGTCGGCATTGGTCTCGTTTATCGGACCTGCAGGCGGCCAATTGACTGCAGAGAGCGAGGTACTCAGGCGCGGTCGGTCAACGCTGATTGCAGAAGCCGGGCTGAATTCTGAAAGCGGAATCGGAACGCGAGCAACATTTGCCTTCGGTGCCGGGCGCGAAAGCCGGATTGATCAATCCAAATTGAGGTTGCCTGAGGTCAGTCAACCTGACGCCTGCCCGGACTTCTGGAGTGCCGCAGGTCAGGGGCCTAACTTTGCCAAAAACTTCGAGTATCGCCTGGCGGGTGGAGCGCGCCCACGTTCGGGTTCGGATGCAACGGAGATGCTGGCCTGGGTCCGCCACAAGGTTCCAGTCAGGTCCAGTCAGATTGCGGGCCTTCTCGCACTTGCCGATTCCCTTCCGCCAGCCGCGATTACCGCATTTGAGGAACCGGCACCGATCAGCACGCTCAGTTGGTCCATAGAGTTCCTGCAGACTGACATTGACGTGCAAGATAATTGGTACCTTTGCCAAAGCCGGGCTGAACATACGGCCGAAGGCTATTCGAGCCAGGCCATGTATCTGTGGGATTCGTCAGGGCGGCCGGTTATCGCGGCAAGACAGACGGTTGTGATTTTTTATTGATGACCTGCTGATGGGAGTGGCGGCGATCCCTTAGGACCGCCGCCTTATGCACCCAACGCTCGGCGTTGCCCGCCAGCAAGAGCAGTTTTAGATCAGATAAGAAAACGTAGAGTTACCAAGATATTGTCAGTTTATTACCAAGGGCGAAAACTTGGGTCTATTCTCATTAACTATAGTAACGGTAGGTTGTTTTACTTGGTTGTGGGAAAGTATAGATCGGCAGAAGCTGCCGATAGGTATTTCCTGCACGGCGCGCAATACGGTTCCGGACAAAAGAAAACCCGCAGACATCTGTCTGCGGGTTTTGGTTTTCAAATGAGGGAAGTGATCAGAAAGGCATGACTTTCTGAACGACCCGCTGGCCATAGCCAGGGCGTTGAATCGTCGAGAGATCGCCGCGTCCACCGTAGGAAATGCGCGCCTGGGCCAGCTGTGTATGCATGATTGTGTTCGTTGCAGAGATGTCTTCCGGGCGAATAATGCCCGAGACAACAAGCTCTCGCACTTCAGCGTTCACTTTGACTTCCTGGCTGCCAGCAATAACGAAGTTTCCGTTGGGCAGAACATCTGTGATCACAGCGGCGACCGTCAGCTGAATGTTCTCAGCACGGTTAACAGATCCGATGCCCTGACTGCTGGAAGATGATGAAGTTCCTAACCCGGTGCCCAGTGAATTTGCTCCGGGAAGGAATTGCTCCAAAGGTTCCTGAAGTCCGAAAAGGCCCGTGACTTCGGCATCCTGTGCGCCTGTCCGGCTGGTTGATGTCGAATTGCTCAGTGATGCCGTGTCGGTGATGTTGATATCGACCGTCAGAATGTCACCGATCGTGCTGGCGCGTTGATCCTTGAAAAAGCCACGCGCACCGGCTCGCCACAGCGAATTCGGTGCTTGCTCGACCTGAACATATTGCGGAGCAGGGGCGGTCACCGGAACGGCGCCGACAATCGTATCCGGATTGGAAATTGGCGTCAGCTGAGGCTCGGACAAGAGCGAGTTCGCTGTAGAGCATGCGGCCAGTCCGGACATGGCCAGCAACAGGCCGAAGGTCGATAGGGTGGTTGATTTACGCATGAGGGACTCCCTGAAGCGTCAAAGTTCACCGACGCGTGCTTCGCCCGGACCCCAGGCGATTGCGTCCATGGACCGGTTGGATTGAAGATTTTGAATTCGAACGGTTTCGCCCTTCGCTGCGTCGTCCAGGGCCTTGGCATTGACGACGAGCTTGATGGGGCCGCGTTCGTAAATCAGTTGAATGAGATCGCCTTTCTTGACGACTGAAGCTTGCTGAATGTCGCGCAGAGACATGGGCTGGCCTGCGCGAATGGTGCGCGTGGCTTCGGTGTTTCGCAGAATATCAGCTGATCGGATGAGGCCCTGGATGCGGCGACGGTCATCAAATGGTTCATAAGTGATCATGCTGGACGTAATGACGTCTCCACGAGACACGTCGGTCACCAGAACGGGGACGTGACCGTCCGGAGCGGTTTCGCGCGCAATGGTGGCGGTCGCTGGTATGCTTTGAGGTTGGGGCTGAGCTGCAGGCTGAAGTGTTGCCGCACGCGCCACCCAGACCATCTCGCCATCGGGAAGGTCTACGGGGAAACCTGCGGCGCTGGCCTGCGCTTCGATAAAGGCGCTGGACAGCGGCATTCGTTGGCCGGGAAGGGGAGCGGCAGCGATCTGGCGTCCCGCCGCAGCGCCGGAAACCGGTGCCACATCGCCCAGTGTGACCCAGTCGCCTGATATGTGGATATCGGACACGGCCTGCGCGCCTGGCCCAAAAATACTGGCCAGAGTGAGAATGAGAAAACGGTGTGAAAATCGTTTTTTCATGTCTTACCTATCTCAGCTGACTGGTGACGCCGAGCATTTCATCGCTCGTGGTGATCACTTTAGAGTTCATTTCATAGGCGCGCTGCGCGAGGATCAGGGCGCTGATCTCGTTCACGGCATTGACGTTGGAATTCTCCAGAAAGCCTTGCAGCACTGTACCGAAGCCAAGCGCGCCGGGTGTGCCGAGGTTTGCAACGCCTGACGAAGGCGTTTCGAGAAAGAGGTTGTCGCCAATCGCATCGAGGCCGGCCGGGTTGATGAAGCGGGCAAGGTCAATCTGACCGAGTTCCTGATATTCGACCTCTCCGGCAATGCGGGCCTGAACCATGCCGACGGCGCTGATCGTCACATCGACAGCCTCTTCAGGAATGGCAATGCCTGGAGACACCACAAATCCGTCTCCGGTCACAAGCTGACCGTCCGGGCTGACGGAGAAGTTTCCGGCCCGCGTGTAGGATTCTGTGCCATCGGGGTTCTGGATAACAAAATAGCCGTCGCCCTGCAGAGCGAGGTCGAAGCGGTTCTCTGTCTGCGCGACACTACCTTGTTCGGTGTTGCGATAAACGGAACCTGTTTTCACGCCTGTACCGACCTGCACCCCGGTGGGAACGATCGTTCCGCCATCAGAGGAGGTCGTGCCCATGCGCTCAATATTCATATAGATGAGGTCCTGGAACTCGGCGCGTTGGCGCTTGAATCCCGTCGTGTTCATGTTGGCGATGTTGTTTGATATGACTTCGACATTCAGCTGTTGTGCCTGCATGCCGGTTGCTGCGGTGCTCAAAGAACGCATGAACTACTCACCCTGGATTCGTATCGTTATGACTGGGCAGAACCCAGTTTGCTGATTGCCGTTTTGCGGAGCTCGTCTGCGTCTTTTACGAGGCGGCTAGCCGAGGTATAGGCCCGGGAAATTTCGATCATCCGGGTGATTTCAAAGACGGCGTTGACGTTTGACTGCTCAACGACGCCCTGCTGCACTTCTGGCAGCTCGGCGGCTTCGGGTACCTGGTCTCCGGGAGTCCAGAAGTTGCCACCAGCCTTTTCTAACGCCCCGGGAGTTTCAAACCCGTAAACACCGAGACGGCCAATCTCGATATTTCCCTGACGAATGACACCGGCCTTGGATACCGTCGGCGGACCGCCTATCGGATCGAAAACCATTTCATTGCCTGCATCGTCGAGGACGAAAGCACCTTCGCGAGTCACCAGCCGGCTCAGATCATCGAGCGCGAACTGGCCATCCCGCGTGTAATAAGTCTGGTCACCCATGCGCACAGCGAAGAAGGCGTTGGGTTCGGCCATGCCGAAATCCATCGGACCACCCGTCGGAGTGAGCGTGCCAGCCGACATGTCGCGTTGCATGCGCTCGACCAGCGTGAAGCGAATATCTTCGGGCTCATCCAGCGCCTGAGATGGACGTTCGATGACAAGTTCGTTGAGGGCAACTTCGGATTTGAATCCCGCAGTCGACATGTTGGCGAGATTGTTCGCCACAATATCCATACGACGCCGAAGCATCTCTTGCGTATTCAGTCCGACAAGAAGTGTGTTGTCCATTCAAACCCCGGAAAGTCATTGACCCAGACACAGGTATGACGCGGCAGGGTTAATGCTTTCCTGCTTTCCGATAACCATAAGGTGCGACGATACGGCATGGGCAAAACCTGCCGATCTCTACGCTTCCTTAACCAAGAGCGGTCATTTTTGCCCGGTAGAACCTGCAGGATCTGAATATAATGTCCGAAGAAAACGAAGACATGTCGGAAAATGACGCCTCAGTAGAGGCGCTGGAAGACGCTCCCGTCAAAAAGAAGATGGCGGGTAAGACATTGGTATTGTTTGTTATTTTGCCCGCATTGCTGGTTTTGGTCGGCGGTGGCGTCGGGGCGATGATGCTTTTGGGCGGCGGTAAAGCCGACGCAGCTACAAAAGTTGAAAGTCTTGATGAACATGGCGAAGACGACAGCCACGGCGAAGATGATTCGCACGGAGAGCAGGATAGTCATGGCGAAGATGATTCGCATGGCACCAGTGATACGCATGGATCTGATGACGCACACGGTGTGAAATCGTCCTCTGAACTCGAAGATAATGGCGCGATTGTTCAGATCGGTGATCCTGGCAATCCGAGCTTTTACACCATGCCGAAAATTCTGGTCACGGTGAACAGTGGCGGTGGTCGCCGCTCTCAATTGCTTTTGAAGCTGACGCTGGAAGCGCACAATCCGAAAGTCTTCAGCAAGGTCGATTCGGTTCTGCCGCGCATTACCGATCAGTTTCAGATGTTTCTGCGCGAAATGCGCATTGATGATCTCAGTGGCTCTGCAGGTGACTATCGTATTCGTCGGGAACTGCTTCGTCGCGTGAATCTGAGTTTGTATCCGGATTCCATCGACGCCGTTCTCATCGAGGAATTCATTGTTCAGTAGGTTTCGCTAAATGTCTGACGGCAAAACAGATGATGAACTCGCCGCGGAATGGGCCGCGGAACTTGAGGCTGACACCGCTGCTCAGGGCGGTGATGATGATGGCTTGGGTGACGATTTTGCCGCGGAATGGGAAGCCTCCCTCGCGAACGAAGAGCAGGCGGCCAAGACAAATCTCGCAAGTGCTGTCGTCGGTTCGAACACCACAACAGAACGGATCCTCAACCAGGACGAGATTGACAGTCTTCTCGGCTTCTCGCTTGAAGATGAAGAAGCAGATGACACATCCGGTATTCGCGCGATTATCAACTCGGCGATGGTCTCTTATGAGCGCTTGCCGATGCTGGAGGTCGTCTTCGACCGTCTGGTGCGACTGCTCACGACGTCACTGCGGAACTTTACCTTGGATAACGTCGAGGTCTCACTCGATGCGATCACCTCAATCCGGTTTGGTGACTATCTGAACTCTATTCCGCTGCCCGCTATTCTGTCAGTTTTCCGCGCGAAGCAGCTCGACAACTTTGGGCTTCTGACGGTCGATTCAAACCTCATCTATTCCATCGTGGACGTGCTGCTCGGTGGTCGCCGCGGCACAGTGGCGATGCGGATCGAAGGCCGTCCATACACCACGATCGAACGGTCACTTGTGACACGTCTCGTGGAAGTCATTCTCGGCGATGCCAAGCAGGCTTTTGCGCCGCTCACCGATGTCGACTTTGAGCTCGACCGGATTGAGACCAATCCGCGATTTGCGGCAATTGCCCGTCCGGCCAACGCAGCCATTCTGGTGAAGCTACGGATCGACATGGAAGATCGTGGCGGCCGGGCCGAACTGCTTCTGCCATACGCGACACTGGAACCTATCCGGAAAATGCTTTTGCAGAACTTCATGGGTGAGAAGTTCGGTCGGGACAATATCTGGGAAGGTCACCTTGCTTCAGAATTGTGGGCTGCAAAACTCGATATTCAGGCGGTTCTGGATGAGATGGATGTTCCACTCGGAAAGATTCTGAATCTTGAAGTGGGAGACACGCTCTTCCTGAATGCGACGCCGGATTCCCGCGTTGAAATTAAATGCGGAGAAGCCCGCCTGACCGATGGTCGTGTCGGGCGAATGGGTCCAAAAGTGGCTGTTCGGGTTGAAAGCCCGATATCTGACCGCGCACGCGCCGAGATTCTGGGAGACAGCTGATGACCTATGGATTCTTCATGGAGATCGGCCTGGCAGCACTTTTGCTGTTAACCATTATTTATTGCTGGCGGCTTGATCAGCGTCTGAACCGCTTGCGCAAAGGCAATGACGGGATGATCGAAGCGGCCCGCGAACTGGCAGAGACCATCGCTCAGGCGGAACTCGCCGTTCAGGGGCTTCGCAAAACAGCTGCTGAAACCGGACGTGAGCTTCAGTCGCGGATCGATGAGGCTCGTTCACTGTCAAACAATCTGCCGCGCTCCGGTCGGAAAGGATATTAAATCATGTCCAGTTCTCGTGTTCGCCTTCTCCCGGTTATTGGCATCGTCGCTTTCGGCGTCCTGTCGGTAAAGGCGGTGTCCATTGCTGAAGCTGCAGGCGCGATGGCCGCAGAAAATTCTGAGCCGTCTGCGTCACCAACTCAGCCGATTGAGACATCAGCGCTTCCGGAAATGGTCTCAGAGCAGGAAGAAAGCTCCGAGACGGAAAGCGGCGCAGAAGAGAATATGTGCCCATCGACTGATCAGATTGCTGAACAGGCGGGGCTTTCTCAATATGAAATTCAGGTACTGAGATCACTCGCGGACCGGCGCGAGTCGCTCGACGCCCGCGAGTCTACGCTCGATACGCGCGAAATGACGATCTCTGCGGCAGAAACGCGTCTCAATGACCAGATTGATGAGTTGAAGCGCCTTGAGGCCAGCATTCAGGGATTGCTGGTCGACCTGGATGAACAGAACGAAGAACAGCTCGCATCGCTCGTGAAGGTCTATGAGAGCATGAAGCCGAAAGATGCCGCGCGCATTTTCGATACGCTCGACGACATTCTCATGCTTGAACTGGCGGATCGTATGAAACCGGCGGCGATGGCTGCTGTGTTGTCGAATATGAATTCTGAGCGTGCTCGCGCGCTGACCACGCTCATGGCGAAGAAAACCGAGCCACCTGAAACTGTCTCTGATCTGGAGGCAAGGTCTTTTGAACCTTAAGCGGCGTCTTCTGTCCTGGTCGGCGCCTCTGGTCGTTGGGAGCGCTGCGCTGGCAGGTGGTCAGACCGCCTGGGCGGAAGGTCGTGCGGTGTCTCTGGATCTGGACCAGAGTGCCGGATATGGCCGGATTGTTGCCAGCTGGGCGGATGGCTCAGAGGCGGGGCCGGAGATTCTGGCGCGTCAGGTTGGGCCTGTACTTATCCTGCAATTTGATGAACCGGTCGATATCGACGTCGAAGCCCTGACAGAGGGGCTGCCAAACTATATCGCAATCGCTCGCCAGAGTGAGGATGAGCGTGAAGTCCGAATAGCGCTGGCTCGCGAGTACAATATTCATCAGTCACGATCATTGGATCTGACAGCGATTGATCTCCTGCCTGAAACCATGACCAGCGATCCGCCGGACATCTTGTCTCCGTTGGTTGCGGTGAAAGCTGAGCAGGCGCGTCAGGCAGCTGCAGCAGCCGAGGCCGCGAGACTTGCTGCGATTCCAGAGCCGTTAGATGTGATTGTTACAGGGTCTGAAACCGACGATTTTTCGACAGTTGCATTCTACTGGCCTGAGACCGTCAATTTTCAGTCATCTGACATTGGTGATGATTTCCAGATTGTTTTTGACCGGCGCGGTATTGCAGACCTCGTCCATTTGCGGATCGATCCGCCGACCGGCCTGGAAACCATTGTGGCTGAAAACACCGAGGAATCCTTTGTGGTCGACCTGGATATCGCCGACGGCTACTGGGCGAGTGCGGTCGATGTTGAAAGTGCGGTCATTGTTCGCCTTCATCCGGGCGAAAAACCTGAAACTGAAGACGACGTGGTTCTTCCTGCGGCGCTGCAGGAGCTGGCTGAAAATCTTCCGGACGATGAAGGCATCGCGCCGCCAAGTCGGAAGCCGCCACCTCCGCAGGTCACTGAGGTCGCCGAAACTCAGGAAAATGAGCCGCGAAACCTGTTGCCAGCTGCGCTGCAAACTGAAGCTGAAGAACCAGCAGAAATCATTCCGGTTAAACAGCCTCGTCTTTGGTCAGAGGCAATACCGTCTTCAGGAAAAGTGCCGGTACGCGTCGTGCCACAGGCACGCGGCATGGAAGTGGATCTGGAGTTTGCGGCCGATATTCCAGGCGTCGTGTTTCGTCGACATGATGCTGTTTGGATCGCATTTCCAGCAGATGGTTCGTTTGATCTCGAAGGCCTGCGACAGGCCACGGGAACGCGGATCGATGAGATCCGGTCTGACTCTGGCATGGCGCTTCGGCTCTTTCTGCCCAGAGATTTGCTGATCAAGGTCAATTCCGATGGCCGTCACTGGCATATCAGCATTGGAAATGATGGCGAATTGGCAGATCGCCAGATCAAACCTACGCGTATTGCAGGCGATGGTGGATCAGGTCTAGAAGCCGTGGTTGAGGGATCAGGCACGGTCTTCTCTCTTGAGGACCCGGAGATTGGCGACAGGCTGATTATGGTGCCGGCCTTTAATCCGTCGACAGCGCTAGTGCAGTCTTTGTCTTTCGTGGATGCCAGCCTGCCTGTAACAGCACATGGCCTGGTTGTCGCGCCGAGAACAGATGATCTTCAGGTCGAACAACGCGGAGATCAGGTCAGAATTCGTCGTGAGTCCGGTCTGGAGCTTTCCCGGTGGGGTGTTGAATCCAATTTGGCCAGCCGCGAGAGCCTCTCGCCCGGATTTCTGGATTTCGCGACTTGGCGTGAGGGCGGTACAGGAGAGTTCTGGTCCAGTCAAAACAGATTATCAGCTGCCGCAGCTCGCGCAGATGCGCAGCAATTCGCTGGACAGGCCGCCATGATGGACCTCGCCAAGTTTTTCCTGGCCTGGGAACTGGCCGCTGAGGCTTACGGACCCTTGAACGAAGCTGTTACGGCAGATCCGCTACTTGAACAGGATGCCCAGTGGCGGACACTGAAAGGTGCGGCAGATATCATGACTGGCCGCTTCGAAGATGCGGTCAAAGCACTCGATCATGGCAGTGTTCGCGGTGACGCAGCGGCATCAGCATGGCTGGGGCTGGCCTATGCAGAAATCGGTGAGTGGCGAAAAGCGCGCCAGTCATTCCTGCAGGCCGCACCCATGATTAATGCGCATACACCAGAATGGGCGGCACGTTTTCATGCGGCTGCCGCGCGGGCAATGATCCGTATGGGCGATGGCGCACTGGCCGAAACGCATGCTCTCGCGGCGTCTCGCAGCAATGACGAAGAGGCGCAGGGACAAGCGCGACTGACTCTCGGAGAACTCGCTCTTGCCACAGACCGGAATGACGACGCGCGCGACATCTTCGCGGGACTTCTGAACCATCCGAGCCCGAATGTCCGGGTGAGGGCCGAACTTGCTGATATCAAGCTGGCAGTGGAAGAAGGCCGGATGAGTAATCTGGACGCGGCAGACCGTCTTGATACGCTCCGTTTCCGATGGCGCGGCGATGCTCTCGAACTTGAAATCGTCTCGGCGCTTGTTGATTCTTATTACGAACTCGGGCGGTTCCGGGAAGCACTGACACTTGCGCTCAATTTTGCGCAGGAATTTCCAAATCTTCCTGGCGCGAGAGATCTGCGGATCAAGCTCGCAGATCAGTTCAAGGGATTGTACCTTGATGGGAAGGCAGACTCGCTCGATCCGATTTCAGCGCTGGCGCTCTATTATGAGTTCAAGGATCTGACGCCAATCGGTCCCGATGGCGATCGAATGATACGTCTGCTTGCAGGACGGCTTGTCGATTTTGATCTGCTCGAACCGGCCACTGAGCTTCTGGCCCACCAAGTCGAGAACCGAAATCTTATCGGGCAAAGCCGTGCTCAGATTGCGGCCGATCTTGCGGCCATCTATCTGTTGGATCGTCGGCCAGAAAAAGCGCTTCAAACACTCAATACGACCAGGCTTTCCGGGCTGAGCAATGAGCTGCGTCTCGAACGCCGTCTTCTGGAATCGGCGGCTCATATGGAATTGCAGCGCTATGGCCATGCGATTGAGCTGCTCGAAACGCTCGATGATGAGGCTGCGAAAGAGCTCCTCGCAGAAGTTCACTGGCGAGCGCGCTCTTGGGGCGCGGCAGGGCGGGCGCTTCATCGTATTTTGCCTGATCCGGGCGCGCCACTTTCAGGCCGTCAGCTCCAGACAGCGATCCGTGCAGCAGTCGCCTATCGTCTCGAGGGCGACAGCGATGGCTTAAGCGCGTTGCGAGCTGAGTATCTCACTCAGATTCAGCCGACGTCTGAGGGTGACACGTTCGACCTGTTAACCGGCACGAGCGATGTGTCATCCACGCGGCTCAGCGACACAGTTCGCCGCCTAGCTGATACCACCACAGCAAACGCTTTCCTCAGCGGCCTGAAGCAGCGTTTTTCAGGCGCAGGCGGATCGCTCTGACGCACAACCTTCCGCAAGGAGATCGTGACGCACCGCACCGTCGCCGATATATGGATATTATCTGATAACAAGATCTGGACGACGACGTGATCCGAAATTGCCTGACCACCGGCGTTCTAAGCCTCAGCGCTCTGGTTTTATCTGCCTGTATCACCCAGCCGAGATCGGGGCCGCCTCCGGCGCCATTCGATGCTGTGGTGCCGGGTTTCGATCCGGATATCCGCTATGTGGGGTTCAACCCTGACTATGTTCAGATCAATGAAGACGTTCTTGCTCGATTGAAAAAGTCGAATGACGGCTCGCTCGATTTTCTCGCGCTTTCCGGCGGAGGCGCGGGTGGTTCCTTCGGTGCGGGCTTGCTTGTCGGACTAACAGAACTTGAGGATCGTCCTCAGTTTGAGGTTGTGACAGGTGTCAGCACAGGCGCGCTCATCGCGCCTTTCGCATTTCTTGGATCGGAATGGGATGACGAACTTCAGGATGCCTTTGCCGGCGAAACAGCATCAGAGCTTCTGAAAACAGAAGGCATCGGTATTTTTTATCGGCCGAGCTTTTTCAAACCCGAACCGCTTCGCAATCTTGTTGATCAATATGTGACTGATGAGCTGGTTTCCGCCGTCGCGACTGAGGCTGAGAAGGGGCGCGTGCTTCTCGTTGCGACGACCAATCTCGATCGTCAGCTAACGACCTACTGGAATATGGGTGAGATCGCGTTAAAGCGAGATGCGCGGGCGCGAGAGTTGTTTCGCGACATTCTGGTGGCATCAGCAAGCGTGCCGGGCGTGTTTCCACCGGTCATGCTGGATGTGGAGGCGAACGGCGAGACCTATCAGGAAATGCACGTCGATGGGTCAGCAACTGTGCCCTTCTTTCTGGGGCCGGAACTCATGTCGCTCTGGTCCGATCCGATCGGCATTCTGGATAATGCCAATCTCTACATCATCATGAATGGGCCGATGAAGTCGCCATCCAGCATGACGAAAGTCAATACCATTGAGATCGTGTCCAAAGCCTTTGACACGATGCTGATTTTTGGCGGCCGTAGCGCGATTGGCGAGTACGCGGCTCTCTCGGCTCAGCACAATATGAATTTCAGCGTTGCGTTCATCCCGCCTGACCTGGCGTTTGGCGGGTCTCTTGATTTCGATCAGAATGAGCGTGAACGCCTGTTCCAGTTTGCCCGAACGTGCGCGCGTCAGGACCTGATCTGGTTTGAGAAAGAGCGCCTGGCTGATGCGCTTTTAAATTCCTCGGTCAATTCCGAAGACCTCGATCTGCATTTCGGTATTCCGGAGAACTGTCCGACCCAGCCTGCCGGTGAAGACGATCGCGATCGCGGCGTTGCCATGGCGGCAGATCGTCTTCTAGGCACAGACACAAAAAAGCCCGCCGAATAGCGGGCTTCCTCGTTTAATCTTGAACTCTCTGGCCTAGAGCGTGTCGAGCATCTGGGCGACCAGTGGGTGGCGTACCACGTCTTCGGCCTGCAGGCGGACAACCGCGACATCATTCAGAGCTTCAAGCTTGTCAGCCGCTGTCTTAAGGCCTGAAAGTTCTGGCAGAAGATCGGATTGCGCCGGGTCACCCGTCACAACCATGGTCGAGTGCCAGCCAAGACGCGTCAGCAACATTTTGATCTGCGTATAGGTGCAGTTCTGAGCTTCATCGACGACCACGAAAGCATTGTTGAGAGTCCGGCCGCGCATAAAACCGATCGGGGCGATTTCGATGACACCTTCTGCCAGCATTTCCTTCAATTGCTTTGGAGACAGGCGGTCCGACAATGCATCGTAAAGTGGGCGCAGATAGGGGGCGAGTTTGTCTTCCATGGCGCCTGGCAAAAAGCCGATCTGTTCACCGGCCTCCACGGCGGGTCTGGCAAGTACGATCCGGCCAACTTCACCTTTTTGCAGAGCTTCGACGGCCTTTGTGATCGCGAGATAGGTTTTACCCGTTCCCGCCGGACCAAGCGCGCAGACAAGGTTATACGTGTCGATCGCCTTCATCAGCTGAGCCTGACCTTCGGAGCGCGGCTTCACATTTTTCGTGTAGCTTTGCTCGCGAGGTGGCGCGTCTTTCTGCTTTCTGTTGCCAGCGCGACCTCTTGGTTCGTCATCTGGCGTCCAGCCGCCGTCAATGGCGTATAAGCTGTGGCCTTGTGCCTGGGATTCGTCTTCGAAATAGGCGTCGGTATTGAATTCGGCATTGCGAATTTTCCGTACTGCAGATCGTTTACCCATAAAGGCCTCCTTGGCTTACTACAAAGAAAAACGCCGCAGGCCTTGAAGCACTGCGGCGTTTGTTAAAAAACTGAGGGGCAAAAGAGGTGGCGGATGGTCTGTCCGCTCGTTGGGTGGGCCCGGGCCCAGCACACAATGCAAAACGTGTTTCCACGCGCACCTCTTTTCACTGTCACAGAGCCTGGATAAGTCCGAATCTCTGCGAATCTTTAGACAAGTCCACCATACAACAGTTAAGAGATATACAAGACGAAATATACACGAAACTTTCGTGTAAAACACAGGCAAGGGATGAATATGGCAGTCTATGACCTTGGAGATAAAAGAGTTTCTCTTCCGGGTGTTGGGAAATACTGGATTGCGGACAATGCAACAGTTCTGGGCAGCGTGGTGCTTAAAGAGAATGCAAGCATCTGGTTCAACGTCGTGGCTCGTGGGGATAATGACCCAATCACAATCGGCGAGAATTCGAACGTTCAGGACGGTAGCGTTTTGCACACGGACGCAGGAGTACCTCTGACGATTGGGAAGAATGTGACAGTGGGGCACATGGCCATGCTTCATGGCTGCACGATTGGCGATAATTCCCTGATTGGCATTGGGGCGACGGTTCTGAACCGCGCAAAAATTGGCAAGAATTGTCTCATTGGGGCGCACGCGCTCATTCCTGAAGGCAAAGAGATTCCAGATAACTCTCTGGTTATGGGTGCCCCGGGAAAAGTCATCCGCCAAGTTGATGAAGCTGGTGAGCAGATGTTGCTGGCCTCTGCGCTGCATTATGTCGAAAACTGGCAACGCTATACAAATGGGTTGAAGCGCGTTGATCAGTAATCGAAATTCGAAAGAAATTTTGGTGCCGGATTAGACGGTCTGTTCGCAACCCCCAACTAGCTTCCCATCCCGTGGAGGGATGGATGAATGGCATTCTGGAATTCTGTTCAGGACAGTTCTGATGTTTTGCTCGCGGACGGCTTCAGAGCGCTATTGTCCGCCCGCCGAGTGCCCATGGATGAGACTGGGCCAGACGTCGCTGGCGTTTATCTGTTTCTGGCCGACGCAGAGACTTTCTTCGTCGGTGAGACATTCAATCTGAAACAGACGTTGGGACGTCAGCGGCATTCCCTTCACTCGGAGTTCTACAAAGACTATCGCCGAAATCGTGGCGACACGAATTATGCGATTGAAGACTTCGCGCTTCGCTTCATCCCGACGCAAATTTGCCGCCTGGAGCTGTCTGAATATGTGCGCGCGCACCTTGCTCGAAAGCTCCGCCTGACAGGGCTCGACGAAAATGGTGATTACGTATGGTCTAATGCGGTCTCACTCTGGAACCGGATCCAGGCGGTCAGTGCAGAGCTGGTGTCAGCAGGCGGACGTATGGCGCTGACCGTTGATCCGACAGCGACAGATGGTCGACCTGGAGAGGACGGGCCGGGACTGGTTATTGTGCGGGCGCCCGATGACGAGCTGATCCACATCGGCGAATCAACAGACATCAGCGCCGCTTATCGCGACCATCTGCGGAATACGTGCCGTTCGGAGTTTCGTCAGAAATTGGGAGAACACGTCCTGGGACTGAGGCTCCGCAAAAACAGCAACAACATGTACCAATTTCTTCCCGAGGAAGAAAAACGGGTGTCTCAATTTGTCCGCCAATGCAAAATAGCGCTGGTGCCCATCAGCGCCGGGCGAGGTGAAATCCGGGATGAACTGATAAACCGCACGCGGCCGGTTCTGAATGTTTCGCAAGGAAAAGCTTCGTTATTGGGAATCTCGTCTCAATTTAATCAGAGAAAGCGGCGAACGCTTTTTCTCTGATCAGGCGTCAGGATTTGGGAAAGAGAACCATCTGGGTACAGCGAAATAGTGCCATTCGCTTGCCTGTGTCGCGATGTGTGACCTCGCAATCCCAGACGTGCGTCGTGCGACCCAGATGAACCGGCACTGCGGTGGCGGTGACCGTCCCTTCGAGAGCTGTGCCGAAGAAATTCGTCTTTAGCTCTATGGTCGTAAACCCGCTTGAAGTGTCCGGAAGGTTGGCTGCACAGGCGAGCCCGCACATTGAGTCAGCGAGTGTCACAACGCTCCCGGCGTGCAGGAATCCATTCGGTGCCATGTGAAATGGCTTCACGTCGAATTCGCCGACAAACATTTCGCGCGTCGTTTTGGTAAGACGAATTCCGAGATGAGCTGGGAGACTTGTTGCCGCCCTTTCCATGAATGCCTCAGGTGTCAGGGCTTCGTCAGGCATTTTGTAAGTCATATCGGCTCCAGAACTTATAAATCACATGTATATACATCTTATGACGTGGGCAATGAATTTGCCTGTCAGAAATTCTATCCAGACAGATATCATCCGAGCCGCGCTCTGATCGTGCGAACATCCGGGCGTGCTGTAACCGGTGTCGACATGCAGTCCTGGATGAGTTCAATCAGACTTTTGATCTGAGGGGCTTCGCGATCAGGTATCGGAACCAGCGACACCAGGTCTTCGAACAGGCAGGCGAGGGCACGAACTTCCACGCGCTCCAGTCTCTCAGCCTGATCTTGTGGAAGTGACGCGTAATTTGCGGCGCCGCCAAAGTCACCGAACAGGACATGGCTGTCGGCATTGATCAGCGTATTGTGCGCGTAAAGGTCACCATGACAGATTTGATGCGCCCGAAGATGTTGCAAGACATCTGTCATCTGCCTGGCGATGTGCAGAGCCTGCTCTGCGCTCAACACCAGGTCTGACGCGAAAACGTCGCGCGTGCAGGTTTCGAAAGTCGGCGGCAGGCCGAGATTTCGATACTCAGCTCCGATAAGCCTCATGACAAGTCCGGA
Source organism: Ponticaulis sp. (assembly GCA_002701295.1). Classification (GTDB taxonomy): domain Bacteria; phylum Pseudomonadota; class Alphaproteobacteria; order Caulobacterales; family Hyphomonadaceae; genus Ponticaulis. The sequence goes on along the minus strand of NZUJ01000129.1, from coordinate 33,370 downwards.
ACGTGCGGCATCGGTTACGCGAGCAAGCTGATGAACAAGGTTGGGGTGCCGACCTGCCGCCAGACAGGCTTTCATTTCGTCCTGCGGATAACCGTCGCTGGTGACATCGCTTTTGAAGACTTTCACCGCAACTTCGCCTTGCTCCTCAGCGAGGTCCGATGGCGGCGAAGACCAGATCGCACGCGAGATTACACCTGACGCGCCTTCACCAAGCACGTCTTCCAGCGTCAGGTCGCCAAATGAAATACTCGGCAGGTCGAGCTGGTTTTCAAAGGCTTGATGCAATGGGTTCCCGGCGAAGGTCAGCCAGGTCAGTTTTGGCAGGTCGAAGACGAAGTCCGGAATGGCTTCAAAATGATTTGCCGACAGGCGCAGCAATTCAATCGACCGGCAGTTTGCCATCTCTTCAGGAAGGTCAGTCAGCTGGTTTCCAGCCAGCATGCATTTCTGCAACTTGTTCAACCGACCGATTGATTGGGGAAGGGCGGTGATTTCATTGTCTGTCAGGATCAGCCATCTCAACTGATCTGGCAGACTATTTTCCGGGACCTGGCTGATCTTGTTGTTCTTGAAACCCACCATCGAAAGTGCAGGGCAGTCGGACAAGACTTCTGGCAATACCGTGAAAGGATTGTTGGACAGAAACAGAATACGGAGCTTTTTGAAGCGGCCGAAATCATCCGGAAGGCTGGACAATTCATTGCTATTCAGGTCGAGCACTTCGAGCGTGTCAGCCAGCTCAAACAGTGCCTTGGGGAATTCCGTCAGGCCTTCATTGAGCCGAACGTGTTTCTGTCCGGCGAGCTTGCCGGAATTGAGGTCGTCTAAAGATGCCAAAACAATTGCCTGTGCTTAAAGATCGCCCTGAACCTGCTCGATCCAGTGTTGCAGATTGTAGTAAGTGGTCACACGCTGGATCTGGCCGTTTTCGATCTCGAAAAAGGCGCCAGCGGGAAGTCGATAGCTTTGGCCGGAAGCGGGAGGAAGTCCGCCGTCTGTCTCTTTATATATGCCGTTGACGATGAATTCGGCGGCAGCACGTGACCCAGTGTCGTTCGTCATGATCACTACGTCTGTCAGGGTTTCGTCATAGCAGTGATCCATGTGTTGCAGGAAGTCTGCGAACCGGGCTTTGCCATTGCGCCCCGCGCCCTCATTCACGTCATGCCGGACGTCATCACTGAGAAAGCCTGTCATGGCGCCCCAGTCCTTGGCATTGAACGCAGCATAATATCTGGAAACTATATCGGAAGATGTTGGCGTATCAGTCATGATTGCGATCCATCGTCGAAAGACTCACTCAAAATGCAGGCCTATTCTCGTCTGCCTGTTCGATCAATCGGTAGTGCGACATACGGGAATTGCAAAGACAGTAATTGATGAAGTCGTGAGGTCTTTTCCGCCCGAAGGTGTCTGAGAAGTTTCTTTCACCGTGATGAGGCATCCTCTTCCCAAAATCCTCGAATTCGTCTCAGGTCTGCCTTTTTTGGCGAGCAGAATGGCCGTTAGTAAAGTGTTGGGAGAGCGCAAATGAAACGCGTGGCAGTTGTTTATGGCGGATGGTCCTCAGAGCGACCGGTATCGATCTCATCCGGCACGGCTATGGCAAAGGCTGCACGCGAGCTTGGCAAATATGAAGTCATCGAAATCGACGCGACGCGTGATCTCCCTCAGCAAATAAAAGACGCAGCTCCGGACGTCATTCTGAACGGTCTTCACGGGCCCTGGGGAGAAGATGGTTGCGTGCAGGGTATTTTCGAAGTGATGGGTATTCCCTACACCCATTGCGGCGTCGCGGCGTCAGCTGTTGCGATGGACAAGCGCAAGTCCAAGGCGGTCTATGCGCAAAACCAGATTGAAATTGCCGCAGACGTGCGCGTAACCCGCGCCGATGCCTCCTCTGAACACCCTTTGCCACCACCTTATGTGATCAAACCTATCGCAGAAGGTTCGAGCTTTGGGGTCGTTATTATTCGCGAGGGTGAGAATGCACCCGCCGACCAACTGATGTCTGAAAGCTGGGTCTATGGCGACAATCTGATGTGTGAAGAATACATCCCGGGCAAAGAATTATCAGTCGGTGTGATGGGAGATCGCGCTTTATGTGTCACAGAGATCATACCGTTAAGAGAGTTTTACGATTTTGACGCAAAATATGCGAGTGGGGGATCGCGCCACGTGGTTCCGGCAGATTTGCCGGGGCAAGTGACACAAGCTGCCATGGAAGCCGCATTGAAGGCTCACCAGGCGCTCGGTTGTCGCGGTGTGACGCGGTCCGACTTTCGTTACGATGACGAGAGGGACCGGCTTGTGATATTGGAAACCAACACGCAGCCTGGCATGACGCCAACCTCTCTCGTCCCGGAACAGGCGGCCAGCCTCGGCATTTCTTTTGCCGAACTGGTCGGGTGGATGATTGAGGATGCGTCATGCCCCAGGTGAAGGGTGGTCAGAAGAAACAGTCCAGCGGCAGAAAAACCACCAAGGGAGGGCAGAAGCCTGCGTCTCCTGCACGTGATGCTGTTGTGAAACAAACGGCCGATGCATCGTCCATTATCATGGGCGTGTTTTTTCTCTTGGCTATTCTGGTTGGCGCTGCCGCCTGGATGGGGCAATCCATGTCTGTCGTGGAGAACAAAGCCAATCAATTGGCAGATGGCGCTGCGAAGACGGTCGGCTTGTCGATCAAGTCTATCCAGATCATTGAAGTTTCAGACGACCAGGAAAACGCAATCCGCGCTAAGCTGGGCATTGTTGAAGGTGACAGCATGTTTCGTGCTGACCCGCATGCCCTGAAAGCGCGCCTCGATCAGTTGAAGGGCTTTGGTGATATTCAGGTTCACCGTTTCTGGCCTAACCAGGTGACTGTGTTTGTCACGCCGCTCAAAACGTCCGTCATGTTTCGTGAAACGCTCGATGCGCCTTTGACCCCGCTGCATGTGACCGGAGAAGAAGCGTCGGTCACGATTGAAGGCGCGGAGTACGGAGTGGTGCAGGGTGAAGGCGCTGTTGAGGCCTGGCCGTCGCTCCTCGAAGAGCTTGAAGCCTTTCAGACAATACATTCCAGACTGGATTATGCAGACCGGATCGGCAACCGCCGCTGGGATCTTGTTATGGTCTCGGGTGTGCGTATCAGTCTGCCATCCGGAGAGGCGCGTGAAGATGCTTTGACCGTTCTGGCTGCGCTGCAGCGGGAGACGGGTGTACTCGATCGCCAGCTTGAGCGCGTCGACCTTCGGGATTCCGGGCTGGTTTACGTCCGCAAGAAAAACAATGAATTCGCCCTCGCAGAAATCGGAGGTGCTGGCTGATGTCAGGACTGGATGAGCGCCTTCTGGCAAGTATGAACTCACGCCTGCGCAAGGTTGGCCAACCCATTGCCGTACTCGACCTTGGCGCGACGCGCATTGGTTGCCTGATTGCGCGCACGACGGATTCCTCAGGTGGTTTCGAGTTGCTGGGGTATGGTCAGCAGTCCAGCCGCGGGCTCAAAGGCGGTGTTGTGATCGATATGGAAGGCCTGGAACGGTCTATCCGACTTGCCGTCGAAGATGCCGAGCGCATGGCAGGGCTTCAGATTGACAGTGTTCGGCTTTCGGCCAGCGGTCCATCGGTGAAATCAACCCGCGTTCGCAGTCAGATTGATATGTCTGGCCGTGAAGTCACTCAGCGTGATGTTCTGCGACTGATGGATCAGGCATTGACCGAGGGGCGGAATGATAAAGTCCAGGTGCTTCACGCAATTCCCGTAAGTTATGCCGTTGATGGCAATGATGGCGTACGCGACCCTCGCGGCATGTTTGCTGATAAGCTGGGTGTCACTCTGGCGCTGATCACCATGGCCAAACCAGTCTATAAAAATCTCAGCATGTGTGTTTCGCGCGCGCATCTGAAAATCGACAGCCTCTCGGCGGGTGCCTTTATGAGTGCCGATGCCGTGCTTGTCGAAGATGAGCGCGACAATGGCGCAATCTGTATTGATATGGGCGGTGGCTCTACCGGAATTTCTGTCTTCCAGAACGGTGCTCTTGCCTGGTTTGATACACTTCCGATTGGCGGCAGTCATGTGACATCGGACATCGCTCAGGGGATTGGCACAACTCTACCTGCAGCTGAACGGATCAAGACGCTTCATGGCTCGGTCGCGATCATGGGTGACGGCCCGTCTGATCTTGTCGAGACACCGAAAATTGGTGATGACGGACGACTGCAATCCTGTCGGATGTCCAAAGCTGAGCTGAGTAAATTTATCGCTCCGCGCCTTGAGGAAACATTTGAACTCGTCTCTCGGTCGCTCTCGACCAGTGGTCTTGGCGGAAAAGTGCCACGTCGTGCGGTTCTCACTGGTGGCGCTTCAGAGCTTCCAGGCGTACGCGAGCTCGCATCGCGGGTGCTTGCAATGCCCGTTCGGCTGGGAAAACCCATTAAAGCGGCTCAACTTGGCGAAGAATGTGCGAGTCCCACTTTTTCCACCGCTGCAGGTCTGTTAACATTCGACCATGCGCGGGGCGGAGACCCCAAAGCCACGCAGAAACAAGGCAAGTCTGATACTGGCCGCGTGGCTAACGCTGGAGTGTTTGGTCGGGCTGTGAACTGGCTAAAGGAAAACATCTGAATTTTTTTGTTTCCTTTAACGGTGAATTAAGCCTGTCGGTCGACGATTGAAACGAGAATCACCCAGAATGGTGTTCGACGAGGCGAGACAAATGAGTATAGATTTACAACCCAGAATCGTTGTGTTTGGTGTCGGTGGCGCAGGCGGAAACGCTGTCGATAACATGATTAAGGCCGAACTTCAGGGCGTGGAGTTTGTGGTCGCAAACACAGATGCTCAGGCGCTCTCCCGCTCTTCATGTGAGAACAGAATTCAGCTTGGCCTTGAGACCACGTCTGGTCTTGGTGCTGGCGCGCGACCTGAAATCGGATCAGCTGCTGCCGAAGAATCGATGGAAGAGATTAACCTCTACCTCGAAGGCGCGCACATGGTATTCATCGCGGCTGGCATGGGCGGCGGTACGGGAACAGGCTCTGCGCCGGTTATCGCGCGTTGCGCCCGGGATCGCGGCATCCTGACAGTTGGCGTCGTCACCAAGCCGTTTGGCTTTGAAGGCAAGCGCCGCATGTCTCTTGCTGAGCAAGGCCTTGAGCAGATTAAAAAGCATGTCGATACGCTGATCGTCATTCCAAACCAGAACCTCTTCCGTGTCGCCAACGAGCAGACAACATTCGCCGACGCCTTCCAGATGGCTGACCGGGTTCTTTATTCTGGTGTTCGCGGCATTACCGACCTCATGGTCATGCCGGGTCTCATTAATCTCGACTTCGCAGACGTTCGGACCGTTATGGCCGAAATGGGCTCTGCAATGATGGGAACGGGCGAGGCGAACGGTGAAGGCCGTGCGCTTGAGGCTGCTCAAGCCGCTGTCGCAAACCCGCTTCTCGACGATATCTCTCTCAAAGGCGCAAAAGGCGTTCTGATCAACATCACTGGCGGCTATGACATGACGCTTTATGAAGTTGATGAGGCTGCAAACGAGATCCGCAACCAGGTGGACCCAGAGGCCAATATCATTCTTGGTTCGACCTTTGATGAAACAATCGAAGGCAAGATGCGTGTTTCTGTCGTTGCAACGGGTATCGATACCGAAGTCTCTGCAGTCGAGCCTGATAGTGTTGCCAGCTTTGCATCGACGGTCAGCCGTCGAACACAGGAAGCTCGTCCGTCTTCAGTCAAAGCAGAGGCGCCTGCCGAAAAACCTGAAGTTAAAGCCGAGCCGGAAGCCGTAGTCGCGCGCGCAGAACCTGTCGAACCGGCAACTCCGGAAGTCCAGAAACCTGTTGTGACAAATGGTCGTGTCAGCGTGGATTCAGTCTTTGGCGGACCATCTTTCCCGGATACGTCCAAGCCGTTCACGCAGACGCCAGCTCCGCCACCAGCGGAAGAACCGCGTTCGAATTCGCTTCACAATCTCTTTGGGTGGCGCCGTCCGACTGGTGATGATGCCGAGACACCGTTTGAGGATGTTCCGCAGACGGCAAACGATCCGTCTGAAGCATCGTCATCCCTTCACGACGATGATGACACGGACCTCGAAATCCCGGCGTTTCTGCGTCGATCTGGCGGCCACTAAACCTAACAATTGATTCACAAAAAGCTGCCCCGGATGACCGAAAACTGGTTATCCGGGGCATTCTTTTTGATGACTTCCGGCCTGATGTGAAAATTTTGTGGCAGTTCTGCAACATAACGCAGCACAAATGACCTTTGCTCCTTACGAGCGTGTAATATTCACTTGCCACCGGCCTGACCCCATGCATGCTTCCCACCAAGGCGTATCTCAGAGGGCAGTCTGTTCTCGCCTTTAGTCTTTTAGCTTCGGGGTATTTCATGAAAACCATGTTTTCGTTCCGCCATAAACTCGCCTTTGGTGCAGCTCTTGGCGCAATGACGTTGGCTCATCCTGCAATCGCGCAGGAAACAGAGTCCGACGAAGTCATCATAATCGAAGAAACGGAAGAATCGACCGACGAGTCTCGTCAACAGAAAGTCGTCGTAACCGGTTCTCGTCTTCAGCGCAGCGAGTTTACCTCCGTTGCTCCAGTTCAGGTTATCACTGCAGACTTTTCTCGCGAGATTGGTCTCGTTGACCCGGCTGACGTCCTTCAGGACTCAACAGCAGCTTCTGGTCTCCAGATTGATGACTCTTTCCAAGGCTTCGTTCTCGACAACGGACCAGGTTCTTCCACGATTTCTTTCCGTGGTCTCGGTTCGGGCCGTACTCTGGCGCTCATCAATGGTCGCCGCATCGCACCAATCGGTGTTGAAGGCGCGCCATCTGATCCATCCGTCAACCTGATCCCATCTTCTTTCGTCGACTCCTACGAGCTTCTGCTCGATGGCGCGTCTTCCGTTTACGGTTCTGACGCTGTTGCTGGTGTTGCAAACGTCATTCTTCGTAACGACTATGACGGTTTTGAAGTCGGCGGCAGCCTTGACTTCACCGAGCATGGCGGTGGCGAGTTCGCGAACATTTATGGCTCCTGGGGTAAGCAGTTCGACAAAGGTTTCTTCGCAGTCGCACTAGACTATGAGAAACAAGAACGCATGAAACTGGCTGACCGTGAGTGGTCTTCTCAGTGTGCGCGTCTGGCTGAGGTCACCGAAAGTGGTGAAGTTCGTCAGAACGACCTCTCTACGGATTACGATTATCCGGGAATGGGCGTGAGCCCTTGTGAATATTTCCCGCTTGGCAGTCGTATCCAGATCTCTGGCCTCGCACCAGGATCTGTCTACTACACACCAGGTTCAACCAACGTTGGTATTCCAAACTACTCTGAGTCTGCTCTTTACGGCATCATGGTCGACGGAAACGGCGACGGTCTGGCTGACTTCTCTTTCTACGACTACACGTCTAACGGTACACCGGAAGATCGTGACGCCGACATCATCGGTCAGTCCGAATCTTTCGCTGCCATGGTTATCGGTGACTATGACGTCGGCATCCTCGGCAATGCGACCGCTTACTACGAGGGCATGTTTGTGACACAGGACTATGAGTCCAAGTCACCTCCAGGCCAGATCTTCGAGTACACACCTGCAACAGACCCATTCAACCCATGTAACCCGAACGGCGTTCGCGGCGTGGATTGTGGTGCTGGCTACTCGAACTTCCTTCTGACAGACCCTGTCTATCGCCAGAACTTCACAAACTACTACACACCGATCTACGGTACACCATTCAACCTCTACCCAGAGATGTTTGGTCTGGCACCAGGACCAACTGGCCCGCTTTCTGTTCGTGCGATCACATCTATCCGTGGCGACCGTGACAATGTGGCGTCCACACTGTCTCAGACACGTGCGGTTGGTGGTCTTCGTGGCGATCTCGAATTCATCGATTTCGGCACAATGACCAACTGGACCTATGATGTCTCTCTGACTTACTCCAAGTCTCAGGGTGAATCACTGCGTTCAGGTATCCGTGACGACAAACTCCAGGCTGCGATCACAACTCAGATGATCGACCCAGGTACTGGCAACATTGTCTGTGGTATCGATGCGAACAATGATGGCGTTGCTGACGGCGTTCTCGCTGACGGTTCTGCCTGTGTGCCGATCGACTTTTATGCTGACTCAGTTCTCAGCTCTCCAATCGGCGATTTCGCTACTCAGGCTGAGCGTGACTACCTGTTCGGTGACCGGACATTTGACACGACATACGAGCAAACCATGTTCCAGGCTTATGCGTCTGGTGACCTGTTCCCGATCTCTATGGGCGGAACAGCAGCTGGTGTGATCGGTTTTGAGTATCGTCAGGACGAACTGCATTCTGATCCGAATATTGTCGCTTCAGACGGTCTTCTCTGGGGCTACTTCAAGGACCGTGGTGCTGAAGGAAAGCTGGAAACAACCGAACTTTTCGGTGAGATCGAGCTTCCAATTCTTCTGGACAAGCCAGGCTTCACTGAGCTGAACCTGAACCTGTCTGGTCGTTACACCGACACTGAGTTTGCTGGTACAGCGCAAACCTGGTCTGCGAAACTTGGCTGGCGTCCGATCAACTCTCTGTTGTTCCGCGGTACATTCGGCACATCATTCCGTGCGCCGAACGTCCGTGAGCAGTTCCTGCAAGGTCAATCCGGCTTCGCAACTCTGTCTGACCCATGTCTGGTTCCAGATGCAGCATTCAACCCGCTGAACGGAACCTATGACCCAACGCAAGACGGTCGCGACCAAACCACCCTCGACAACTGTGTGGCTGCTGGCGTTGATCCAACAACATTGGGTGGCGGCAACTTGTCGTCATACTCTGTGGAAGTCTTCCAGATTGGTGCAAACGTTGAGCCGCTCGAGCCAGAAACCTCTGAGAGCTATTCTTATGGTTTCGTGTTCGAACAGCCATTCACTGACTTCTTCGATGCGACACTCGGTGTCACTTACTACAAAATCGAAGTTGAAGATGCGATTGCGTCTCGTGGCCCGTCTTCAATCATCGCCGATTGTTACATCAACCAGCCAAACTACACGTCTGGCTTCTGTGGCAACATCACGCGTGGTGCAGATGGCCTTATCGACGAAGTCGATTATGACTTCTACAACGTGGCGAGCGAAGTTTCGTCTGGTTACGATATCAACTTCCTCATCGAGAAAGACTTCGTAATCGGCGATCGTGAACTTGATGCAGCGCTCGACCTTCGTGCGAACAAGCTGGATGAAGTTTCCTTCCTCGAGCCAGGTGCTCCGATTGAGCAGTATGTCGGTGAATTCGGCTTCCCAGAGTGGACACTCCAGGCGACAGCTCGTTTCAACTATGACGACTTCCGCTTCACATGGCGTGCTGACTGGCAGGGTGAAGTTGAACAGGATCCTGACTTCATCGACCCATTCGGCTCGTTCACGACTGGCCAAGGAGCTTACACCTGTCTCGGCCCTGCACTTGGTGACGAAAACTGCCGTGAGATCGGTTATGCCGACGCTTACGTCACACACGACGCATCTATCGCTTACCTCGGTGAGAGCTGGACGCTTGTGGCTGGTGTGCGTAACGTCTTCGACGAAGACCCACCATTCGTGTCTCCGAACGAAGTCTTCACCGTCAATGGTGCAAACGCGCCACTCGGTTATGGCTATGACCTGCTCGGCCGGACATTCTTCGTGAACCTCGCGAAAGAATTCTAATACTGATCAATATGACAGTATGAACTGACAATTTGGTGCCCGGCGGACTTGCTTCGCCGGGCACTTTCTTTTTTACTCCCCTCAATTCTCAAACAATGTTTTCTTGGGAGACCGTGATGGTCAAAAAATTTGCCGGATTACTTCTTTCAGCAATGATGCTCGCACCAGCAGTTATCGCCCCAGCGACTGCGGCTGCAGATAAGGAAGTTCGCCCGCCACTACCAATCGATTACTGGGCCGTCCGCGAAGCCATGAGCAATGTCTCGGTCTCACCAAATGGTGAGAAAGTGGCATTCATGGTGATCAGCGGTAAAGAAGCCGATCCGATTATTGAGATCCATGACGTCGACAATTTGGGCACTGACCCGATTCGTCTGAACGCGACGAAAATGGAATTCACCTTTCTGGAATGGGTTGGCGACGACTTCCTTCTCATCGGCGCGCGTCAGCAGGTGCGTCGACGCATTGAAGGCGTAAACCAGGGCACATATGAAACCCGCGTTGTCGCTTACAATGTAAAAGAAAAAGAGTGGATCAGCCTGGCCAATAACAGTTTTGGGCAGGTCGGCGTCGCCAGCCTTCTGCCTGATGAGCCGAACAGCATCCTCATTCAGACGTTCTCTCAGCCGATTGAAGGCCTCGCAAATGCGAGCTTCTATCGCGCTGATTATTATAAACTGGATCTGGAAACTGGTCGCCGATCGACTGTTCTGCGCGGCAATGAAAAGAATGCGCAAGCCATCTTCGACGCTGAGGGCAATCCGCGACTGTCACAAGGCTATGACGCGAACTCTCAGGACTTTGTCTATTACTACCGCAAGCCGGGTGAGACATCCTGGACCGAAGTCTATCGCATGCCGGCAGCCACCTATGACGAAGAAATTCAGTTTGCTGGTTGGGATGAGCAGGATCCGAAAATTGTCTATGTGATTGCTTATAATGGCGAAGACCGGAACTCACTCTGGGCTTACGACACTGAGCAAAAAGCATTCCTGGAGAAAATCTACCAGAACGAAGAAGCCGACATTCTTGGTGCGTTTGGTGACCACAATGAGTGGGGTGAGCCAGACCAGCTGGACGGTGTCGTTTATGGTTCTGACAAAATCCACCGCGTCTGGTTCGACGCCGAAGAAGCTGCGCTTTATTCTGGCCTCGAGCAGGCGATCCCAAATGCTTATAATGTCAGCATTTCGTCCGCAGCGCGTGATGACTCAGTCATGGTGGTGTTCAACCAGGGACCAAAAGACCCTGGCACCTATTACCTGTTCAATGACGGCAAACTGTCCTTCCTGGGAGGCCATGCGCCGCACATCAAACCGGAAGAGCTGGCAGATGTGAAATTCATCAAATACCCAACGCGTGACGGTGCTCAAATTCCGGCTTACCTCACAATTCCTGACGGCGAGGGCCCTTGGCCGCTGATCGTGCTGCCGCATGGTGGTCCGCACGTTTCAGAAGTTGTCGGTTGGGATGAGTGGAGCCAGGTGCTTGCTGATAACGGTTACCTGGTCATGCAGCCGGAATACCGTGGATCTAAAGGCTGGGGTCTGGAGCATTGGCAAACGTCTTTCGGTCAGTGGGGTATGCTCATGGCCGACGACAAGGATGACGGTGTAAAATACCTGATCGAGCAAGGCATGACCGAACCAGACAAGGTTGCCATGTTCGGTTGGTCTTATGGCGGTTATGCGGCTCTGGCCGCCGCTGCACGCTCAGACACCAACAAGACGTATCAGTGTGTCATCGCGGGTGCGCCTGTATCTGACCTGCCGCAGGCGCGCGCAGACTTTGCCAAGGGTATCGAGGCGAGCGAACGCTACATCGATGAGACCTATGACGGCATGAACCCGCTTGGTGAAGCCGAACGCATCGCGATCCCAGTGATGATTGTTCACGGTGATGCCGACCAGCGTGTGCCTTACTACCATGCAGAGCGCATGGCGCGTCGTCTGGACAATCTGGGCAAGGACTACAAACTGGTGAATTTGGAAAAAGCGGACCACTTCTACAACACGCTTTTCTACAATCACCAGAAGGACCTCTACACTGAGATGCTTGATTTCCTTGAAAATCGTTGTGGTCCAAACGGTCTGAAGAAATAAGCTCTCACAGATCCGACTCACTATCTTAATGCGAACAGCCCGGCATTTGCCGGGCTGTTTTTTGTTGAATGCTCTGCTGCATGTCTGTGCTTTCGTTGCAACAAAACTCTGCAGATGCAGCAATTGCAGCGCCATTTGTTACAAAGCATCTGCGCGCTGTTTTCCTATAAAGTATAATAAAAACAATAGTCTACTATGTTTGGAGGGCGTAAATTAACCCTGTGTTAGGAACAACGTTACGAACCGAAACAATCCGTGTGTTGTGTGCGTTAGTCGGACGGGCAATCTAACGTCACAGGACTAACGCCATACGAGTTGGGTATGATTTATCAACAGACCATTGCAGCGACAGCGATTTGCGCCGGTATCGGCGTACACTCGGGTGAGCGCGCACGTCTGACTCTCAAGCCAGCTCCTGTAGGAACCGGCCTTGTCTTCAAACGGCTGGATGTTGCCGAAGGTCAGGGCGTTATCGAGGCGCGAGGCGACCTTGTTCACGATGTGACACTGGGCACAAAGCTCCAGAATGAATACGGCACTACACTCTCGACTGTTGAGCACCTTCTTGCGGCGGTTTACGGCCTGGGCATTGATAACATGCTCATCGAAGTTGATGGCCCGGAAGTGCCGATCATGGATGGGTCATCGGCGCTCTACTCCGAACTGATTCTCCGTACAGGTCTGAAGCGTCAGGCTGCTCAAGCGAAATTTCTGCGCGTGCTTGAACCGATTGAAGTGGTTGATGGCGTGAAATCAGCGGCGCTTCTTCCTGTGGAAGATGACATGTTTTACATGGACGCGGCGATCGACTTCAATTCCGGCGCGATTGGTCGTCAGCGCAAATCCATGACGCTCACACCTGAGACGTTCTCGCGCGAACTGGCATTTGCGCGGACCTTCGGTTTTTATCGCGATATCAAAAAGCTCCATCAGATGGGGCTTGGTCAGGGCGCGTCTCTAGAGAACGCCATCGCTGTTGAGGACGACAAGGTTCTTAATCCTGAGGGATTGCGGGCCAAAGACGAGTTCATCCGCCATAAAATGCTGGATGCTGTCGGCGATCTGGCGCTCATCGGTCATCGTCTGATAGGCCGGTATGTCAGCGAACAACCCGGACACTCCATCAACAATCTTCTGGTTCGGGAACTTCTGAACGCTCCGGAAAAGTGGCAGCTTGAGACCGTTGACCGTAAGGTCCCGGTCGAGTTTTACCACGCAGCGGCCCGGGCCATTTAAGGCCTCCGCGTGCAATTCTGGTGTGGTCTTGTGCTGGCCACGCTGTCCATTAATCAGCTTTCATGGTGAAACATCTTGGCGTGGCGGTATCAACGCGGTATCACCGGTCAAAGTGCCGTGATGTGTTAAGGTGACGAGTATATGAAAAGCCAGCCCAAATCCTTCCTGCTATTGACTGCAGCCCTGATGGTACCGGGTGGATGCTCGCTTTTTGATGGATCCCGAAACGAACGCCTGGCTTACGTCGAACGGCCAGTGGAACAGCTGTATAACGAAGCCGCTGATTCGCTTCTGGTGCGTCGCTATGATGAATCAGTTCTGTTGTTTGACGAAGTCGAACGCCAACACCCGTATTCGGAATGGGCCAGCCGTGCCAATCTGATGTCGGCATTCGCGAGCTATCAGAGCAATTCGTATGAAGAAGCGATCACTGCCGCGCGCCGCTATATCTCATTGCATCCCGGTAATGATGAAACCGTTTATGCCTACTACCTGATTGGCATCTGCTATTTCGAGCAAATCGTAGACGTCGGCCGCGACCAGAAAACAACTGAAGATGCGTTGGCCGCGTTTGATGACGTTGTGCGCCGGTATCCCGACACGGAATATGCAGCCGATTCGCGCCTGAAAATGGATATGATTCGAGATCAGCTGGCCGGTAAGGAAATGGAAGTTGGTCGTTGGTATCTGCGCCGGAACCAGCACCTTGCAGCGATCAACCGCTTCAAACGCGTTATTGATGAGTTCGAAACGACGAGCCACACGCCAGAGGCACTCTATCGTCTGACAGAAGCCTATCTTTCAATCGGCCTCACCAGCGAAGCGAACCGCGCAGCGTCAGTTCTTGGCTATAATTACGGCCAGACAGACTGGTATGAAGATGCATATGATCTGATGACCAGCAAGGGGCAGACCATGGATGTCGAACCACAGAGACGCAAAAAGATTCTCGGTTTGTTCTGATTTTTGTTTGTTCCGGATTTGTTCCTATGATATGTCGAGTGCATGTTAATTGCACTCTCTGTCCGTGATTTCGTTTTGATTGATGCCCTGGACGTAGATGTCCACAAAGGGTTTACCTCCATTACGGGGGAGACCGGGGCAGGCAAATCCATTCTCCTCGAAGCCTTGCGCTTTGTCCTGGGTGGCAAGGGCGAAAAGCGGTTCATCAGAACCGGCGCAGACCGCGCAATTGTTTCTGCAAGCTTCTGGCTGCCTGAGGGGAGTGAAGTCCGCCAGGAGCTGTCAGAGCGCGGTTTGCTTGATGATGGTGACGACGTTCTCACTTTGCGCCGCGTTCTTAATGCTGATGGACCGACGCGAATGTTCGCAAATGATCAGGTGATCAGTGCAGACCTTGCGAAAATGGTCGGAACCGAACTCGTCGAAATTCACGGCCAGCATGATGGCTCCGCGCTGCTCAATACCCGCCTGCATGGTGACTTGCTCGACCAATATGCCGGCGCGGGGAGTATTCTGAAGCGCGTTGGTACGGCTTATGATGAGATGTCTGCGGCGCGTGCGCGTCTTGCCAAGCTTCAGGCCAAGGTCGATTCGCGTGATCAGGAAATTTCTCAACTCCGCTTGCTGACGGAAGAGCTCGAAAAACTGGCTCCGAGTGAGGGTGAGGCATCGCGACTGGCGCTGGAGCGCATCATGCTTCTGAACAGTCAGAAGCTGATTGAATGTCTGAGTGACGCTGATTCTGTGCTGTCACAGAGCAATGCGCTTGATTCCTTTGGTGCGGCTTCTCGTCATCTCGAGCGTAGCTTCCGTTTGCCAGAGCTCGCCGAAGCACCGGAAGACAGCCCGCAAATTGTCACGCTCAAGTCTGCGCAAGAAGCCGTCGAACGTGCGTTGATTGAAATAAATGAGGCCCAGATTGCCGTCGAAACAGCGCGCACGGCGTTCGATCACGATCCGGATGCGCTTGAAAGTGTTGAACAAAGGCTGTTTTCGCTTCGCGCGGCTGGTCGCAAATACAGTATTGATCCGGATGCTCTCTCGGATTTTCTCAAGGAAAGTCAGGAAAGACTGGCTGAATTGGAAGGGTTTGATCTGGTGCTTGAAACAGCGCAGTCAGATCTGAAGTCGGCTGAAAAACAGTATCTCGATGTCGCGGACAAACTGAGTGCTTTGCGTCAATCGAGCGGTGAACAACTGGGTATCTCCGTCGGCAAAGAACTTGCCCCACTTAAATTGGAACACGCGAAATTCCGCGTACAGGTCAGCCAGCTTGAACTCGACAAGGCAGGCCCGAATGGTCGGGATGATGTGTTGTTTGAAGTTCAGACCAATCCAGGGGCGACGTTTGGCGCGCTCAATCAGATTGCGTCAGGTGGAGAGCTTGCACGGTTCACTCTTGCGCTTCGGGTTTGTCTTGCAAGCCTGCACTCGGCATCACTTCTCATTTTTGATGAGGCAGATCAGGGTGTCGGTGGTGCGGTTGCCGCAGCAGTAGGCGAGCGTCTGGGACGTTTGGCCGAAACACGTCAGGTCATGGCCATCACGCATAGTCCACAAGTTGCCTCCAGCGGCCATCATCACTGGCACATCGTCAAACATGTTGAAAATGCGGACACAACAGTATCCCGCATGAAGGAACTGGCCGGTGAGGTTCGCCGTGAAGAAATTGCGCGTATGCTTTCTGGTAGTGAGATCACAAAAGAAGCGCGCGCCGCTGCAGATCGCTTGATGACAGAGACTGTTTAGGTCACATCTGTCGGCATGACCGACTCATCTATTTCCGGCGTACTCGCTGACGCACCAGACTCATTATCCACGGCAGTCGACGAGTTGTCGCGAGATCAGGCGCAAGCAGAATTGGCTTTTCTGGCAGATCTGCTGCATCGCGCAGACGCGGCCTATTATTCAGATAGTGAGCCCGTGCTGGAAGATGGCCAGTATGACGAGTTTCGGCGGCGTAATCTTGCGATTGAAGAGCGGTTCTCCGATCTTGTTCGTGAGGACAGTCCGACCGAGCGGGTAGGAGCGGCACCAACCAGCGACTTCGCCAAAGTCGAGCACCTCGTCCCGATGTTGTCCCTCGACAATGCATTTAGCGATGAAGATGTGATCGATTTTGTCGCTCGGATGAAGCGTTTTCTGAATTTGTCGTCTGAAGACGGATTGGCCATTATGGTCGAACCCAAGATTGATGGTGTTTCCGCAAACCTTCTCTACCAGAAAGGCAAACTTGTTCGCGCTGCGACACGGGGCAATGGCCGTGTCGGTGAGGATATAACCGCAAATATCCGGACAATTTCTGACATTCCTCATGAGCTTCAAGGTGAGGGATTTCCAGACGAAATCGAAATCCGTGGTGAAGTCTATATGAGCAAGTCGTCCTTTGCTGCGCTCAATGCAGCTGCGGAGAAGGCCGGAACGAAGACTTACGTGAACCCGCGCAACACCGCATCAGGTTCACTTCGTCAGATTGATCCTGAAGTCACCCGGTCCCGGCCGCTCAGCTTTTTCGCCTATGGTTGGGGCGGGGTTTCTGAATCTTTTGCAGAGAGCCAGTTCGAAGCACTCACAAGATTTGGCCAGTGGGGACTGCCGCTCAACCCACTCATTCGACAGTGTGAAACGGTTGATGAGGTCTTGGAGCAGTATGAGCTGATCCAGAAGGAGCGGCCCGATCTCGAATACGATATTGATGGGGTCGTCTACAAGGCGGATAGACTGGACTATCAATCCCGTCTTGGCATTGCTTCTCGCGCGCCACGCTGGGCGATTGCTCACAAGTTCCCGGCTGAACAGGCCGTCACACGTGTTGAAGCCATTGATATTCAGGTTGGCCGTACAGGCTCCCTCACACCGGTTGCGCGTCTCACGCCAATTACAGTGGGTGGCGTCGTGGTCTCGAATGCCACGCTGCACAATCAGGATTATATCGCCGGGTATCGCCGTACTGACAAAGGCACAGAGAAAGTCACAGAAGACATTCGCGTCGGCGATTCAGTCCGAATCCAACGTGCCGGTGATGTTATTCCTCAGGTTTTGGAGGTGGTGGACCCTGATCGGGCGGAGCGCGGCCCTGAATTCGAATTTCCGGAAATCTGTCCTGAGTGTGGATCAATTGCTGTCCGTGATGTCGACACCAAAACAGGCGAAGCTGATGCGCGGATGCGCTGTACAGGCGGCTTGATTTGTCCGGCACAGGCGCAGGAACGGCTTAAATATTTTGTCTCACGCAAAGCGCTGGATATTGATGGTTTTGGCGACAGGCAGATCGAGATGTTCTGGTCGCGCGGGATCGTCAAAACACCGGCAGATATTTTTCGTCTGGAACAGGCGATCGAGCGGGAGGGGCATGATCCGCTGGAAACCTGGGAAGGGTTTGGTGAAACGTCGGCGAAAAACCTGTTTGCGGCAATCGAAGATCGACGGACTAGTCCATTTGCGCGCTTTCTGACCGGCCTGGGGATCCGCCATGTTGGTGATGTCGTCGCGCGGAACATTGCGTCGGCGTTTGGCGAATGGCTCAGTTTTCATGAGTTGTTCTGGCGCGCCGGCATGGTGGAAGATGGTCTGCAGGACTATGAAGCGATCAGGCAGGCTTCGACATTTACCGAGCGTGTCAGTCTCGGGCTGTTTGATGTCGATATCTCGGCTGACTTGGCCGCTATTGACGGCAATACCTGGCCATATCCGTTGATGGAAGCTTTACGCGGTCAGGGGCTGACCTGGCGTGGTGACCTGAGTGAGCCGTTTGCGAAACTGTTCGCTGATGCTGACACGTTCAAAACCCAGATGGAAAGACTGGCGCCTGTTCACGCGGCGGTTCGTGCCGTCGAAGCAATTGATGGCCTTGGCCTTGCTGCAGCGACCTCGCTCGTGGCGTTCTATGAAGAGCCCCATAACCGACAGGTGTTGCAGGACCTGGTGGGTACACCGGAACATCCAGTCGGTCTGATGACGATCGAAAATGTTGCCAAAGTTGCTGTAAGCGATGACTCGCCGGTTGCGGGGCTGACCCTTGTATTTACAGGAACACTTTCACGCATGACCCGAGACGAGGCGAAAGCAAAAGCCTTGTCACTTGGCGCGAAAGTCTCCGGCTCTGTCTCTGCAAAAACAGACATTCTGATTGCAGGTGAAAAAGCCGGATCCAAACGCACCAAGGCAGAATCCCTCGGGGTCCGCATTATTAGCGAAGACGACTGGATTGATATGATTTCAGGGCTGTAGCCCGCGCACCTTAAAGAGGTGCGCAAGCAGCCTTGAGCCAGTCGAGAGCTTCCGGATATTCAGACATGCGCGGTGCAAGTTTACTGAGTACCTCAGCATGATAGCTGTCGACCCAGGCTTTTTCGTCGGCGGTAAGCAGATCAACATTGATCAGATTACGCGCATAAGGCGCCATGGTGAGCGCTTTGAAGCCCATCATCGGAAGGTTGCCACCGTCAATCTGTTCGGCTTCCGTCACGAATTGCAGGTTCTCGATCCGAATGCCGTAGCCATTTGGAATATAGTAGCCAGGCTCATTCGAAACGATCATGCCTGGGGCCAGAGGAACTGAATTCCAGCCTTTGGCAATTCGTTGCGGGCCTTCGTGAACGCCGAGGTAAGCGCCGACGCCGTGACCCGTACCGTGGTCATAATCAAGACCAGCCATCCACAAAGGCAAGCGGGCCAGTGCATCGATATGCGTGCCGGTTGTGCCATCCGGGAAACGAACCACCGACATGGCAACATGCCCGCGCAGGACGAGCGTATAATGTTTGATCATCTCGTCAGTGGGTGTGCCAACAGCAATGGTTCGTGTGATATCAGTCGTGCCGTCGAAATACTGGCCGCCAGAGTCGATCAGGAACAGATTGTCCGGCTCGAACACAGCGTTAGTGTCGGTGCTGACGCGGTAATGGTTCAAAGCGCCATTTGAGCCGAAGCCGGAAATGGACTCAAAGGAAATATCCTGTAGAGCGCCGGTATCCTCGCGGAATTTTTCCAGCTTTTTGACGGCATCAATCTCTGTGGTTTTGCCCGGTTTGATGCCTGTATCGAGCCAATGAAGGAAGCGAACGACGGCAACACCATCGCGTTCATGCGCGCGTGCTGCACCATCAATTTCGGATGTGTTCTTCTTGGCCTTAGGAAGCGCGCACGGGTCGGCGCCTTCCTGAACGGTCGCCTTATTGCGACGAAGCGTGGAGAAGAACCACTCAGATGCCGTCGCTGGGTCCACCTGAACCGTTTTGCCCTTGAGTTCAGCAAGACCTTTCGGCAGGTCCGCAATATCGTGAATTGAAACCTGGTTACCAAGGTGTCCACGAATTTCGTCAGTGACCTTTTTCGGCGCGACATAGAGATCAACCGTGCCATCAGAATGAAGAATGGCGCGGCCAAGCGGAAGCGGTGAACACTTCACGTCACTCGCACGGATGTTCAGAAGCCAGGCGATTGATGGTGGCGCTGTGATGACCGCCGCATCAGCTTTACGGTCTTTGAGTTCTTCAGCGACGCGGTCGCGCTTGTCAGAGCTGCTCTCGCCAGCAAACTCGATATCTTGCGGAACAAGCTGTGTCAGCGGCTGGCGTGGGCGGCCCTTCCAGGATTGATCGATCGGGTTCTTCGGCATGGCCTTTGCGACAGCGCCTGCCTTGATCAGGGCAGTACGCAGAGCCTGAGCCGTATGCGGCGTCATGACCTTGGGATCGTAACCAATCACTTTGTCGGTGAGATCCATTTTACCAATCAGATCGAATGGGCCAGGCGGCGTGAATTTGGCGATTTCGAACAGAGCCTTGTCGACCTGTTCCTGGATCTGGATGGTGTATCGGCCATCCACATAGACAATCGCCTTATCTGTCAAAATGAAAGCCGCACCAGCGGAGCCTGTGAAACCGGTTGCCCAGGCGAGGCGCTGGTTTGCCTCGGGCTGGTATTCATTCTGATACTCATCCTCGTGAGGAAGATAAAAGCCATCAAGCCCCTTGGCCGCGAGCGTCTCGCGCAGAAGAGGAAGGTTCTTGCGGCCGATTTCCGGGCCGCCGCGGACATCAAATTTTTGTCTCATACCCTAGGAGATAGCAGCGATTGGCCGCCTGTAAATGGGCAGTCTTCGGAAACCGCTGAATCAATCCGTTTCAGGTTCGAATCCATCATACTGACTGAGCACACTCATATCGCCGGCTTCCAGCGCGTCGATCAGGCGCTTCAGCTCGCTCGTCTTCTTTTTCGCAGGCGAGAGCGCAGATTTCGGCTTCTGATAAGTCAGTGTGGACCAGCCATCTTTCCGGATGCGCCCGATGCGCTTCAGGCCGCGGCCTTCAAATGCCGCGCGGACTGAGGGTTCCTGGAAGTTCAGAAGACCTGACAGAATAACCACACCGCCCGGGCTGAGCAGAGGAGCCAGATCTTTCGATAGTGAGATCAGTGGCTTTGCGAGAATGTTCGCAAAGATCGTATCGTAAGGGCCCTGGGAGCGGATGAGCTGAGACTGAGCTCCCATGACCGTCAGAAACTTGATCTTGTTCTTCACCTTGTTGTTCGCCGCATTGATGCGGGCGACGCGAACGCTTTCGGCATCCATGTCGCTGGCAATCGCGAAGGTTGCGCCCTTCTTCACGGCGGCGATGGCCAGAACGCCAGACCCCGTGCCGACGTCGAAAACCTTGCCGAGTGCGTGCGACTTGGCGACTTCGGTGAGGGCCAGAAGACAGCCGGATGTGGTACCGTGATGACCCGTACCAAATGCCGGGCCGGCTTCGATCCAGAGCGGAATGCGGCCAGGGTGACCTTTCGCCAGCTCATGTGCGCCAGCGACAACAAATGGCCCTGCATGAACTGCAGGCAGGCCTTCGAGAGACAACGCGACCCAGTCCATGTCTTCGAGTTTTGTGACCACTGGGGAGAGAGACGCATCCACCAGTTCAATAACGCCAGCGCAGCCATGTGCGCTTTCAAAATCATTCGCATAGGCATCGAGTCGCCACAGCGTCCGCGTTTCCTCCTTGGTATCGATCGCTTCAGCAGGTGAAGGGTCGAGCCAGGCGAGCGCGTCAGCGGCCGCTTCGATTGTTTTACGGGGGGCAGTTGCAGAGACCATATACATGGAAGCTCATAAACTACGAAAATCGCGCCGCGAGAAGTCCTTTCAGACGCGCGTGAAGAAATGCGTTTGTTTGCCCGACCTCAAGGCAGACGAAACGGCTTACTGATCAAGCATAGCGAGGCGAGGATCGACCCATTCCGGGAAGGAAAAAGGATCGCGTGGTTTCAAGCCGCGTCCCCAGACGCCAGCCTTGTAAGTTCCCGTCAGAATTTCATAGTGAAGATGGATACCCGTCACCTGTCCGGAACGGCCCATCCGGCCAATCGGATGACCATAAACCAGACGCGCACCAACCTTGATATCATCCTCGATATAGTCGAGGTGAGCATAGCGCGTATAGACGCCATAGCCGTGGTCGATCAGCACGGACAGGCCATAGCCGCTATTCATGCCTGCTTCGAGAATCGTGCCCGAACCGCCGGAGAAAACGCGGCTGGCAGGACGCGAGAAAATGTCGATCCCGTTATGCATGCGGGCCGGATCATTGCCGAGCTTTCGCATTCCGAAGCCAGAGGTCACGCAGGCATTGTTCGCGGGCGCCATAACAAGCGGTACATTCCCGCCAGGGCCATCAACCACGATCAGGCGGGAGTATTTGACGACTTCATTATTCCCATCTGTCGGCGGTTTGTTCGACACGCGTGTTCCATCACACACAAACAGTTTTCTGTTCGGGTAGAGCCTCTGAACATTCGCATCAATTCGCGGTCCACTCGCATCCGGAATCGGCGCGATAGACCCAGAACCCGATAGTGAGCCTTGTCGGATCGGCGCCTTGTTGGAGGCACAGGCAGACAGGAAAATGGTCAGGGCGACAGCAGCGGTGAGCTTTTTGATCATGGGAAAACTCGACAATTTTTGTCATCCCTAGCAGAACAGGGTTAATGCAGTTTTCCCAAACGGAGCCTTTTCAGCGTAAACACAGCGATTTTGTACTTAATTTTCTCAAACTTTCTTAACAAACTCGGATTTGAGCTGCATGGCGCCAATGCCGTCGATTTTGCAATCAATGTCATGATCGCCTTCGATGAGCCGAATATTGCGGACCTTGGTGCCGACTTTCACGACAAGTGATGAGCCCTTCACTTTGAGATCCTTGATCACCGTCACTGTATCACCGTCAGCGAGTGTATTGCCGTTTGAGTCTTTCCAGACAGGTGCATTTTCGGCGTCTGCCGTGGGTGACCATTCGTGAGCGCATTCCGGGCAGATGATTAGCGCGCCATCTTCATAAGTATAGGCGCAGGCGCATTTCGGGCAGGGCGGCAATTCAGACATGGCAGATTCCTTTTGCCTCTGTTTAAGGACAGAAACCCTTGCGTCCAGCGCTGAAAATGTCGCGGCTTCGACAGGAAATCGAAAGTTTTCGACAAAAATCGAGTGAATACGTTTAATTTGACTGAGAAGTTAATAAACGGCCCATTTTTATCAACTATTCAGGTTAAAGTATAACCGGCTACCCACATTTCCCAGCCTCTTGCCGGTTATGATATAAAAATATGGAAGACCAGATCCACACCTAAGAAGAGACCGCGTCCCTCCCACGACGTGGTCTTTTTTTATGCGGCGGGCGCACAGGCATGGGTGCGGTGCATTTTCGCCTGTTTGAGATAATCCCAGCCAAAAGCGTCATCGCTGTCGCCATTCTTGCGGCGCAGTTCCAGCCGCTCGAGCGCTTCTGCCAGCGTGGGTTCATGGCCTTCGGGCACCCACCACATAACGAAGTGCATTTCACCAAGAACTTCGAACCATTCCTGGCGGCGCTCATAGAATTTCTTGTGCACCGTGCCCCAGACGAATTTCTCGAGGCTTTCAACATCGCGCCATACGGTGAGGTTGGACACATGCAGTGGGTCATCCCCAATTTTGGCGTCGGTATTGCCAGTGCCCGGCTCGCCTGAACCTTCCATCATCCACACAAAACCCGGCATGCGTTTGCCTAGGCCATTAATGAGGTCCAGATTGTCCATGAAATCCTTGACGCGCGGGTCATCAGTGGGCGCGACCAGACGCCCGACATTCAGCTCTGCCAGATTATATCGCATGAGATTTCCCCTCTCTTCAGAGGAGATATTGGCGCGCCGGACAGGCTTTACAACTTCAGGAATTTTTCGAGGTCGCTCGCGAAGCGTGGGATGGGTTCAGTTGAGTTTCATCGGGCCGAGCGCCGTGCTGCGCTCGACATGTCACGGAGCTGCGCGAACTTCGCGGCGGCGTAGCCAATATCCAAGTAACCCGCACGTCAGAATGCCGACATTACCGACGAAATCCAGCAGCATCCATTCGGTGAACATTTTGGACACGAACACAAAATACCAGTTGAAGGCGAAGAAGGGCAGGGACCCGACGAGCCCGAAGATCAGGAAAGTCCTGGGCGTGAACTGCGATAGAGCGATCACGATTCCGCCCAACACGGCCTGAGCGCCAAAACAGCCGAGCAGTAGCGCCGATGTTGCGGAGAGATGCTGGTATTCGGGTCTCAGAACCAGGCGTTCAACAGAATGTGGCGCAACGAGGCACCATCCGCCGAGACCGATGAAGATTGCCGCCAGCACGAGCTGAATGTGTTTCGATCTCATCGTGAGTTCTCATTCGAGTGGACTTGTGCAAACACGGTATAGGTGCTCGTTGCGACGTTTTTGTTTCAGTATCAAGGGTGTTTTACGGCGAGCCTTTCGTGCATGCCAAGGTTAATAGTCTGGCGACTGCTATCCCTGCTCGTAATTGTGTGGAAGTGTGATTTCTATAAAGATGGCCAGACGCGGTTCTGGTGATCGGGAGGGACAATGACAGGCTCACAGCCTATTTTCGCAGGTATGGCCGCTCTTCTGGTGCTCACTGGCTGCACATCTGCTTTTGTGGGGCAACAAGATGCAGACTTGGCGAATCTGGAAATCGACTACGATTTGATCCATTCGGACATTCCACTATTCACAACCGAGGAAGATGAATTGTGGCCTCAGAGTTTTGTGAGCGACGACAGCTTTGGCTGTACAAGCATTGTTCGTTCTGGCGATTGGCGATTCAATTTGGTCGATACTTATGATCCAGAATGGATGAGGCTTGAAAACTATGGCGTGATGCACTGCTGGCTGAATTACTGGTCGGACTATCAGCGCGGCGAGCTTGGTGTAGCTGATCCGCGACCAGCCTTTTTTATTCACGCTGCGGATGTCGAAATTGAAGGCGTGGCTATAGAACTTTGGGCTATTCAGATCGGAGCACGTCCCGGAAGCGACTATGTTCTTCTGTCACGGTCTCCAACAGACGACGCCAACTCATATGTTGTGCTTCAAAAAGCGTGTCCTAGGAGCGCTATCCGTAAAGCCGGATATCTGTCCGTTCTGCGCACAGACTATTGCGCCATCAATTCGAAACAGGAGCTGATTGAGTTGATGAAAGACATGGCCGAATTACCACCAGCTGGACGGCTGACGTTCGTAGGCGAGAGCGAAAACTAGCGCTTGACGTTCAATTGTAGGGTGGGCCTCGGCCCACCATTTGTTTGGCAGCGAGTTCAGTTTGTCTTTGGTGGGCCAAGGCACACCCTACATTTCTTATGTGAACACGATACAGGCGCTCGTTGCGACGTTTTTTGTTTCAGTATTTGTTGTTGAGGAGGATCAAGCCGCACGCAAACGCGGTGTATTTCGTACCGCAGTAAGTACGGGTCCGGTACGCCTTACGCGTCACGGAGTGACGCTAGCTGCGTCCTATGTGTCATGTATCGATGCCTGTAAGAATTTTTCTGATGTGCCATTCTAAAAGTTGTCTGTTCGGCGTTGCCAAAGATCGTCCAATGTGACCGCTGTAAATTGTCGGGACTTTTTCGGTTCCGACATTTGTCCACCAGTGTCCAGCTATATCATTGAAGTGATCATCAAAACGAACTGTCGACTGCACATTATAATCAATAGTTTTTAAAATTCGAAACACGGCAGCGTTAAGCACGACAATTACTTTTGGCTTGAAGCCAGCCACATGTGCCAGAAAAAGTTCATGGGATTCTCGTTTGAACTCGTCGTTGAGGCTATCCAGTGTATCGTTCTGTGCTGACTTGCGTATTCGATAAAGATCAGTGTGGCACCAATTTAGCTCTGAGTCTGAAAACAACTTTCTATGAAAACCGAAGTAAGGATGGTTCTTGTAAGAGAAGCTTTGCTCGGAATAACAGTGCTCTCTTACGAATTTCTTCCGTGTGTGCCATTTGAAAAATTTTGTCGGCTCAGCATTTTCGATCGAGCATTCACTGTTCATCCACCTCGTTAAGTGGGGCGCAACAAAGGATGGGTTCAGTCCTATGAACAAGACATGACAATCTTCCGGGTTTCTAAAGTACTGCGGGACTAGGGCAGTTTTTTTTGAACAGTGTTTTTCCCAAACTTTTTCGAGTTGGTCGTTCAAGTCCATTTCTCGCCCCTAAGCTGCTTCCAAGAATGTGCCGATGACCTTTTTCGTGCCGGCCTTTTCGAACTCAACGGTGAGCTTGGCGCCCTCGATGACTTCCACCCGGCCATAGCCGAATTTGATGTGGAAGACGCGCTGGCCGATGGAAAAGTCGGATTTTCCGGGCGAAGAAGAGGCGATCAGCTCGGCCTTGCCATCAATCACCGGCGGGGCGGTGCGCTTGCGGTCGGTCTTTTTGAGGCGCTGCCAGCCGGGTGAATTATAGCTGGAGCGTTCGCCAAGATCTTCGAAACTGTCTGACGTGCTGTAGCCGGAATAGGTCTCGCCAAAGCCCTGACGCGTGCCATAGCCGGTCTCCGAGACGGCCTCGACATGATCAGGCGGCAGCTCGTCGACAAAGCGCGAAGGGAGCACTGACTGCCAGCGGCCATAAATCTGCCGATTGGCGACAAAGCTGATCATGCAGCGCTCGCGAGCGCGGGTGATGCCGACATAGGCAAGGCGGCGTTCTTCTTCGAGGCCTTTATTGCCATTCTCGTCCACGGAGCGCTTGGATGGGAAGACTTCCTCTTCCCAGCCGGGAAGGAAAACCAAAGGCCATTCAAGCCCCTTCGCGCCGTGAAGCGTGAGGATCTGCACTTCATCGTCAGACCCGCTTTCCGAAGAGACATCCATGACCAGCTGGACGTGCTCCAGGAAGGCGGCGAGCGAGTCGAACTGACCCATTGCGGAGACAAGCTCTTTCAGGTTGTCGAGCCGGGTGGCGGCCTGTGGCGAGCGGTCGGCGCGTAGCATGTCGGTATAACCGGACTCGTCCAGGATCTGCTGGGCGAGCTCGGTATGGGAAAGGCCGGCATGATGCTTGTCCCGCCACATGTCGAGATGGTTCATAAAGCTGGTCAGGCCGCGCTTCGCCGGGCCTTTGACCTCGTCTGTCTGCAGGACCATGCGGCAGATGGTGGTGAGTGAGCGGCCATCATCGCGAGCAATCTGTTGAAGCTTTTGGAGGGTGGTGGCGCCAACGCCGCGCTTGGGTTGGTTCACCACGCGCTCGAAGGCCAGATCGTCATCTTCGGAGCGAATAAGGCGGAAATAGGCCATGGCATCGCGGATTTCGGCACGTTCGAAGAAGCGCGGGCCGCCAATCACCTTGTAAGGAATGCCAAGCATGATGAAGCGTTCCTCGAAGGCGCGCATCTGCCAGGAAGCGCGAACGAGAACCGCGCAGTCGGCCAGCTTGTTGCCGTCACGCTGCCATTGCTCGATGTCATCACCAATCTGGCGGGCTTCGGCTTCGCCATCCCACAGGCCACGGAGGCGGACTTTTTCGCTCTGTTCGCCTTCGGTCCAGAGTGTTTTGCCGAGGCGACCGCGATTCTCCTTGATGATGTGAGACGCGGCAGCAAGGATATGCCCGGTGGAGCGGTAATTGCGCTCAAGGCGGACGACATTTGCGCCTTCGAAATCCTGTTCGAATTTGAGAATGTTGGTGACTTCCGCGCCGCGCCAGCCATAGATCGACTGGTCGTCATCGCCGACGCAGCAGATATTGCCTGTGCCGCGCGCAAGCAGGCGGAGCCAGAGATACTGGGCGATATTGGTATCCTGATACTCGTCTACCAGGATGTAGCGAAACCGGTCGTGATATTCCTTCAACACATCCGGATGGTCCTGAAACAGGCGGATGGTGAGGAGAAGGAGATCACCAAAGTCGCAGGCATTCAGAACGGAGAGGCGGCTCTGATAGGTTTTGTAGAGGTCGATGCCTTTGCCATCTGCAAATTGATAAGCCTCGTCGGCAGGGACTTTGTCCGGCATGAGTGCGCGGTTCTTCCAGCCATCAATCAGGCCTGCGAAATAGCGCGGCGTCCAGCGTTTCGGGTCAATGCCCTCGGCCTCGATGATCTGTTTGCAGAGGCGGATCTGATCATCGGTATCGATAATGGTGAAGGTGGATTTGAGGCCGACCAGCTCTGCATGACGGCGCAGGATCTGGGCGGAGATGGAGTGAAACGTGCCAAGCCAGCGAAGGCCTTCGCCTTCCGGCCCGATCAGGTTCATGGCGCGCTCGCGCATCTCGCGGGCGGCCTTGTTAGTGAAGGTGACGCAGAGCGTGTTCCACGGCTTGGCCCGGCCTGTGCGGATGATATGCGCGAGGCGTGTCGTCAGAACGCGCGTCTTGCCCGTGCCTGCACCCGCCAGAACGAGAAGGGGGCCGTCTACGGATTCTACGGCGGATTTCTGCTCCGGGTTCAGCCCGTCGAGATAATCGGGCGCCGCATTCGGGCGCGCCATGGCAAGTTGGGACAGAGGGATCTGGTCTGACATATCAGTCTAATTTTTGGATTTTGATTCGCGTTTCGTTCCACTCTAACATGGGAGCGATCAGCGGAAAGGCCAGTGTCTGCAACAGCTTTGGCTTTGTTGAGATTCTGCGTTTGTCGTCGCGCAAAACTCCGGTATAGTTAAAAGAGAAAAAAGGGAAAATATACCCTTATCAGAGCGAATGCGCTTAGAGGAGGAAATGGAAAATGGTGAAATCATCTGGTTTGAGGGGCCTTGGAGTAGCTGTTTGCGCTGTTTTTGCTGCAGTTTCAGTTTCCGCTCAGGAAGCGCCTGCGAAGTGGGACCCCAATTATGAGCCGCCTCGTCTCTCCAATGGGAAGCCAAGCTTTGCTGGCATCTGGTCTAAAGCAAGCCTGACAACGCTGGAACGCACAGAAGACTGGCCGAACCTGGTGCTGACACCTGAAGAAGCGCGCATCATCGAGGCGGGAAATGCAGCCTTCATGGCCGCGGGTGATGCGCCGACCGATCCGGATGAGGGGGCGCCAAAGGCCGGTGAGGACCCCGGGGGGTATAATTCTTTCTGGTTTGATCAGGGCGAGCATCTGGGCGTGGTGGATGGTGAGTACAGGTCGTCCTGGATTGTTGACCCTGCCGACGGAAAGCTGCCGTATTCTGAAAATGGCCGGAAGATTCTGGGGGCCTGGTTTGCCAAGTCTCGCGGCAATTTCGATGATCCGGAAATCCGTCCGAATGGCGAACGCTGTACCGTGGGGTTTGGCTCTTCTGGTACGCCGCCAATGCTGAACGTACTCTACAACAATCATATCCAGTTCTATCAGGCAGATGATGTGATTTCGATCTTGGCTGAGATGAACCACAATGCGCGCATGGTGCGGATGGGCGGCGAGTTCCGCGATGTGCCTGATCAGTGGATGGGCGATTCAGTTGGACATTGGGACGGGGACACGCTGGTCGTGAAGACAACCGGGTTCCACCCGGGCAGTTCATCGCGAGGTGCGATCCGGCATTATCTCTATCTGCAGCCGACATCTGTCGTCGAGGAGCGCTTTACGCGCGTGGCGGACGATGTGATTTTCTATGAGTTTACAGTGACTGACCCGGAACTCTACACCCAGCCGTGGAAGGGTGAGATGCCGCTTTGGGCGGCCGAAGGTCCGATCTATGAATATGCCTGTCATGAAGGCAATCACGCCTTGCCGGGCATTCTGCGCGGCGCGCGTGTGAAAGAAGCGGATGCGGCAAAGGCGGCAGCGTCGAGCGGTGGTGAGTAGAGACAGAATTTGATCAAACCAAAATTGCCTGTTCGACAGTCGCGATGTTCTCCGGCAGACTGTGCAGACGACAAGAGGCGCTCCGATTTTGAGTTCAGCCAGTTTGAATGCATCGGATTGAGCAAATGGTTTCTTTGGCGTTTGAAGCAGGTGTCTGGCGATTTAGAATGCTCTTCGATCTGGCGAAATCCGAAGAGGTTGTCGCCTGGGCTGATGCCCGTATTTGCGATTTGTCGGAGCCGCCGGAAGAACTCATCGAATTGAGCTTGTTCAATTCGTCTGACAGTCTCTACAGAAACTTGTTCAAGCTCTCGGAGGGGCAGCCTGATTTCGAGGTTTGCCGCGAAGCACTGAAGTCCCTCGAGCAGATTGAGGAGCTTTCATATGACCAGCAGCGTACAATCGCCTACACAATGGATGAGTTCGCATGGGAGGATTGTGATTGGCGAGGGTGGTCGAGTTTCTTCGTAACGTGTTGGCACTATTGGGACTTGTACACCCTCGAACCCCCGCAACATGAACCGCAGCTTTCGGGTGAAGAGTTTATCCAGGCTGTCCGACTGTTTGCTCAGGGAGAAGAGTGTCCAGAGGCGTATCGGTCAAATGTAGAGCCAGTAGCTGTTTCGGAATCCAAGAGACCATCCTCAGTCAATCAACCAAAGATGCACTGGAGCGATACCGTAATTCTTGTGTGTCAGATCGTGTTCGGGATTGCGGGTCTGGCTGGTGTAATAGTGGTGTCGATGATCAACCGATAAATCTCGCCTGAAGCCAGAGGATTGATGGGTAGGCGGCGATCCAGACTAGTACAAACCGGTTCAGCCCAAAGAAGATCGCGTTTGACAGGTGAAAGCTGGCGGCAAGTATGAGGAATGGGATCAGCGTCCATTTTGACATCAGGCTGAACGGAAAGAGAAGCTCGCAGGTGATGACGAGCCAGCTACCTGCAAGGAGAAGCGATTTTTGGTCAGCCAGAGTGCGAAGGTTTTCAGCGACCGGATAGGCTGAGAAGGCAAAGACATCCTGCAAGGCGCGACCAGTCCGCCAGTCCGGGTTTCTGATCTTCACCCAACCAGAAATGAAATAGGAGAGGGTGAGCTGCAGGGCGAGATAGCCAAAAGCAAGCTCCTTCCAGCGTGGTTCTGGCAGGAAATGAGCGAGCGTCAGACAGAACAGGATGAGGAGGCTCATTTTGTCTGACCCGCCATTATAAGGGCCCTCGAACCGGTGCAGAGCAAGAATGGCGACAACACAGAGGGTGAGGCAGACCCAGGGCGTCAGAGACGGAAAGGGCGCCACTGCCAGCAGCACGAGGAGTGGAAGGCGCAGCATGAACAGCAAGCGCTCGCGCGGGTCGCCAGCTGTGATGTGTTCTAGCGTTGGAATCGTAAGCGCGAGGGCGAGGAGAATTTCCGTCCAGCGCATGGCGAGATCGAGCGTCATGAAATCGGCTCAGCGGCTGAGATGTAAATGACTTCGCTGGTAATTTCAGTGCCTTCGCGGTGGATGAAGACGAGCCGAAATCGGAAGTGGCTGGCAGTGGTGGTTAAGGCGAGGTCGCGACGCAGACGTGTGGTGATTTCGCGCGCCGAATGGTCGGGCGTGATGTCCTGACTGAGGCGCTCGGCACAAGACACGAGAAACAGGCTTTCATTCCAACGCGGATTCCAGACGAGGCGGCGGAGCATGGTCGTCAGAGTTATCTGTTCCGGGCGGGGGCGGAAAGGCTGCCAGTCCAACCGTGTGTCATCCGGGCCGTTGCAGGTCGTATATTCGATGCGTGGCGAGGGTGCGATGACGTCGAAGAAATTCCAGGACGGAATGAGCGCTGGCAGGATGAGCTGTAAGGTTCTAAGCATTGACGACCGCTCGATGGAGGTTTGAGCGACCATGCCGGAACAGGGTTAACAAGCATTTGGTAGGATCAAAACCGGTCGGTTCGAAGCTGTTTTTCGAACACGCCGCCGCCGAGTGTGGCTTGGACGATCACGGTTGCCATGGAGACAGAGATCAGCACTGCGGCTGAGGTCTCGTAGGAGCCGGTCAGCTCAAAAACAATCAGTGTGGTAGAGATCGGCGCGCCTAGGACGGCACCGGAAATTGCACCCATGCCGACCAGAGTGAAGAAGCTCTGTGCAAGGTCGCCATGACCCGTAAGGGCGGCCATGATCGCGCCAAAGACACCGCCGATCATGGCCCCAATAAAAATGGAAGATGAGAACACACCGCCGCCAAAACGTGCGCCAATGCAAAGCGTCGTGGCAGCCAGCTTCGCGATGGCGAGAATAAGCATGAAGGCGGCGCTGTAACCTGTGGCAATTGAGGTCGCTGTTGCCTCATACCCCACGCCCAGAACCTGCGGGTAGGCGAGCGCGAACACACCGATCACGACGCCGGCCAGTGGAGGGAGCATCCAGTGCGGGATGCGGATCTTGTCTGCAAACCGGCTGCCGACAGCTGGTGCGACGACGAAGGCGCGGACCATGACGATGGCCATACCGGCGGCGATCAGGCCGAGAAACGGTGTGCCCAGGAAAAAGATGACAGGTGCATGCGAGAAGTCTGGCGGGGTAAAGACGGCATTGTCGCCAAAAATGGCTCGTGTGATCAGGGCACCGGAGACGCTTGCGACGGCGATTGGGCCG
This sequence comes from Ponticaulis sp., assembly GCA_002701295.1. Classification (GTDB taxonomy): domain Bacteria; phylum Pseudomonadota; class Alphaproteobacteria; order Caulobacterales; family Hyphomonadaceae; genus Ponticaulis. Next base: position 1,661 of record NZUJ01000129.1, on the reverse strand, counting down.
ATGTCAGACGTCCGGTAACGACCAAGCACGACCTCATGCGCAAAAAGGAGGCCAGCCAGAGGCGCGTTGAATGAACTGGCCACTGCCGCAGCCGCGCCACAGCCGAGAAGCGCGCGGATCTGAGCCGGAGTGAATTTGAGTTTATGAGCGAAAAACCCGGACAGAACTGCACCAATATGCACAGCCGGGCCCTCACGGCCTGCACTGGCACCGCTGCCAAGACTGGCGACGGCGAGAAGGAAGGTCTGAATGCCGTCTTTGATCGACATGTGCATGGAGACCAGCGGTGTTGTGCGTCCGCGACGGTCGAGCACATGGCGGCGGGCATAGATGACGTCGCGAATGCCGCCGATGCGTGGGTCACCGCGTATACCGAGCTTGAGGCCCAACCATAGAAGGAATGAGACCACAAACCCGCCAATAACCGGTATGAGAAGCGCGCGGAGCGGGTGCAGCTGGGTGATGGCAGACGTGATGCGTTCGTCCTGAGCGCCAAAGCCGACAAATTCTACACTGAAAATGGCTGCCCGCAGGCCTGACATGGCGAGGCCAACGAGAATTCCGCAAATGAGTGCGGCCAGCCAGACCTTGGATTCAGAAACAAGATTGCGTCGGCTGTATCGCGACATAATCGTCCGCGATTGCGATGCGCGCTTCTTGATTTCTTCAGTGACTGAGCTTGTGCCGGACATATTGCTCAAAAACGCTGATTGTATGAGAGCGTCAAGACGACAGATCAGCACTTGATGTCAGTTGTTGGTCAAGGTGATGAAATTGCCGATCACGAAACGGCGGGTCGCGAGTTTTTCCCGGCTGACCATTGTTCTTGCTCTCACAGTCTTTAAAACCGTTGAGCGAGTGGATTCGGGGAAAGCGTCGTGAAACTTCCAAAAGAAAAGAAGTCCTGGGTGGCAAGACTGCTCAGGCGTGTTGTCTACAAGAATTACGGCCAGAACATTCTCTATCAATTGCAGTTGCGCGCTCTGGATGAGGCTGTCGATTACGTTCAAGCCAATATGCCTGAGGCGATGATTTTTGAATCCTATACGCCTTATCTGCGTCATCTGATGGCGGCCATGCCGGGTGATGGGCTGATTCTTGAGTTCGGCGTTGCTGGCGGGAATTCGATCCGCAAGATTGGCACGATTGCTGCGCCGCGCGCCGTGCATGGATTTGACAGTTTCGAAGGCCTTCCGGAGGACTGGGCAGGACACCTGGAACAGAAGGGCGCGTTTTCTCAGAAGAAGCAGCTGCCGAGTGTTCCGGACAACGTGTCTCTGCATGTTGGCTGGTTTGATGCGACGCTGCCCGGATTTCTCGACGCCAATGACGGTCCGCTCGCTCTGCTGCACGTGGATTGCGATTTATATGGCGGCACGAAATACATTCTGGATACGGTCAGAGATCGCCTGCGTGCGGGAACGGTGATCATGTTTGACGAGTATTTCAACTATCCGAGCTGGAAGCATCACGAGTACAAAGCCTGGCAGGAATTTGTCGCCGCGCACGCGATTCAGTATAGTTATCTTGCCTATACGGCTACGGGTGGCAGCGTGTGCGTGCGAATTGACAGTATTGGCACCTGATCACCGCGCGGATTGGAACAAAAGGCGTGATTCGCACGCTTTCCAGTCAACTCGCCTTGAAGAGACAGAGTGGAA
>NZUJ01000128.1 GCA_002701295.1 Ponticaulis sp. | reverse complement strand
CATAAGCGTCTTCAAGGCCATCTGTTGCCATATGGTCTTTCATCGGCGCTGCGCCGTATTTGTGACCCTTGCGAAGATCCACCATGTGAGGGGCGTTGGTCATGCTTTCCATACCGCCTGCGACAACAATGTCGGCCAGACCGGAGAGAATGGAGGCAGACCCCATCACGGCTGCCTGCATGCCGGAGCCACACATCTTGTTGATGGTGGTCGATTCAGCGTGCTGGCCGAGTTCTGCTTTGATGCCTGCCTGACGCGCTGGCGCCTGTCCCTGACCGGCGGGCAGACAATTGCCCATGATGACTTCCTGAACGTCTTCGCCGCTCAGTCCTGCTTCTTCCATGGCCGCCTTGATTGCGGCTGCACCAAGCTCATTAGCCGAAAAACTGGACAGGTCTCCCAGAAGACCGCCCATAGGCGTGCGAGCCATACCAACAATAACGACCGGGTCTTCTTGTGTACTCATGGTCGTATCCTCCTCTTGACGATTGATAGGTGTATGTGATCGCCAGATTCAGGATCGTCAAGGCGTTATTGTGCAGCTGCGAAAAGACGCCACACGTCTGAGAGGATGATTTTTCCTTTGAAAGCAGGGCTATTGCCCGAGAAGAGCAGGCGCCATGCCGGGCCGCAGGCTTTCGCTTTCAAGGTCGTACATGCCGAGGGCTGTGGCCCAATCCCAGTAGCACCAGCCAATGCCGACCAATTCGGACGCCTTGCGCACATACTCAGACCACTGGGCACGCTGAAGGGGATCCACTTCGACATAGACGCCGAATTCACCCATCAACATGGGCAGGCCGGTCTGGTCCCGCCAGCGCGCAGCATTGGCCATATCACGGGCAACCGCGCGGCGTTCATCAGATGTGCCCCAGGTCTGGCCGAGAGGGACTTTCTTCCATGCCCATGGCGCTCCCTGATGGGTGAACTCAAAGGGCTCGTAATAATGGAATGTGGTCATGACGCGAGGATCATTCGGCGGTGTGATCTTCATCAGGCTTTCCAGAGCCCCCCACTGAACGCCGCCAATAATGACCCAACGATCAGGATTGCTGGCGCGGACGAGCGACAGGAGTTCGTCGTTGATGGCGTTGATGTCATTCACCTTGATGTTGGTGTGGGGCTCGTTGAGAAATTCGAAGATCACCGCATCCGGCATGTCCGCGTAGCGCAAGGAAATCTGTTCCCAGATGGCGCGAAGACGTGGCCAGTGAGCCTGCGGGCTCTCATTCATTTCGTCATAGTGGTGCACATCAATGATGACTTTCAGTCCAGCTGCGAGCGCCTGCTGAATTACGGTGTCGACGCGCTGGAAGAGGCGGTCGTCGATTTTATACGGCGCGCGCAAATCTGTGTGGGCGGACCATTTGATCGGGACACGCACGGTATCGAAACCGAGTTCCCTGATCATCTGGAGATCTGAATTGCGGATCTTGTAGCCCCAATCGCCTTCATTTGGCGCTTCGAGTGCATTGCCCAGATTGACGCATTTGCCCACGGGTGAAGGCGGCGCCTGTATCGGTGTGCCAGGAAGGCCCGCCGATTGCGCTTCGCTCTTGTTCCGCAGGAACAGGTATCCACCGACGCCGATGCCGATGATGGCCATGATCAGGACGAGACTACGCAGCATGGATTCCCGGTTCTCCCAAAACGTTCAGAAGTTTCAGACAAGCAAATTGAGTGCCATCTGAGTCTCTAACGGAAACGCATTTCGGGATGCTTAAGTCGTCGCAAACAAAACAACCGCCATTCATGTCCATTTTGTAATGCAAAACACGTTTTAGAAAATTATGTTTTAAAACAGAGCGCTTTCGAAAATTATTTCTGATCAATTCAAAATTGTGAAAAATTACTGACAAATTTGGCTGACATTGCCGAAAAAGTATGCTTCAAGCCGCGCCTTCCGCATCAAAATGCTGCATGTGCGAAGAAGCAAAAACAAATCAAAGACCAAAGATATGTCAAGCGATGACGTAGGATCGTCGAAGCAATTCCGTCCTATTATTACATTCCTCACCAATGTGATCGACCAGACCTTTGCCCGTGAAGACCGCCTGACCAAGGCTGTGGCGAACCAGCAGGTTGTGGATCATGGGCAGATCGAGCAACTTCGTATGCGGCGTGAGACGGCTTATCGGGCGCTTGAGCGCGTTCTGGAGCGTGTGGTCAGTGATCTTCAGGCCCGCCAGAATGGTGAAGATGTGAAGGTAGATATCTGCCATAAAGACATTCTGGCTGACTCATTTCTGGCCTGGGTGTTTCCGGATTGCGATGAAGGGAATGAGCTCCGCCACGGGTTTGTTGCCTCAATGAAGGGCTAGGCTGGTCCAGGACTTGCTTGTGTTTGTCGCCGGCTGGCTTCAGCATGGTGTGATTGCCACAAAAACGAGTTCGCTTCATGACTGCCGCCTTTCTGGACCATTTTGTTATTCTTGTTCCTGATCTCACCAAAGGTGTTGAGACCTATCAGAAACTGTTGGGCCGGGCCTGCGACTGGCAGCATGTCACGCCTTCAGACGGAACGGCGACGGCGCAATTTCATCTCGCAAATACAAGTGTAGAGCTTCTGGCACCTTCAGGTGATGGTCCGGTCGGTAGCCGCATTATTGAAATTCTGGATGGAAGAGAAGGTGTGCTGTCGACCCTGGCCGTAGGGACCGAAGATATTGGCGATGCGCACTTCACGGCCATGCGTCGCGGGTTGAAACCCGGAGATGTGAGTGTGCAGGAGGCCCGGTTCATGGGTCAGAGAAAGCGGTGGTCGAAGTTCAGATGTGAAGATCCATCACTGGGCGACGTGAAACTGTTCATGACGGCGAATGAGGGGGATCCGCGCATTCATATCAAGGCGCCTGATAATGCGGCCTCCCGCGTCGATCATCTGGTGGTCAATACCGGCAACCCCGACCGTGCCATGGCTGTGTTCGGCGCGAAGCTGGGCATCAGGCTGGCGCTTGACCGGACTAATCCGGACTGGGGCGCGCGCTTTCTGTTTTTCCGGCTGGGCGAAACGACGATTGAATTCGTGTCGCGTCTGGATGGATCGACCCCGCCGACAGCTCCGGATGCCCTGTGGGGGGTGACGTATGAAGTGCCGAATCTCGAGGCGACACATACGCGGCTGACCAGAGCGGGAGTGGAGGTGACAGAGGTCAAGAAAGGCCGTCACAAGGGTACGCGCGTTATGCGGGTGCATTCGGGCTGTCTGTCCGTGCCGACCCTGTTTCTGGACAATAATGGATAAACGCATCGAAAAGCGTTGATCCGGGTGAAGGTGACGCAGTATTAGGAGCGCATGGACGCTTTTAAGACTCTCACCGGCCGTGCTGCGCCGCTTCGTATCGCCAATGTCGACACCGACATGATCATCCCGAAACAGTTCCTGAAAACGACGGAACGGACGGGGCTTTCCAAAGGCTTGTTCTACGAGCTGAAGACACGAGGTGATGGCTCGCCTGACCCTGACTTCGTGCTGAACCGCGAAGAGTACAAGGATGCCAGCATCCTGATTGCGGGCGCGAATTTCGGGTGTGGATCATCACGCGAGCACGCGCCGTGGGCACTGTTGGACCAGGGGATCCGGTGTGTGATTGCGCCGAGCTTTGCAGACATTTTCTACAATAACTGCTTCAAAAATGGCATTCTGCCGATCATCATGCCTCAGAGCGTGATTGACCGCATGATGGACGACGCACGGGGCGGAAATCACTTCTTCACCGTAAGCCTTGAAGAGATGGAAATCACGCTGCCGGATGGTGAAAAGCTTTCATTCGATCTGGATGGGACGCGTCGTCATAATCTGATTGAGGGTCTGGATGACATCGGTCTTACGCTGCAGGCAGAAGATCGGATTTCCGAATATGAGGCCAAGCGGAAGCTCTCCATGCCCTGGCTGGAAAAATCTGCATGAGACGCTCGCTCGCGCTGTGTGCTGCGCTAGGGCTTTCGGCCTGTGCAGTGGATGCGTTGAATACCGGTAAGGAAGTCAAAGGCCTTGAAGGTGCGGCAGCGATGCAAACGCTTTATAAGCCGGATGGCGTCTCGGATGTGACGCTTCGCCCGGGCGGGAAGTTTGAGGTGGTCCTGCGCTCTAACCCGTCGACTGGCTATTTCTGGCAGGTCATTTCCGGCCTGGATAGCGGCGTAGTTACGCAGGCTGACAACACTTATGAGAGCGATCCGCACCCTGAAGGCATGGTTGGTGTCGGGGGTGAGGAAACTCTGACCTTTGAAGCGATGATGCCGGGCAAGACGACGATCGACCTTATTTACGCGCGATCAGGTGGTCAGCCCGTTGAAGGCCGGACGATCAGAGTCAGCGTTCAAAACTAGATTTTCAGCGAAAAATTGGGATGCTTTGCCGCTTTCAGGGTGATGTGTCTTGATCTGACGCAAAATTTTGGCTTGAGAGAGCCTGTTTTCTCCAGATGGATATCCCCTCATGACACAGACACTTCTTCTTTTGCCTGGCGATGGTATCGGCCCTGAAGTGATTGAGCAGACAGTCCGCATTGCGGAGAAAGTCGCTCCGGATCTGAATCTCGAATACGGTCTCGTCGGTGGCGCGAGCTATGACGAGCATGGCACACCGCTCACAGATGAGACGCTGGACCGTGCCAAGGCGTCCAGCGCCGTTCTGATGGGCGCGGTTGGCGGACCGAAATGGGATGGCGTTGAGCGCCAGCACCGTCCGGAAGCCGGCCTGCTTGGCCTTAGAAAAGGTCTGGACACCTATGCGAACCTGCGCCCGGCGCTGTGCTTTTCGGCGCTTGCGGATGCCTCTGCGCTGAAGCGCGAGCTGGTGGAGGGTCTCGACATTCTGATTGTGCGCGAGTTGGTCGGTGGCGTTTATTTCGGCCAGCCGAAGGGTATTGAAACCCTGCCGGATGGCACGCGCCGCGGCTTTGACAATGCGGAATATTCCACACCTGAAATTCAGCGGATTACGCGCGTCGCCTTCGATATTGCCAAGGGTCGTGGAAATTACGACCGCAAATGGGGCGGTGTGTGCTCTGTTGAGAAATCTAACGTGATGGATTCAGGCCTGCTGTGGAAGCAGGAAGTTCAGGCGCTCTATGATGCTGAACTGAAAGAGATGGGCGTTCCGCTGCACCATATGCTGGCCGATGCCTGCGCCATGCAGCTGGTGCGCGAGCCGAAAGGTTTTGATGTAATCCTCGCGGACAACCTGTTTGGCGACATTCTGTCTGACGAAGCGAGTATGCTGACAGGCTCTATCGGCATGTTGCCATCCGCGTCTCTGTCAGATGCGGGCAAGCCGGGTCTTTACGAGCCAGTTCACGGTTCAGCGCCGGACATTGCAGGACAGGGCAAGGCCAATCCATGTGCCGCGATCCTGTCTTTCGCCATGGCCTGCCAGTGGAACCTAGAGCGCGCTGAGGCCGCTGATGAGATCACCCGCGCGGTAGGTCAGGCGCTCGAAAAAGGTGCCCGGACTAGCGATATTGGTGGTTCGATGAGCACGTCTCAGATGGGCGATGCCATACTAGCGGAGCTGTAAAATCGAACATGACAGCCGACTGTCACCCTGACACAAAGGTGACAGTCACGTCCGTGTCGTTCTGAGCAGTCAAAGCTTGCTATAGCTCGATTGGTGGGATGAAAGGAGTTCCACCATGACAAACACAACAACACATTCGAAACCTGAAATGAAAGTGTCGCTCGGCTGGGTGACATTTCCCTTTGTGTATAAGGGGCAGCAAATCATTGCGCAGGCGTCCACCTGGTCTGCGAAGACCCGCATCTGGCTGAATGACGAGATCGTCGACGAAATCGATAGCTGGAAGTTTTCTGAAACGCATGATGTGACGCTTCCAGATGGTGAAGTGGTTCAGGTGACGCTCGGTTATCGCTGGGGTACGACGCTCTATTGTGAGGCGCATGCGGGCGGTGAGAAGCTGTTCACCAAAGGTGTTACGCAAGATGCTAAGGGTGTGCTTGCACTTGGTGTCATGCTGGGGGCTGGCATTGCCATTGGCGCGCTCTTGTTTCCGCTGGGCGTCTATATCGGCAAGGCAATTGCCGCAGCTTCTGGCGCGGGTGCCTGATCATGCTTCTGGTATCTGAAACGGTGAAAGACCTGCGCACAAAGAGCGGCTGGACTCAGCAGCATCTGGCTGAAATTTGTGACGTCAGCGTGCGAACAATCCAGCGCGTTGAGAAGGATGGCGTCGCCTCGATGGAGACGACACTTGCGCTGGCCAGTGTGTTTGATGTCGAAAAGACGGTGCTTCTGATGGATAGCGCGGGAGCTGCTGATGCCCGCGTGCAGCCCAAAACCTCCTGGGTGCATGGTGTGGCTGGTCTTGGGCTATTCTTTCTGGGACTGGGCGCAGGTGTTCTGATCACGGGGATGTTCTGAGTGAAGACCATCAGCCCTGATTATTTGGGTGAGGGCGGTCATCTGGCCGCCTTTTTTCTGACGGTAATTCAGGGCAATGGCTAGGTTGAGAGTGAAGGACGCAGTCATGACGTCATCCAGCCGAACGGTTCGAGACCGGTTGCATCGGGCCCATACTGACCTGCGAGAACAGTGGGTGAAGGGACCATGGAGCCTTGGTGCATTCGAATTTCTATCCTTTGGGATAAAGCAAGCCTGGGCCTGTCTGTTCGGCGGGGCGATGGTTTTTCTGCTGCTGGCGACATTTGTGTTCTATCCGACAGATGGCGCGCTCTCGCGATATGACTTCATCTTTCTGTGCGCGCTAGCCATTCAGGTGTGCCTGTTGGTGAGCGGGCTCGAGACGCTGGAGGAAGCAAAGGTGATCTTTGTCTTCCATGTCGTGGGCACATTGATGGAAGTGTTCAAGACGGCGCAAGGGAGCTGGATTTACCCCTAGGCAAGCGTGTTTCGAATTGGCGATGTGCCGCTGTTCTCGGGCTTCATGTATGCCTGCGTGGGTAGTTATATCGCGCGGTGCTGGCGGATCTTTGATTTCCGGTTTGATCGTTTTCCGCCGCTCTGGATGCAGGGGCTTCTGGCGCTGGCAGTGTATGTGAATTTCTTCACCCATCATTATACGGTGGATATCCGGTTGGCATTGTTTGCGGCGACGGTCGTGATCTATGGGCCGTGCGTGATCTGGTTCCGGCCAGACGAAAAGCATCGTCCCATGCCTCTGATCGTGGGGCTTGTTCTGGTGGCTCTGTTCATCTGGTTTGCGGAGAATGCCGGAACCTTTGCGCGCGCCTGGACTTATCCGGGGCAGGAGGGCGGCTGGCGGATGGTGTCGATCAACAAGCTGGGCGCGTGGTATTTGTTGATGATCATCAGTTTCGTTCTGGTGGCCCTGGTGCATGCGCCGCGTGATCGAAACAGGTCTTCGTGATTTTCAAAACGGGGAGAGACATGCAAAGCTTTGAACGCGGATCAGGGAGGAGCGCGAAATGAGTCTGATGAAAAACCTGTTTGGTAGCGCAATTGCGAGCCTCTTGATGGTTTTGCCCGCAATGGCCGTCGAGTTTGATCAGCTTGTGGTGATTGGTGACAGCAATGTCGATATCGGCCGGTTGAGTGCGGAAGGTGCAACGCCTGATGATGGCGTGATCCCGCCTGCCAACACCCTGGCGGGCCGATCGTCAGATGGCGATATTCTCCCGGAGTATCTGTCAGAACGCCTGGTGGTTCCGCAGCTTAATTTCGGTTGGGGCGGGGCGACGACCGGCGTTGGAAATATCGTTGCGCGGCGCGGCATGCCGGAGGCGGCCAATACGGGCGCGCTAATGCAGATGGATGAGTATCTCGCTTTTCTGGGTGACGGCAGCATGGCGAACCCGAATGCGCTTTATCTAATTTATGCCGGGTCCAATGATCTGGCGCTGGTGGACAAGAATGATCAGGACGCTGTGGACGTGGCCATCCGGCAGGCAGACGCAAACCTGAGAGAGCTGGTGCAGACGCTGGCTGAGCGTGGGGCGAAATACATTGTTGTCGCGAACCGGACGCCGCGGCCCGTTTTGTCAGACGCTTATATCGCGACTGAAGAACCGGAAGAGGAAGCCCGCAATGATGCTGCTGGCCGTCAGCTCAATACCTATATTTATTGGCTGGTGCGGGAGCTGAATGACGAGCTGGACGCTGAAGTCCGCCTGTTCGATGCCTATTACTTCATTCGCGAGCTGATTGAGAATTCAGGACGAAACGGGTTTCTGACTTATGATTCCTCGCCTGATCAGTACTGCATCAATGCGCCTGATTGCACGCAGATCATCAACTATGATGCGGCTCATAAAACCTCAGCGGTGCATAAGGTTCTGGCACAGAAACTCTATTTTCTTCTGAGTACCTTCGATGAGGCGGCCAATTAGTTCAGCGGCATGAACTCGTCGACATTTCGCCAGCCGGACGGGCCGACATAATCAGCATGAGCGACGCGTATGGAGTGGATGACCGCTTCGATTTCGCGTCGCCAGAAGTCCAGAAACTGTGACAGGCGCGCGAATTCCGGAGCTTTATCCATGGTCTGCCAGACAAAGCTCTGGAGGATTTTGGGATGATCGGGACGGAAGTATAGGATCTCTGTGGTCAGCAATCCTGCCCCGTTGAGCTGTTGTTCGAAGTCAGATGAGTAGTGTGTCATACGCTTCCCCTTTGCTGAGGGAAGTGTGTGGGCATTCTTCCGTGCAAGGAAGAAAAAATCACATGATTACTGAATATTAGCAGCAGAATAAGACTGCTGCTGACAGAGATGTTCTTCGTGGATCAGGTGCGCATAGGCCAAACCTGGCGGTTCAGGTCAAGTGATTATCTGGCGGTTATCCGGCGAGATCGGATCAGCTATAGTCGACGATCTTGCAGAGAAGGCCGTCGCGTGCCTCAAAGAAGCTTGCGCCTTTAATGTCGACAGACTGGCCCTGCATGATGCCATTCGGCAGATCAAGTGCGGCCGTACCCTGAAAGCGAACCTCTGCAGCGGCTTTGTCGCCCGAGCACAGAAGGCTGATCAGACGTTGGCGGCGGTAGGTGAAGGCCTGCGCGCTGGCGGATGCTACCTGGCTCAGAGCGTCCTTGCCCTGTAACTGCATTGACTGCCCGGCATTGGAAATATTCTCAAACCGAACATCGTCTGTGACGCATTCCAACATGCCGTCAACATCGATCCGATTATAGCAGTCGACATAGCGTTCGATCAGGCTCTCGAGGGCTTCCATGCGATTCTCCCAGTCGCCCCAACTAAAAGAATATCGGGCGCGGGGTAAAGACTATTTTGAAAACTGCGCTTTTTCAGCTATCCCACGCCTTCTTTCGTACAAGAAAAGGATACCCCAGCCATGGCATTGCGCGTAGCAGTGGTCGGAGCGACCGGAAATGTGGGACAGGAAATTCTCAATATTCTTGAGGAGCGCCTGTTTCCTGCAGATGAAGTGTTTGCTCTGGCGTCTCGAAAATCACTCGGCCGGACGGTTTCCTATGGTGACAAGGAACTGAAGTGCCACGACATCGAGCAGTTCGACTTTTCGACAGTTGACCTGTGTCTCATGTCTGCGGGCGGCGATACCGCGCGCGAATGGGCGCCGAAGATCGCCCTGAAAGACTGTATCGTCATCGACAACTCCTCAGCCTTCCGCATGGATCCGCTGGTGCCGCTGGTGGTGCCGGAAGTGAATGCCGATGCCGTGATGGGTTATGAAGAAAAGAACATCATCGCCAATCCCAATTGTTCGACGGCGCAGTTGGTTGTCGCGCTGAAGCCGATCCACGACAAGGTTGGGATCGAGCGCGTTGTGGTGTCGACTTATCAGTCGACATCTGGCGCTGGTCGCGCGGCCATGGACGAGCTGTGGAACCAGACCAAGGGTATTTATGTGAACCAGGAGGCAGAGCCTCATGAGTTCACCAAACAGATCGCCTTTAACGTGATCCCACACATCGACGAGTTCATGGATGATGGTCGCACCAAGGAAGAGTGGAAAATGGAGGTCGAGACCAAAAAGATTCTCGATCCGGATATCGAACTCGTGGCGACCTGCGTGCGCGTGCCGACTTTTGTTGGTCACGCCGAAGCTGTTCATCTGGAACTTGCTGGCGCGCTGAGCGAGGAAGACTGCCGTGCCCTTCTGCGTGAGAGCCCGGGCATTATGGTGATCGACAAGCGTGATGCCGACGAAGAGAATTATGTGACGCCGATCGAGTGTGTGGGTGAATGGGCGACCTTCATTTCACGCATCCGGGAAGACAAGACCGTAGATCACGGCATTGCCTTCTGGTGTGTGTCGGACAATCTGCGAAAAGGTGCGGCGCTCAATGCGGTTCAGATCGCTGAGGAGCTGATCAATCGCGGCGTTCTGAAGCCGGAGAAAACGCAGATCCCGCCTCTGCCAGACGATATTGAAGGCTGATAAGAAAAAGCCCGCCCCATGCGAGGGCGGGCTTATTTTTTTACTCGCTTGCGAGGTTTGCTTCGCTTTCAATGACGAGTGTCACGTCATCAGCCAGACCGGGTGCATAGGTGCCCATATTGAAGTCTGAACGCGTGAGCGTGGTGGTTGCCGTAAAGCCGGCTGTTTTCAGTCCCATCATGTTTTCGCCGATCTTGTTCAGCTTTACATCGAGAGTAACAGGCTTGGTGACGCCGCGGAGAGTAAGGTCGCCCGTGACTTTCGCTGTGGCGTAACCTGTGAGCAGAACGTCTGTGCTGGTGAAGGTGGCTTCAGGGTATTCATCGACGAAGAAGAAGTCTTCTGTCTTGAGGTGCGCGTCCAGATCCGGAACGCCTGTGATGACGTCAGCAATGTCGATCGTCAGGGTGACGGAGCTTTCTTCAGGGGCTTCTTCGTCAAGGATCAGCGTGCCATCAATCGACATCCATTTGCCCGACGGCGCAGAGAAGCCGAAGTGGTCAATCTTGAACTCAACGGCGGTGTGGGTCGGGTCCAGCGTATAGGTTTCCGGTGCGGCCATGGCGATTGGCGCACTGAGGGCGAGTGTGGCTGGGATAAGAGCGTGACGCAGAAGTTGGGTTTTCATGTTTAGTCCTCGATTGGTCATAAAGTGTTGTGATGCTGCATTTTGCGGCCCGTCTAAGAGCTGTGTTGATGCAAGGAAGTCTCAAGTACGCACTTGCGGGTAACCTGAGCAAAAACGTCCATTCGCCAGCAAAAATTCTCAGGCGTGACCGCAAAATCACCCTTCCGGGCAATTAGACGTCACAAGGTGCTGATGTGTTTGAATTTTTAATTGTCACAAAAGATATACAAAACTGCAATTTTACATAAAGATCAGGATACGGATTAAAAATCTTTTTGATGTAATTTTATAAAACCTTGAAAATAAACAACTAAAAATGAACTTGATTGATGACGAAAGTGTATGATATAAGTGAACTAACTTCTTTGTCGGGCGTTATTAAAAGTCCGGATAAGGATATAAAATTGAAAAGGTTCGCGCCAATGATTAAACAGATATGGGATGCGATCCATTTTGGCCGGTTCAAAAGCCAGTGGGCATCCAATTCAGACATGACGCCAGATTCTGATCTGGCCCGCGTCGGAAAAACACTTTTTTACGAAACTCGCCTCGAGTCATCGAATGGCGAAACACGACTTGTTACAGAACAGGGCGGCATTATCGGCCACCACATGTTCTGGATTTCACTTCCTGTCTATGCGCTGCTGATTGCAGGCCTGATTATGGGAAGCGTTTCGTTGTTTCATATTCTTCTGCTTGAAGCCTTCTTCATTGTTGGATTTGGCTGGCTGAACGGCATTGCGCTGCACAAGCTGGCTCAGGATCCTGGCTTCGGCGTCGAAGAGCTCAGCCTGCACCGGATTCGCAAGGCCTGACATACGCACGGTTTTAACTGAACCTGGTTCGCCAAAACATCCTAAAGCCCCCATTCCTCAACAGGGATGGGGGTTTTCTTATGTTCGGGTAGCTGAATTTAGTATTCCTTTGAGTTGGATTTAGACGTTGGAACTTGCCTGATCGGGTCCTCCTCCCCAGTTTCACCGGAAGTGAACCGGAAGGACATGTGATGAGTGATCAGGAATACACGCCGCCGAAAGTCTGGACCTGGGACAGCGAAAGCGGCGGGCGATTTGCGAGCATCAACCGACCTATCGCCGGGCCGACGCATGACAAGGTGCTGCCCAGAGGGAAGCATCCATTTCAGCTCTATTCGCTTGGAACGCCTAATGGCGTGAAAGTCACCATCCTTTTTGAGGAACTGCTGGAACTTGGTATCTCGGAGGCGGAATATGATGCCTGGCTGATCAATATTGGTGAGGGGAACCAGTTCTCTTCCGGATATGTCGAGTTGAACCCGAACTCAAAAATTCCGGTGCTTCTGGACACGACTACGGACACGCGTGTGTTCGAGTCTGGCTCAATCCTCCTTTATCTGGCCAATCGCTTCCGTCAGTTCCTGCCAACAGACCATGAGGGTCATACAGAGGCCATGAACTGGTTGTTCTGGCAGATGGGCTCAGCGCCATATCTTGGCGGTGGGTTTGGGCACTTCTACGCATATGCGCCCTTCAAGATGGAATATCCGATCAATCGGTTTTCCATGGAGGTGAAGCGCCAGATGGACGTACTGGATCGTCACCTGGCTGAGCATGAATACATGGCCGGTTCAGACTATTCGATTGCGGATATGGCAATCTGGCCATGGTATGGCGCAATGGCGAAGGGTGTTCTCTATAATGCCGCGGAGTTCCTGTCCGTCCATGAATACACCAATGTGATCAGATGGGCTGATCAGATTGGAGCACGCCCAGCCGTGAAGCGCGGACGCATGGTGAACCGAACCTTTGGTGAGCCATCAAGTCAGTTACACGAACGCCATGATGCGAGCGATTTCGAGTTGCGGACGCAGGATAAGCTGAACCCGGCTGACTAAGGACCGGTTCAGGCCGCTTTTGACCCGAGATCAAGAATGGTTGGCTCCATTATGGGCAGATCATTCATGTCGACCAGCTGTGCCGGTGCATAACCGGGCAGCGTGGCCGTGATCGCGTCGCCAGAGGCGTAGATCATTCCGGCTGTGATGCAATCGGCGAGTTCCAGTCTGTCGCGGACACCTGAAATGGCCGGACGGATGTTTTCGTGTTTCATCTCCGGAATACGGTTCAGGAATTTACTGATCGTCTTGTCACGATACTTGTCCGGGATGGTATAGGTATCCAAGGTGACGCTGTGAAACTGACAGCCAGCAAGGACGCTCAGATCGAAATCGGGATCGGAGATTTGCCAGTCGATTGTCCGAAACAGGGGCGAAAACCCGGCAGCAAATCGCTGGAGAATGGTCGAGCCCGGCTGGGCCGGACAATTGAATACTGACAGGATCATGTTGTTGCGAACCCAGTCAGGGTGTTCTTTCAGCGCGGCGTAGAATTTTTCCCTGTCCTGCCGGCTCATCAGGGAATTGTAAGCCAGAGGAAGGACCAGAACAGATTTCTTGTACGCCTCCGACGCTGTCTGAAGCTGTTCGCTGATCTTGGCCAGAATTCGGATTGAAAAGTCGATCGCTTCCCGGCCACGAAAGTCGAGGTATCGACCCAGATCGATGTCTGACTTGTGGCCATCTCCTGCGATTTGCGACTCGTGGGATTCAGGCGTGATTGCATAAGCCAGCATCACTTTACGCGGGCAGAGTAAAATGCCTCGATACAGGAGATTGCGCAGGCCTTCGACCGGTGTTGGTGGGGGTGTTTTTACCCCTGAATTCTGAATGCGGTTATGGAGTGCCTTATGGAAGGCATCGGCCATTCTGACGGCGTCTTCGTCAGACGCGCTGACAAATCTCGCGACGTCAATGTCGGAGCCTGCGAAGAACAGGACCTGTCCATCCTGGTCGCGATCAGTGCCGAACAGAAATTCAAGCATTCGGTCCTGGAGGAGTCCGACGAAGCTATCGAGCTCACACGGCGTGCATTTGCCATTGAAGGCGAAAGCAGTCGGCGTGACTTTCTGATAGTGGAAAGGCGCGGAGACTTCTGACTCCAGGAAGCTATCGACGCTACGAACGAAATTCGCAGAATTGCGTGCCCGTTCGGCTTCGGAGTTGCTGAGGCGCAAAGAGACGACCCGGACGGCACCCGTCTGGTTGTCGACTTTCTGAGGCTGCGTTTCCTGTGGCTTCATCTTACAGAAAATAATCTACAGTCGCGAAACAGACCTGAAGAAAATAGATCAAATTCGGTCTTTTTTCAGGGCGCGCATCTGGCAGTTGCAATTGTTTTTCTGAAGAGTTGATTGAGCAAGTTTCGGGTAGCGTAGAGATCCGGCTGTCCCATATATGGCGAACTGAGGGAAAGGACCCTGCTTTGACACCGGATATTCGTTTGGGATTTGCCGCCGGGCTCGGCGCTTATCTCATTTGGGGTTTTCTCCCTGTCTTCTTCAAAATGTTTCCTGGGGTCGCGCCCGAGGATATTCTGGCGCATCGGATTTTGTGGTCGATGCCGACGGGTATCGGGCTGATCCTGATCGCGGGCCGCTGGTCTGAGTTCATGCGGTTGTTCAAGAGCCGCGATATCCTGTGGCTGGTCGCCTCTGCCTTTCTGATCGCTCTGAACTGGCTGACCTATATCTGGGCGATTGGCCAGGACCGGATCATGGAAACCAGTCTGGGCTATTTCATGAACCCGCTGGCCAATATCGCGGTGGCGGCAATTTTCTTGTCTGAGAAATTGCGAAGGGTGCAGTGGGTTGCTGTGTCGATCGCCGTGTTGGCCGTCGGTGCGGAAACCTTCGCCCTGGGGCATTTGCCATGGGTGTCGCTGGTCCTGTGTTTTTCGTTCTGCTTTTATGGGGTGATCCGCAGGCGTGTTCAGACTGACAGCAGGATTGGGTTCACTGTCGAAGTGCTGGTTCTGCTGCCGATTGTGCTGCTCTGGTTTGGTGTGGCAATGGGCGAGGGGCGTAGCACCTGGGGCCATGATATGGTTCAAAACGTGTTGCTCGTTCTGGCTGGACCACTCACTGCCATCCCGCTCATTCTGTTTGCCATCGGGGCAAAGCGGCTCAGGTTCTCCACCATCGGCATTATGCAATATATCGCGCCCAGCTTGCAGTTTCTGTGTGCGCTGGCATTTGGTGAACAACTGACACCGCAGCGCATGGTGACGTTTGCGCTGATCTGGGTGGCGCTGGTGATTTTCTCAGTGGATGCGTATGGCAATGAACGCCGTATGCGGCGGGCCATGACGCGGACGGCCTAGAAGGATACTGCACCTGGGGTGGCTTCTTCTTCTTCCATGCGATCTTTGCGGCGTTCTGGTCCGCGATAGGCCGGGTCATCGCGACGACGGCGGTCCGGGCCGAAATAGTCAGGCGTGCGGATGAAGTCGCGTGGGCGGTTCACGACGGAAACAATGCGGCTGTAGAGCGTCGTGGCATTGATCGGCTTACAGCAGAACTCGGTGACACCAGCATCGCGTGCAGCTTTCACCTTGGACGGTTCGGCATAGGCTGTGACCATGATGATGGGTACGTACGGGTTCGGCGAATCCGCAGAGTTGCGGACAAGCTGGGTGAATTCGATCCCATCCAGAACCGGCATGTGATAATCGATGAACATGACGTCAATGACGTTGGTCTTGATGATCTCCAGCGCATCGGCCGGATCCTGGCTCATGAAGACTTCTTCGAAACCAAATCCGCGGATCATACCGGCAAGAATCCGGAGCATGTGGACGTTGTCTTCCACAATCAACACCGAAAGCTTTTTGCCTTTCATGACAGGCTCCGAAATCATTAACCAAATAGAAGCCTAGGGGATAAGAGTTAACAGTCAGATAGTTTCGGGAAAGATTTTTGACGACGGACTGATTGCCTGGTCGATTTCGACAAGAAAAAGGCTCCGGACGGGAAGCGTCCGAAGCCTGAAAGGAATTGCCAAATGTGCGAGAGTGACACGAACGTCCACACTCGATGATGAGGTATGCGAAGACTGTGCCAATTATGTGGCGGGTGGTCTGGTCAGGCCTTTGCGCCGCGTTTGCCGCCGCCAAAGACGGGCGCCGTTGCAGCGGCTTCTTCATCCAGAGGCCAACGCGGGCGCGCTGACAGAGCCAGATCTGAGACGTCTCCCTGAGACAGCCTCAAAGCGCCGGCATAGGCAATCATGGCGCCATTGTCGGTGCACCATTTGAGCGGCGGGGCATGGAAGCTGAAGCCTTCATCCTCGCAAAGCGCGGTGAGAGAGCTACGCAAAGCAGTGTTCGCACCAACGCCACCGGCAATCACAAAAGCCGGAGACTGACCTGACGGAATATCCGCGCGCAGGATCGCCATGGCGCGGCGCGATTTTTCGACCAGAACATCACAAACAGCCTGCTGGAAGCTGGCGCAGATGTCTGCCAGCGATTGTGTGTTCAGTTCGCGTGACTGGGCTTCGCGCAGAACGGCGGTTTTGAGGCCTGCGAAAGACATGTCGAGGCCTGGCCGGTCGAGAAGCGGACGGGGCAGCGGGATGGCTTTCGGGTCGCCCGTTCTGGCGCAACGTTCGACTGCGGGTCCCCCGGGGAAGCCAAGGCCCAGGACTTTCGCGGTTTTGTCGAAGGCCTCTCCGACGGCATCGTCAATGGTTGAGCCAAGTCGTTTGTAATCGCCAAGGCCGCGGACCTGAATGAACTGGCAATGCCCGCCCGAAACGAGAAGGAGGAGGTAGGGGAAGCTGACGGTTTCCGAAAGTCGCGGTGAGAGGGCGTGACCTTCGAGGTGATTGACACCAATGAAGGGTTTACCTGTTGCGGTCGCCAGCGCCTTGGCGGTCATCATGCCAACCATCACGCCGCCAATGAGGCCCGGTCCGCTCGTCGCGGCGAAGCCGTCGATTTCGGAGAGGGAGACGCCCGCCTGTTTCAGAGTTTCGCGAACGACGCCATCACAGGCATCGGCATGCGCACGCGCCGCGATTTCCGGGACAACTCCACCATAGGCAGCATGGTCGTCGAACTGGCTGGCAATTACCTCACCGAGGATTTCCGGGCCGGATGCCTCAAGGCGCAAAACCGCAGCCGCGGTTTCATCGCAGCTGGTCTCAATGCCGAGGACGGTCAGGGGTCTGGTGGGGGCTTGCTCCATGGTGGACGGAGTTGTAGCCCTTCTGATCTGTTTCGCAACGCCCATATGACAGAAGAACGAGAAAGACTGACACATATGACGACGCTCCGCATCGGCACCCGCAATTCACCTCTTGCCCTCGCACAGGCGAACTGGGTCGCGGCGGAGATTGAGGCAGCGAGCCATGGCGATGTCACCTGCAAGATTGTGGGCATGACAACGAGTGGTGATCAGTTGCAGGATCGCAGTCTGATTGAGGCGGGTGGCAAGGGCCTGTTCACCAAGGAACTCGACCTTGCGATTGAGGCGGGTGAGGTGGACCTGCTTGTGCATTCCCTGAAAGATGTGCCGGTCGAGCTGCCGACGGGACAGCGCATTCTGGCCTATCCGCAGCGCGAAGACCCGCGCGATGCTTTCGTCAGCCTGAAATACAAATCCTTTTCAGAATTGCCTGACGGTGCCGTTGTGGGCACTTCGAGCCTGCGCCGTCGCGCCTTTTTGCTGGCGATACGCCCTGATCTGAAGATTGTTGAGTTTCGCGGTAATGTGCAGACGCGGCTGAAAAAGCTGTCTGAAGGTGTCGCAGACGCGACCTTCCTGGCATGCGCCGGATTGAACCGACTGGGCATGGACAAGGATATAGGCGCTGGTCTGGACCCGAAAGAGTTTTTGCCAGCTGTCGGTCAGGGTATTCTCGGCATAGCGGCTTATCCTGACAAATTGTCCGATGAGGCGGTGAGCCTGATCAAATCACTGAACCATGTCGAAACCGAGCGAGCGGCCATCGCCGAACGGGCTGCGCTGGCTGTTCTGGATGGATCGTGCCGCACCCCGATTGCTGCGCATTTGTTCCACGAAGGGACGGGGTGCTATCGGCTTATGGTTCGGACGGCGCATCCATCTGGTACGCCGATGTTTGGCGCCGAAAAAACACTTGAGGGGCTGGAGTTGTTCCTCAATGACTTCCGCGAGCTCGGTAAGGCAGCGGGCGATGATATTCTCGAACAGACGGGTGGCCAGCTTCCCCATCTGAGTGAGGGCTGATTTGGCGCAGATTGTCGTCACCCGGACAGAACCAGGTGCTTCAGAAACTGCGGCTCGTCTTGCGGCGGCAGGCGATGAGGGGATCAAAACCCCTGCGATCCGGATCGAAACCTTCGAACCCGAAGCCGGTTGGGCAGCGCAATCAGATGAAATAGTCATCTTCACGAGTGCCAATGGCGTTCGATGTTTTGTCGGCGCAGGCTGGACCGCCGGCAAGATCGCTGTTTGCGTTGGACCCTCCACAACTGCAGCGGCACTCGACGCCGGGTTTGACAATGTTATCAATACTGACGGCAATGCAGACGTGCTCGTAGAGGCGATCACAGAGCAATTTGATCCGTCAGCGGATAAGTTCGTGCATTATGCAAATTCCGCCGCGGCGGGAGAGATTTGTGCTAAACTCAACGCGAGTGGATATACCGCGCGATTCGTGCCGCTTTATGGTGCTGACGCCGTGCCATGGGATGAGGTCTGTCACGTCTGGGCGTGTCTCGCAGAGACCGGATTTATCATTCTGGTGCATTCAGCGAAGGCTGCAAAATCGGTGAATGACTGGATTGGCCAAGCCGATATTGATACGTCTGTTGTGCGGCTGGTTGCGATTTCAGATCATGCTGCCCGGCCGCTGTTACACCATGAATGGCAGTCAGTCTGGCTTGCAGAGCATCCAAATGAAAACAAGCTGATGGAAGCCCTTCATCTTGCCACAAAAGACGGTGTATTGTCAGAGTAATTCAGCCCCCGAAGGTCCTATTTCGTTATGTCTAATTCCAGCGAGCCGACAGACTCCGAACCCATCGACGTTGAATTCCAGCCTGCTGAGCCCTCCGATGTAAAGGCAAAGCAAAAAAGCTCTGGTCCGGGATGGATGGGCCTGATTTCTGCAGGTGTTCTGGCTGCGCTGGGCGGCGGCGCTATTGGCGTTGTGGCTAGCGGTACGGAAGGGCGGTATGCGCAGGCCGCCGAAGTGGCTGTCGATATTTCAAAGCTTGAAGAATATGACCGCACGCTGGAATCGCAGATCACTCAGATCAGAAACGATCTTCGCGATACCGAGGCGCAACTCAACACGGCGCTGGAACAGGTGCAGTCATCTGAAGACGCGGCTGGCGAAGAATTGCGTGAGATTCGCGCCGATTTTAACCGACTGCGCACACGCTATATTGCCTTGCTCGGCGAAGATGGGGACGCTGAGTCGCCTGAAGGTGAAGCTGGAGAGCAAACCGCGGAAGAGCGCCCGAATGCGCTGCCTATGCCGACGGTTTCTCTCGCCGCGCTGATGGAGCGGTTGAACGCCATTGAATCGGTCGAAACGGGCGGCGTTGCGGTGCCGGAAAATCTGACGCGTACAGTGGCGTCACTTCAGCAGCGGGCGACACAGCTTGAGACGGCTGACCGCGAACTCGCGGAAACGCTTGAAGCTCGCAGTGAAAGCCTGACAACATTGGAAGAAGAGATCAGCACGCTTGAAGCCAGCCTGCAGGATGTGACAGCCCGCACGGGTGTGGTGGAGACTGCGCAGGCAGGCGGTACTCAATCTCTCGAAGATGTAAAATCAGATCTGGCTGCATTGCGCCGATCTGTGAACCAGAAGCTTTCCAATCTTGAAGAAGCCGAGCTGACAGAGTCTGAGGAAAATCTTGTGAAGCGTGCGGACCGCGTGCTGGCTCTGTCTGCACTCGAGGCAGCAACAGACGAAGGTGCGGGTTTTGCCACTGAGCTTGAGGCTCTGGCGATCCAGATGCCGGCCAATGCCGGTATTTCAGCGCTTCGCCGAATGGCAGATGATGGGGCACCAACACTGGAAATGCTTCAGCGTCAGCTGGTTGACCTTCGTGACGAGGTTGCGAATGCGGGCATTCCCGATCAACCAACGGGCCAATGGGCCTGGGTTGGCGAATTGCTCTCTGGTGTCGTGACGATGCGCGAGGAAAGCTCGGCTGACGGTCAGACCGCGTCCAGTCGAATTGACGAAGCGGTCGAATTTCTGGAACGCGATGATCTGACGTCAGCGCTTCGTGAAGTACGAAAAATTAATGGTCAGCAAGGCGAAGTACTGGCCGGGTGGGTTGCCGATGCAGAACAGCGCCAATCACTTGATCGTCTTATGGAAAGACTGGGAAATGACGTGCTGGATGGAGATATAGACGAATGATCCGGCTTTTCTGGCTGCTCCTGACCCTGACAATTGTCGGTGCACTGGTCGTACTGGCCATGTGGGCAAATGATATTCCGTGGCGCGTTGTTCTGGAACGTGACAATCAGCCTGATATCGAATTCACGCTCACGGGTGCAGCGATTGTGCTGGCCGTATTGGGCGCTGCCATCGCGGTGATCTGGAGCATGGTGACGGGAGTGTTCCGTATACCGACACGCATCAAATCCATGCGTCAGCGGTCGCGGACCCGTAAGGGCAATGAAGCCCTGGCGAATGGTCTTCTGGCGATTGAAGGCGGCGATATCAAAGGCGCGAAACGTCTCATTTCCAAGGCCTTATCTGATGCTGAGGACGAGCGCCTTGCGTTATTGCTTGATGCACTGACGGCTGAACAGGAAGCCGACTGGACGCGGGCTGAGCGTGCCTATGCGGAACTGGCGCGCAAGCCCGGTGCGCATCTGGCTGGACTTAAAGGTCTGACGGGCGCTGCGGTGAAGCGTGGTGATTACACCATGGCGATTGACCGTGCGCGTGAAGCGCTGGAGATGAAGGGTGAGACAGGCGACTGGCCGTTCAAATCCCTTTTCGAAATCTATACAGCGCGTGGCAGCTGGAAAGATGCCCGTGACGTACTGGCTGTCGGAGAGCAGAAACGCCATATCGCTGCAGATGTGGCGCGGCGACGCCGGGCGGTGTTGTTTGCAGCTGAGGCAACCGATGTGATGTCGACTGATCCGGAAGGCGCAGAGCAATTATTGTCTGACGCCCTGAAAACAGAAGCGGGCTTCCCGCCAGCGGCTTACCACTTGTCGCGTCTGCAATTGTCGCGTGACGCCATTAAACCGGCGATCACCTCGCTTGAGACTGCCTGGAAAGCCCGACCTCACCCGGCTCTGGCATTGGTCGCCGAACGCATGGACAGCGTTGAGGGTAAGGCGAGCAGCAAGAAGGCGATGGCTGCGCTGATTGCCGCAAACAAGACGCACCGCGAGTCTGCGCTGCTGAAGGCGGATATGGCGATCACTGAAGGTGACTGGGATGGCGCCGAAAAGGCATTGTCTCCGCTTCTGCAGGGTGGCCAGCCGACCAGCCGGGTCTGTCGCCTGATGGAGATGATCTCTCGTGCGCGCCATGACGACAGCGCCGAACGCAGTTGGTCGGATAAAGCCGCCAATGCTCCACGCGAACCGGAATGGAGTGATATTGATACTGATGGATCAGCCTTTACATATACCAAGGATGACTGGGCACGGCTCGTCTATACGTTTGGTGATTCCGCAGCGCTGATCCATCCACGCCATGAAAGCTATAGAGCTGAACTGGATGTGGTCAGAAACCGGGCTGTGGGGTATGATGGCAAAGCGCCATCGCCAGCTGCAGATGCCGCCCAAAAGGTTGATCAACGCCAGATTGGCTTTGATGAAGCAACTCCGACGCCGCCACCAGCGGATTATGTGAAGGGTCGATAGATTTGAGTTTCGGGACACGTTTTCTTGCCATGATTTGCGCCATGGTCCTGGTCGTCTTCCAGACGGCCTGCGCCTGCGCACATGCGAGCGACGTGGCCACGATTTCGACCATGGAGATGACGGCCGAGCATCATCACTGCGATGACGCTGATATGGCCGACATGATGGCGGCACCTGCAATGGAAATGCCGCATGAGATGACTGATTTCGAGCCATGCGATCATGCGGCTTCGTTGAAGACATCTCTGGCGGCAAGTGTTTCTGTTCCGGCTGAACTTCCTGCGCCGCAGATTGAGCCGGTCGTCTATTCGGCACTGACAATTCAGGTGCCTACGCCGGTTCGTTCGACTGTTTTCAGCCGCACTGCGGAACTGCCACCCCCTGATATTCCTGCTGACCGAAAGACTGTTTTTCTGAACTGATACCCGACCCTGGATGAGCCTATCAGCCAGTGTTCTGGCTGCGTGTTTTTTCTGGTGTCAGGTTTTCAGACATGATCAGTCGTCGACTATTTCTTCAATCAGGTGCCGCATCGCTGACTGCAGCGAGCGCCACAAACTTACTTCCTGCCTGGGCGCAAAGTGCGTCTTCTGGCAATCTCGGCCTCACGCAATTATCGGGCAGCGAATTTGACCTGCATGTGAGCCAGTTCCCCGTGCGGATTGATGGCCGTGCGGGTATGGCCATCGGTGTGAATGGCACTGTACCCGCGCCGCTCTTGCGGTTCCGTGAGGGTGATGACGTCATTATGCGGGTTCATAATATGCTGGATGTGGATACGAGCATTCACTGGCATGGCCTGTTGGTGCCCTTCCATATGGATGGTGTTCCCGGAGTGAGTTTTCCCGGTATCCCAGCCGGTGAGACCTTCGAGTATAAATTCTCTGTGCCGCAGAACGGGACTTATTGGTATCACAGCCATTCCGGGCTTCAGGAGCAGCTCGGCCATTACGGACCGATCATTATCGACCCGCATCATCACGACCCGGTTCAGTATGACCGCGAATATGTGATGGTCTTGTCTGACTGGAGCTTTGAGAACCCGGAGCGGATTTTCTCCAAGCTGAAAAAAGTGAGCCACACCTATAATTTTCAGGAGCGGACCCTGCCGGACTTCCTTGAGGATGCCGGTGAGAACGGGCTGTCCGAGACGCTGTCTGATCGGGCGATGTGGGGCGATATGCGTATGTCGCCGCGTGACATTTCAGACGTGACCGGCGCGACCTATCATTTCCTGATCAATGGTCACACCACGGCGGATAACTGGAATGGTGTGTTCGCGCCTGGCGAGCGGGTCCGGCTTCGGATCATCAACGCCTCCGCCATGACGATTTTCAACGTGCGGATTCCCGGCTTGCCCATGACAGTGGTTCAGGCGGATGGTCTGCATGTGCAGCCAGTGGAAACGGATGAGTTCCAGATGGGCGTCGCGGAAACCTATGATGTGATCATCGAACCGAAAGACGACAGGGCCTATGCCTTCACCGCTGAAAGCATTGACCGGTCTGGTCAGGTGGTTGCGACATTGGGGCCGCGTGCCGGTATGCGCGCCGAAGCGCCTCAAATGCGGGCCGTTCCGACCCTGACCATGCGCGATATGGGCATGATGCATGGCGATCATTCCGGCCACGACATGGGCGGCGGAATGGAGATGTCAGACGGCATGGATCATGGCGCAGATACGGCCATGGATCACGACATGCACAAGATGCACGATATGGATGGCATGGACCACAATATGGACCATGACATGGATATGTCGCACGACATGCATGAGCCGATGAAAGCGGACTGGCCGGTTGAGAAGCCTGACTTCGAAAAAGGGCCGGGTGTTTCCAACATCAATATGATGCCCATCGCGAGACTGGATGAGCCGGGCCTTGGTCTGGAAGATGTGCCGCACCGGACACTGACTTATACTCAGTTGCGCAGTCTGGAGATGAACCCGGATATGCGTCCGCCTGAACGCGAGATTGAGATCCATCTCACCTCCAACATGGAACGCTATATGTGGTCGTTCGATGGCGTGCGGTTCTCCGAAGTGACTGACGCAATCCGCTTCAATGAAGGTGAGCGTGTGCGGGTGACGCTGGTGAACAACACCATGATGACCCACCCCATCCATTTGCACGGCATGTTCTTTGAGCTGGAGAATGGTGGCGGCATGCACCGCCCGCGCAAGCATACGGTGAATGTGAAGCCAGCGGAGAAGCTGTCATTTGATGTGACGGCTGAACATGTCGGTGACTGGGCGTTCCACTGCCACCTTCTCTATCACATGATGGGCGGCATGATGCAGGTCGTCTCGGTGATGCCGGACCCGGAAGGCCGCGCGCGCCGGATGAAGGATATGGAGCATCATCCGGACGATCACGACATGCATGAGATGCACGACAAACATGACATGCATGGCGATCATGACATGGATATGTCCCACGATATGCATGAGGGCCACGACATGCACGAAGGCCATGACATGATGGAGGCGGATCCCGCGCCGATGGATCATGGAGAGCATTCACCCGGCCATCATCCACCGGAACATCAGCACGACCCCGACATGAAAATGCCCATGGGCAGTGGCATGAAAGGAGGTGTGAAATGAGACCGGTTTCGACACTTGCAGGGTTTGCTGCGCTTTCATGCCTGATTGCCCCTGTGATGCAGGCGCAGTCAGATCACAGCCATCACGACATGCCGGACACACGGCCCTGGTCACAGGCGGACGCCTATTGGGGCAGTGAGGCTATGGCCGAAACGCAGGGCAAAGTTTTGCACCATCATGGCGAGATGACGTTCTGGTCGGTGTCTGTCGACCGGGCGGAAATCGCTTTCGCAGATGGCGAGGAAGTCGGCGTGGTTGATGGAGATGTCTGGTATGGTGGCGATATCAACAAGCTCTGGTTCAAGACCGAAGGCGAGTATGAGTTCGACCATGGCGAATTCGAAGAGCTGGAGGTTCAGGCGCTCTGGTCGCGTGCCATCTCGCCATTTTTCGATCTGCAGGCGGGCGTTCGCTATGATTTCGAGCCGGATGGCAAAGCGTATGGCGTGATTGGGCTGCAAGGCATGACGCCCTATCGGTTTGAAGTCGATACCGCAGCTTTCCTCAGCGAGGACGGCGATGTGACGGCAAGTGCCGAAGTCGAATACGAGCTGATGTTGACCAATCGTCTGCATCTGGAGCCGCGTTTCGAAATTGGTTTGTCCGCGCAGGATTCTAGTGAGCTGGGCGTGGCTGGTGGCTTTACCGATGCGGCACTCGGGGTGCGGTTGGGCTATGACGTGGTGCGCGAGTTCACCCCATATGTGGGGGTGGAATGGCAAGGTTCGCTCGGTGAAACGCGGAGCTGGGTTAGAGCGGCGGGCGATGATCCGGATGCGACAGTCTTCGTGCTCGGGTTCAGCGCCTGGCATTAACGCGATGGCCGCGCATGATTTTTCGGAACATGCGCGGCGTCCACTCATTGATTCTGGAGCGCTAACACACTCTTCCGAGGCTTCATGCAATCTCATTCCGGCAATTACCTGAAATTCTTCGCGATGATCGCGACGTCGATGATCATCATGTATGGGGTGATGTATCTCAACACCTATGCTCTGGAGCATGTCGAGTGGAGTGAGACGCGTGCCTATATGACCCTTCTGATGGGTGGGAGCATGACGGTGGTGATGCTCTTGTTCATGCTTGGAATGTATAAGAACAAGTTGCTGAATATGCTCTTTCTGGCGGGCGCGGTGATGGTTTTCGGATTGGGTGTTTATCTGGTCCGATCGCAGGTTCTGGTTGGTGATCGCGCCTATATGTCAGGCATGATCCCTCACCATTCCATCGCCATCCTGACCAGTGAGCGCGCGAAGATTGAGGATGTTCGTGTTCGGGAGTTGGCCGATGGTATTATCGAGGCTCAGCGCAGAGAGATCAAAGAAATGCAGTGGTTGATAAATGACATCAATCAGAACGGACCGGCAAAGACGCAAGCGGACGGGAACGCGCGCCCAGTGCCGGATTTTACAGGACAATTAAACCCAGAGGAGCCCGCAAGTTATGACGGTGACTAGCGTTCCGGAAAACCAGACCCATGCCGATGAGAAGACGGCGGTCGTCTATCGTATGGTCATGCCGAACCATGTCTGCCCGTTCGGCCTGAAGACAGTCGATCTGTTGAAGCGCAAGGGCTATGAGGTGGAGGACCACCACCTGACCACGCGCGAAGAAACAGACGCTTTCAAGGAAAAGCACGGGGTGAAGACGACGCCGCAGACGTTTATCGGTAGTGAGCGTGTTGGCGGTTATGACGATTTGCGTCGATGGTTCGGCCTTGATGTACGCGGCGATAAGGAGACAACCTATCAGCCTGTCATCGCGATATTCTCTGTGGCGGCGTTTATGGCGCTGGCCGTGAGTTATCTGACTGCCGGACCGATCCTTTCCATGGGGCTGGTCGAGAATTTTGTCGCCATTTCAATGTGTATTCTGGCGATCCAGAAACTGCAGGACTTGAAAAGCTTTTCCGGCCAGTTTCTTGGTTATGACCTGCTGGCGCGAAAATGGGTGCCTTACGCCTATATCTATCCGTTTGTGGAGGCGAGTGCGGGCGTGATGATGCTGGCTGGGCTGGCGCTCTGGCTACCGGCGCTGTCTGCTCTGTTCATCGGTACGATTGGTGCGGTGTCTGTTTACAAAGCGGTCTATATCGACAAGCGCGAGCTGAAATGTGCCTGTGTTGGCGGGAATTCGAATGTGCCGCTCGGTGTGATCTCGCTCACCGAGAATCTGATGATGATGGCGATGGCTATCTGGATGATGGTGAAGGGCACACTGCTTTAGAATTTCAGAACCCCGGACAAGCCTTGCTTTCCGGGGTTTCTGTTAATGGGTTTCCTGAGCGAGCGTAATCTTCAGCTTGATGTTCAGGAGCGCGAGTTCACCCGCCTTTGGTGAGATTTGAGAAGGGGTTCGGCAGGCTTGCCGACAGGTCTCAAAATATGCCTCAAGGTCCGGGGTCTGATCTTCGACCGCAGCGGTTATCAGATTGTAGAGGTCGGTCAGATGCATCAGGGTAATGGCGTCTTCGAGGCTTACTTCTTTGGACAGTTCAACAGACCTCAGTTCGGACTGGAGCCAACTCTGAAGTGCAACGCCATCACTTGTTGCAAGCTGGTCATGAAGCGACAGCACCAATCGCCCAATTGGGCTGTCTGATGTGACCGCGCGACAAATTGGATAGACGAACTCAGAGAGGGATTTTGAGGTGCAGGTTTCCCGCAATGCATTGGCTGACATGGAAATGAACTCCGCGCCAAAATCTTCGGACCAAAGCATCGGGATCATTGTGCCGACGACCTTGCAATAACCCGTTTCACTACCGAATGCCTCAGTTGTCAGGGCCTGTAGGCAACGGTCATATCCATCAAAAATATGCTCAGGGGCGTCTGGTTCGAACACCAAGGGCTGGTGGAGGGTCTTTTGAAGGCTGTGAGAATAATACTCCATAGCAGAGCGACTGATCTGAAATTCGAGAGCTTGGTAAGCGCTTATTTTCTCGTCCGCATGGCTTTGCAGTGTCTGTCCGCTGATCAATCCTGATATCAGAATTAGAGATGCCAGAAACCGGAAAAGATTTCGCATTGAGCCGTTCCCGCTAAAAGGATCACGAGATCATTCTGGGGAATAATTGCTAAAACACAACCTTATGATCGGTTTCTGTGTGAGGTTAGCTGTTGTCCACCACGCCGCCGCGCATGTCTGGACGGTAGAAGAGTG
Source organism: Ponticaulis sp. (assembly GCA_002701295.1). Lineage (GTDB taxonomy): Bacteria > Pseudomonadota > Alphaproteobacteria > Caulobacterales > Hyphomonadaceae > Ponticaulis. Next base: position 54,212 of record NZUJ01000128.1, on the reverse strand, counting down.
ACAGCTGGAAGCTTTTGGCGATGCGGATGGCGCGGTCGATGAACCAGTCCTCGGCTTCCTGTGTTGGAGCGATGTCCTTCAGGGTCTGATAGAACAGAGCAAGCCAGGCTTCGAAATGCTGAGGCGTTAGTCCGGGCAAGGCCATGTGTTTGGGCAAGGGGCGGCCATCATAACGGTTGGTGGCAAGCACCATCGAGCTCCAGAAATCCTTCATGGTGGCAAGGTGAGGCGCCCAATGATCGCCTATGGCATTCTCGAAAATCGGACCGATGAGAGCATCCTGGCGGACGCGGGTGTAGAATTCTTCGATCAGCTCCGAGATGAAGCCTTCATCCACGCCCATGGCGGCAGCCTCGGCCTGTCGGGCGGCGATGCGTTCTTCTGCGCTGCGATGCAGTTTCTCGGTCATGTGCGGTATGTGGCGGAACGGGCGGCGCGATGCAACTGACCGATCGCCGCAGGATGGCCCGATTGCCTGAATAGATTGCAAGTTTGGCCCCCTTCCTGTACGCAGAGCCGCTCTGTTTTACCCCGATTGCTGCAACTTCGAGCCAAGTCCTGTCCATGACCGCTTTCATCGACACAATGAATTCTGCGCCGCCTGAACTGATCGGGCTGTTGATGCTCGTGCTGTCTTATGGCGGCGTGCTGGTGCTGATGCGGTTATTTGGCATTTATGGGCTGATCACTTTCATCATCGTCGCACTGCTGGGCGCGAACTTTCAGGTGCTGAAAGTGGTGCAGTTTTCCATGCTGAGCCATCCGGTGGCGCTGGGGACCATTCTGTTTTCAACGACCTATACCGCGATTGATATTATCAATGACCGGTACGGGCCGAAAATGGCGCGGAAGGTCATCTGGATCGGCTTTGCCGCCATGGTGGCGCACAATGCCTTCATGATCACGACGCTGAGCTATGCGCCGATTGACGCTGTACCGGGCGATGCCGAGAATGCCTTCTATCTCGAGACCGAAAATGCGCTGCGACATATCATGCTGCCGCAGGTTGGTCTGCTGGCGGCGGGATTGCTGTCTTATCTGGCAAGTGAGCATCTCGATGTGACGCTGTTTTCCTGGCTGAAGGGGACGACAGGCGGGAAGAAGCTGTGGCTACGCAATGTGGGCTCCAGCCTGATTGCGGCACTGTTTGACAATGTGGTGTTTTCCATACTGGCCTGGAAGCTGTTCACGGCGAACCCGGTATCGTGGGAAGCCTTGATCTTCACCTATATTCTGGGGACGTTTTATATTCGCATGCTGATATCCGTTCTGGATATTCCGCTGGTTTATCTCGCCCGTAAAATTCCGCTGGCTGATGCCCCGGGCACTGCAGCGAAAGAGGAGGCTTCCGCATGAGCGAAGCGCAAGAGACGGCGCCGATCTGGCGTGATGAAAATCTGCCAGGCTTCAGCTTTGAAGTGACGTCGACGATGGGGAATGCGCGGACAGGTATTCTGACCACGCCGCATGGCAGCCTTGAGACACCGGCCTTTATTTTCTGCGCCACGAAGGCAGCCATGAAGGCTGTGCCCATGTCTGCCGTGGCGGCAGAGGATACTCAAATCGTTCTGTCGAACACCTATCACTTGCTCCTGCAGCCCGGCCCGGATGTGGTGGCGAAACATGGTGGTTTGCACAAGTTTGCCAACTGGAACGGTCCGTTTCTGACAGACAGTGGCGGGTTTCAGGTGTTTTCGCTCGCGCATGGTGGCGTGGCTGATGAGATCAAAAGCGCGCGCCAGCTGGGCGGTGAGCGGAAGTCCGTTCTGAAGATCACTGAGAATGGGGTGGAGTTCAAATCCCATATTGATGGCCGGAAGATCATGCTGCGGCCAGAAGACTCCATCGATACGCAGCGCAAGCTCGGCGCAGATATCATTCTCACCTTTGATGAGTGCACGCCCTTCCACGTTGATCGAAGCTATACAGAGAAGTCGCTTGGGCTGACCAATCGCTGGCAGGATCGGTCGTTGGCCTATTATGAGTCCGAGACGGCCGATTATGCGCCGCGACATGGTTCGGCAGGCGTGCAGGCGCTTTATGGTATCTCGCAAGGCGGGGTGTATCCGGAGCTGCGTCAGGTGGCGTCGGAGTATCTGCGTGACCGTGCCTTTTTCGGTTTTGCGGTGGGCGGCAGTCTGGGGAGTTCCAAGTCGCAAATGTACGACGTGGTCGGCTATGCCATGGACGGCCTGCGCTGTCAGAAACCGGTGCACCTTCTGGGTATTGGCGGCATGGAAGACATTTTCCACGGTGTGACCGAAGGCATTGATACGTTTGACTGTGTGTCGCCAACGCGAATGGCGCGTCACGGTGCGGCGCTGGTGCCGGCGGGTGTAGCCGAAGAGTGCGGCGTGAAGCGCGCTGAACCGCGCCTGAACCTCAAAAATGCCCAGTTCAAGGAAGATATGTCGCCGCTCGATCCGAGCTGCACGTGTGAGGCCTGTAAAACGGCGACGCGGAGCTATATCCACCACTTGTTCAAGGCGGGTGAGATCCTCGGGCAGTCGCTCCTGACGGTGCACAATATTGCGACGATGAATCGGGCGATGAAGGACGTTCGCGACGGCATCAAGGCAGGTGATCTCGGCCCGGCACGTGCTTTCTGGCTCGGAAGCTGAGATGAGCCTGTTGGCGCAGGTTCTGCCAAGCTGCGCACGCGTAGCTGAGGCGGCGCAGTCGGTGCGGATCAATCCTGACGCATTGGCCGCCTATGCGCTGCGCCTGGAACCGCATTTGCCGGAAAAACTCGTCCATTCGGATCATCATCTGGTGGGTGAGGGCGAAACGAGTATTGCCTACTTCCTGATGCTGGACTGCCTGAACTTCGGATCCGGCTTTTTCGATTACTGGGCGCCTTATTCTGGTGAAACAGGGTATTTTGCTGTCGCGCGAGCGCTGAAGGACTGGATGGTGGCGACTGGCCCACCGCCGCCGGAACAGCTCCGCGCACTGACGCCAGAGGCGATGGCTCATCTGTTCCATCAGGATCATTCAGATGAGAAGCTTGCGCCGCTTCTGGAGTGGTTTTCAAAGGCCTGCGCTGAGCTGGCAGGTTTTCTGGAAGGCCCGCTGCAGGGGCGGTATTCCAATATTATCGAGCTGAACAACGCCTCCGCGCCGGAGATGGTTGAGGCACTCACCGTTATGCCCATGTTCCGGGATGTTGTGCGCTATGACGGGCAGGACGTGGTGATCCTGAAACGGGCGATGATTTTCGTGCATGATCTCGCGATTGCACTTGATCAGGCCGAAGAGGGCGAGATCAAAAACCTCGATCAGATTGCCGTTTTCGCCGACAATATTCTGCCCTTCTTTCTGGAGGCGAATGGTGTGCTGGACTATGCACCAGAGCTGAAAGCACGGATCGCTTCGGGAGAGGTGCTGACGTCTGGCGAACCGGCTGAAGTGGAGCTTCGTGCCTGTTCGATCCATGCGAGTGAGTTGCTGCGTCAGGCCATTGCGGCGCGGGGAATGGCCGTCACTGCGCGGGATATTGATTTCGCGCTCTGGAATCTGGGGACCGACCTCTCAGAAGAGGCCGGTCAGACAACACATATCTGTAAAACCTGGTTTTACTGACCGCCGAACCGGTAAGACAGTTCAACCCCATACTCGCCCGGTGCATTTGGCTGGCGAGCGAGTTCGACCGCGCCATTATAGACTGCAAACAGGTCTTCTGGCTGGCGCTCATCGAAAATGTTGCGGCCATAGAGTGAGGCTGACCAGCGGCCAGCATTGAGTGCGAGCTGCAGGTCCACGAATTCATGCGTTTCTGACATCAGATCCGGGAAATCGAGCGTATAGCTGCGTGACCCGACCTGGCGGAGGCTGAGTGTGCCGGTGAGGTCGAGGTCTGTTGCGATTGGTTGGGTGTAGTCCGCTGAAGCTGTGACGGAATATTCCGGTACGTAAGGCATGCGCTTCCCGACCAGACCCGGAAGGGCGCTGAAAGCCTCAATCTCTGAATTCGTATTGCCATAAGTGAGGCGGAGGTTCAGCCGGTCGAGCGGGATGGCGCGGAGGTCGAGTTCAAACCCGTCTGACCGAACCTCATCAATGGCAATGTTTTCCAGTGTGAAGCTGGACGAGTTGAAGGTGGTGAGTTGGGCACCTTCCTGTTGGTTCAGGAACAGCGCCGCGTTCGCGATGAGACGACCATTGAAGGTTTCGGACTTCACGCCAAGGGCATAGCTATCTGTTGTTTCTGCGCCATAGGTGCGGGAGACAAGCGGGCTGTACTGGTTGAAGCCACCACTGCGGAAGGCGCGGGAATATGACCCATAAACCATCATCTCAGGCATCGGGGCCCAGGACGCCGTGAATTTTGGCTGGAAGGCGTCAAACGTTGCCGCTGCGTCTGTGTTCGCGACGTCCCGGGGGTCGACGGAGGTGCGGCGGTCCGTGTCGTAACGACCTGCGAGCGTGAGTTCGACGGTTTCGATTGGCGTGTAGCCGACCTCGCCGGAAATGCCCCAGGAACGGCTGCCAGTTTCATCCTGAATGGCGAACTGAACCAGCGCCGGGTCGAGGTCTGCGCGGGGCGACGGAGCGGTGCCATCCGGGTCGTCATACACGGTGAAGGTGTTGAAGCCCTCGCGGTCCTGAAGGAAGGCGCCAACCGCCCATGAGACAGGTCCGTCAGTCTGGGAGACAAGGCGTGCTTCGCCTGTCCATGCTTTCAGGTAGTCATAGGCGTATTGCCAGCTGGCGAAGAAGCCGTTGGCTGGATCGCTCGGAAGGGCGGTGAGGTCACCATCGGCAATGCCTTTATCGACTGCGCGCGACCAGGTTGTGGCGAGTGTCAGTTGTGCACCGGTGAAATCATGGGTGATTTTCGCGCCGAGCTGTGTGGATTCGCGATTGTTTTCACCTTCGATATTCTGGGATACCGGGATGGAGAAATCCTCCAGCGAAGACTGTGTCGGAGACACGGCGTTGTAATAGCCGATCCCGTCGTCAGACTGATGGTGATTGGCGCTGAAAGTGATTTCAGTGTCCGGAGAGGCGTCGACAATCAGCGATCCGAAGACGCCGCGCTCATCCTGAAAATCCGCGCCGCGACCGAGATAGACATTCTCGATCAGGCCGTCGCTTTCATGGCTGAATGCGCCAAGGCGGAAGCTCGCGCCGCTGTCCCCAATCGGGCCTGAGACTGACCCGCTGAAACGTCGGGTGTCTTCGTTTGCAAACGCGACATCAATGCTTCCCTCGAGTGCATCGCCTGGCTTGCGCGTGATGATGTTCACCACACCACCGACGGAGCCGCGGCCATAGGTGGCGCCTTGCGCCCCGCGCAGGACTTCCACGCGCTCGAGGTCAATGAAGGCCGGAGACACGAATTCGGGATGTGGAGCAGATACGCCATCCATGACAAAGACGACCGGCGGGTCACCGACCTGAGGCGTAATGAGGCCGCGCATTTCAAAGCGTTCCAGCCCTGGCCGGTAGTTCGACAACATACCGAAGTTCGGGGTGAGGTCGGAGATGTCACGCAGGCTCTCGACGTTCAGACGTGTAAGATCGGTGTCAGAGAAGGTGGTCAGTGCTTCGGGGACGTCCTGTTCGTCCTCTATCCGGTGGCGCGTGGTGACTACGCGAATAGCGTCGAGCAGTGCGGTTTCATCGTCTGTCGTTTCCTGAGCTGTCACTGGCATAACGAGGGCAGTGCTGGCGAGAAGCAGAGGAAGCAACAATGAGCGCATTGGCGTCGTGACGGGGAAGGTCGTCGTCATGGCGGGTCCGGATGTGAATGTGTTTGGGCAGGGGATAGCTAAGCGCGCGCTCATATCAGAGGGGGCGCGATATGCAAATACTTAACGGGATTTGGGGGCAAGCCGCGCGCCCATCAAGGCATGTGCATAGATCAGCCCGCTGCAGGCTCGCCCTGCAGGAGGGCTTTCTCGCCATGAAGCTCGATCGTCTGAGTTGGGAAGGCAAACTCGATATTCCGTTTGTGGAAGACCTCCACCACTTTCCGGTTCACGAGCGAGCAATGGTCGAGATAGGTGAACCAGTCGCGATCTGTATCGCGCTGCGTCTCGCCTGGACCTCCGAAATAGTAATAGTGATAGGACTTGAGCGTCAGCCAGCTCTCATCGAACTCGTAGAAGGTGATGTGAGGATCGCCGCCATCGTTTTCGTTGATCATGGCATCTTCGGCAACCTCATCATTCGTCAGAACTTCCCGAAGGGCGTCCAGTGCGTCCTGAACATCGTCTGCGTTCGAATGATAGGGAATGGCGACATCAAAGTTCCGGCGGATATAGCGGCGGGCAGACAGGTTCTGCACTTCGCGATTGATGAACTGCATGTTGGGCAGGGTGATCTGGGTGCCGGACAGATCGGTCACCTTGGTGGCCTGCAGCTCAATATCGTCGACCACGCCGCAAAGTTCGTAATTTTCGCCCTTGAAGATGATCCAGTCACCCACGACAAACGGACGGTTCATGAAGATGGACACCGCGCCGAACACATTCTTCACGGTGTCTTGCGCCGCCAGAGAGAGGGCAAGCGCCACAACCCCGAAGCCGATGAACACGGTGCCGACATTCACCGCGAAAATGACCTGCAAGATGAACATGATGACCAGACCGATGACGGTTACACGAGCAACCCGCTGAAGTGTCGTGATCAGCATGCGGTCATAAGCATCGTTTCCGGCGCGGACTTCGGCCACGGTTGCCGCGACTTCGATCATGGAGAGCACGACGAGCGTCATCGCGACAATCATGAAAAAGCGAGGGATTTCATACTGTAGTGGTTCAAGCACCGGACCGAGAGACAGAAATCCAAAGGCTATGGTCAGGGCGAGCGTTACGATGAGAAGCGCAGTTGCGTGACCCGCACCGCTCAGCGCCGTTCTCAATGCACGATGCATGTCTCGCTTTGCGAGCCATTTCATGCCGCGCGTACAGGCATAGGCGAGGGCGAAACCAGTAAGGCTGACGCCGACGAAGCCGAGCCAGCCTATGAGGCCGGTTTCTTCGAATAGCGGGCTGAAAACCTGGGCATAATAGCCGCTTTTGGCATTTGTATCGAAACTGGGTGGCAGCTCGCTCACAGCGTCCAGCAGGTCTCCGGCATTTCGCAGCGTGTCGTCGGAAAAGCGCCAGATACTGCTTTCGTCCAGCTCAAGGGCGATCTGAGCATCAGGCGGCGGCTGAACACGTGACCAGATCCAGTTATGGCTTGTCGGGCGCGGGAAGACGAGGAAACGCGTATCGCCTGTCGACTCAATCCTGTCCGGGCCTGGCGCGTCGGTCGCTGCCAGTGGGCCGACGCGAAGTAATATCTGGTGCATTGTGTCGGCGTCGTCTTCGGTCGCGCCTGCTGGCAGGTTTCGAAGGGCGCGCTCATATCCGGCTTCGACAAAGCCGCGTTGAACGAGATCCATGGCTTCTATGAAGCTCATCAGCGAGTGGCGGGGACTTTCCTGCGAATTGAAATAGGGGTCTGTGACGAGGTTTCTGTCACTGCCGGGCTGAATGCCTTTGACCATGAGGCGTGAAGCATCATCAATCGCGCCCATAATGTCTGAGACGACGCCGGGCGGGTCTTCTGTGCCACTAGAGCTGCCGGAGGAGGGGATAGATTGAGCGTGGGAAACCGGGATGAAGGCCAGTAGTAAATAGACGATCGAAATAAGCTGCCTTATCGGTCCGCTCCGCGTGTTCTGTGTTTCTGACGACAGATCACGAACGTGAGCGCTCTCAAATTGTTCCGAATATTGGTGTGCGGGGCGGGATTTCCCGGAGCGAAAAAATTTGGAGCTCAAATCCATACAGCGGCAGACCTGCCGTCGGGCCTAGGCCCGCCCGGCCGGAGCCGCTGCGCGGCGTGAGGCAAACGAGAGACAATTTTTCCCTACAATCGATTCACAGGATCGATTGTTATTTTTTGTTTACAAAAAATACCGGGAAAAATGGTGCCGCGTAGGTGACTTGAACACCTGACCCCCGCATTACGAATGCGATGCTCTACCAGCTGAGCTAACGCGGCCCACAAAAGTGAACCGGGCATATACCGAATTCAGACCCGATTTCAAAGAGCAAAGTGTGATTTGACGCTGCGAAAATATGAAGCCGTCCGAAAATCGGAGAAAAGCTGAAAGAGACGTTAACGGCTTCGCAGAAGATAGCCCCACCGGACTCACGTAAAAAAGAGCCTTTTCTGGCACGAGAAGACTGAGGTTTTTTCACGAGGGGAAATTAGGGGTTATGCACTGGATTGCGTTTCTGGCAGCTGCAATTGCCCTGTTTCTTGTTCGAGTGCTCCGCGCGCCTGATAAATCGCGCCGTGTTGTGGCCGCGCTCTGGTTCGTCAGCGCGTTTGCCGTAACGACATTCACCGTGCGTGTCATGTCTGATCGCGCCGATATTACGCGCCCCACCGAGTATGATCAATTTGTGTCGCATGCCGCCGATGTGGCGAGTGACGAGGCGAACGTGCCGCTCATTCTTTTTGTGGGCGCGAGCTTTACCCGCAACGGACTTGATGACGAGGAGCTGACCCGCAAGCTTCGCGCAGAGGGATATCCGCATCGCGTGATCAATCTGTCCCTCCAAGGCGCGTCTCTGCAGGAGCGCGACGCGCATTTATGGTCATTCATGCGACAGGCGCGCCGCGTGCCGGATGTTGTGTTTCTTGAGGTTGCCGACGAGTTCGACCGCGACCCGGCATATGTGTTTTCCGTCGCCAAATTTTCAGATCGCGCCATTGAACAGTTTGATCCGGGTTCTGTTTACTGGTCGATGAAAGGACTTGCGCAGGGCCAGTGCGCGGGCATGGCGGCCTGTGTGAAGTCCTGGGGGCTGTTAAAGGTCCATGCGCTGATGAACTGGACCAATCTTGGTCTGCTTTCTACGGGGCGTTCGGCAGAAGATATCGAAGCCGTGCCGGCATTTGATCCCAAAGACGAGCCGCGGGATAATTTCTTGCTGGAAGATGCAGAAATCGCCGACGCGCTGAACACGCCTGCGGAGATTATTCCTGATATAGGCCCGAGCTGGGCGCGCTTGTTTCGTATGGACCAGCGTCGCCGCCTGGAAGAGATCGGCGTTCGCCGGATTGCCTATTATTATCCGCCGGTCATTCCGCCGGAAGAACGCCAGTATGTTGCGCGCCTGTGTGCGGGCGAGCTGGCAGAGTATCCGTGTATAGCGCCGGTTGATCAGCAATTGCTCGACCTTTTGCAAGGGCAGGTCTGGTATGACGACCGGCATTTGCTGCGCGACGGCGCCGAGGTCTACACGGACTGGCTGGCCGGGCAGATTGAAACCTGGGGGGCGCTGCAATGATTTTTACGGAAGCCATTTTCCCGATCTTTCTCATCTTCGTACTGGGTGTTTACTGGCTGGCGCTACGTGGCAGCTGGCGTAATGACTGGCTTCTTCTGGCGAGTGCCATTTTCTATGGCTGGTGGGATGTTCGTTTTCTGCTGCTGATCGCCACTGTGATTGCGATTTCCTGGTATGCCGGGCGGCGAATTCGCGATCTGATGGGGCATCGCAAAGGGCAGCTTCAGGTTTTGTGGGTGGCGATTGGATTGCAGCTTGGTCTGCTCGCCGTGTTCAAATATTTTGGCTTCTTCGCAAGCAGTGCCGCCTCGGCGCTGGACAGCATTGGTATGGAGGCGTCCTGGCCAACGCTGAATATTATTCTGCCTGTCGGGATCAGCTTTTACATCTTTCAGGCCATTTCCTATCTGGTGGACGTCTATCGGCGTGATCTCGTGGCCGAAAACAATCCAGGCCGGGTGGCGCTTTATATTGCCTTCTTTCCGCAGCTGGTTGCCGGGCCAATCGTCCGCGCAGCGAGCTTCTTTCCACAGATCGACCGGAAGAAGACGTTCACAACAGCGCTGTTCTGGGCCGGTGCACGGGCTTTTGCTGTAGGCTTTATCTACAAGGCCGCACTTGCCGATAACATCGCGCCGTTTGTCGATCCGGTCTTCGCGGATATTTCCCAATGGGACAATCGGTCTCTGTTTGCGGCCACCATGGCGTTCGGAACGCAGATTTATTTCGATTTCGCGGGCTATTCCCTGATGGCAATCGGTGTGGCGCGCTGGTTCGGCTTCTTCATACCGAAGAACTTTGACGACCCGTATACCTCAACCTCGATCAGTGAGTTCTGGCGACGCTGGCATATGTCTCTGTCGTTCTGGCTGCGCGATTATCTATACATTCCGCTTGGCGGAAACCGGAAAGGTCCTGTGAAGACCTATCGCAATCTGATGATCACCATGGTGCTCGGTGGATTGTGGCACGGAGCTGCGTGGAGCTTTGTGATCTGGGGTGCGCTGCATGGTCTGGCGCTGAGTGTAAACCGCTTCTTTGAGCGTCTTCTGGGGCGTGGTCTGATTCTGCCGGCGGCTGGTGGGGCGCTGGGGCTGGTATTGACCCTATTTGTCGTGTTTGGCGCCTGGGTTCCCTTCCGCGCGGACAGCCTGGGTGATGCAGTGATGGTGTGGGCCGGTATTTTTGGATTGCGGGAGAATGGCGCTCAGTCGCTGTCGCTGGTGGCATTTTGTGTGCCGCTGCTTCTGGTGATCGATAGCCTGTTTGCCCGCCTGTCCCGGCTGGGTGACCTGTCGCGCCATTGGGTGACACGCACGCCATCGGTCTATTGGGCAGGGGTTGGATGTCTGGTCGCTCTGGCGCTGGCGCTGTATCCGCTCAAATCCTCGCCATTCGTCTATTTCCAGTTCTAGGTGATTGGGTTAATTCAGGGGGATGCCTGAATTACCTGAGGTCGAAACCGTCCGTCGCGGTCTGGCCCCCTATCTTGAAAACCGACTTCTGACTGAGGTGCGCCTGAACAGGCCGGATCTGCGATTCCCATTCGCGCCTGGCATGACAGATCGGCTGAATGGCGCACGGATATTAAGACTGACCCGCAGAGCCAAATACATCCTCGCAGAAACTGACCGCGACGATCGGCTGGTTATCCATCTTGGCATGTCTGGTCGGTTTACGATTATTGACCCCAAACAAACTGCTGAGAACGCGCCGGGCATGTTTGTGCATGCTCAAGAAACACGGCCACAGCATGATCATGTCGTGTTCCGGACAGAAGACGGCGTGGAGATTGTTTATAATGATCCGCGCCGGTTTGGATACATGTTGATGTATGGGCCGAAGGACGAGGATCCGTTTCGTGATGTTGGCCCTGAGCCGCTATCCAATGAATTTTCGGGGCCCTATCTGGCGCATGCTCTGAAGGGACGGAAGATGCCAATCAAGGCCGCTCTTCTGGATCAGCGCATCGTCGCGGGCCTTGGGAATATATATGTCTGTGAGGCGCTGTTCCGGTCCGGGATTTCGCCGAGACGGCTGGCCGGCAATGTAGGCGCGAAACGATGCGAGCGTTTGGCGGTTGCGGTTCGGGATGTGCTGAGCGCTGCTATTGAGGCGGGCGGATCGACTTTAAGAGATTATGCGCACGCAGATGGCGGGCTCGGATACTTCCAGCACAGCTTTGATGTGTATGGCCGTGAAACAAAACCTTGTCATACGTGCAGCGCTGCCATACAGCGCATCGTTCAATCCGGCAGGTCGACTTTCTTTTGCGCAAACTGCCAGAGCTGAACAGGGTCAGATGTTGACCCGCGCATCGCTTCATGATCTTTCCTGAACGCTTGTTGAGGGTGCGTGACGACCCGACTGATCGCAGCTTGTCGTGCTGCGGATCGGCCTGAACATCAGAACCGTCAATCAAAGGACGTCTTATGGCTTACGAAACCCTGCTGATCGAAATTGAAGATCATGTTGGTATTATCAAGCTCAATCGACCAGATGCGCTGAACGCTTTCAACAACCAGCTTATGGAAGAGCTCACTGCGGCAGTGGATGAGTTTGAGAGCAATCCAGACATTGGGTGTCTTGTCATCACAGGTTCGAACAAGGTGTTCGCAGCCGGTGCTGATATCAAGGAAATGAAGAAGCACGACTATATGTCGGCCTATTCAGAAGACTTTATTACGCGCAATTGGGAACGGGTTTCGCGTTGCCGCAAACCTGTCATCGCAGCGGTTGCCGGTTATGCGCTGGGCGGCGGATGCGAGCTGGCCATGATGTGCGATTTTATTCTGGCTGCAGAGAATGCGAAGTTCGGACAGCCGGAAATCAACCTCGGTGTGATGCCGGGTGCAGGTGGTACGCAGCGCCTGACGCGCTTTGTCGGGAAGTCCAAGGCCATGGAGATGTGCCTGACGGGTCGCTTCATGGATGCAGAAGAGGCCGAACGCAGCGGCCTCGTATCACGTGTGGTGCCGCTTGATTCCCTTCTGGACGAGGCGAAGAAAGTTGCGGCTGTTATTGCTGCCAAATCTCGCCCGATCGCCATGATGACAAAAGAGAGCGTGAATTCTGCTTATGAGACCATGTTGCGCCAGGGCGTGATGTTTGAGCGTCGGCTGTTTCACTCCATGTTCTCTACAGATGACCAGAATGAGGGTATGGAAGCATTCATTGAAAAGCGGGATCCGCACTTCCGGAATAAATAAACTCGCCTTTCAACAGAATGAATCTCGGCTTTCATGGCAAAAGCCATTGACCTTTTCCCAATGACGGCATATTAAGCCGCCTTTCCGAATTTTCCGACTGGAGACAATGCATGGCCAATACGCGGTCAGCCAAAAAAATGGTTCGCAAGATTGCGCGTCGCACTGAAGTCAACAAGGCGCGTCGTTCGCGCATGCGGTCTTATATCCGCAAAGTTGAAGAAGCGATCGCGAGCGGTGACAAATCTGCTGCACAGGATGCCCTGAAGCAGGCGCAGCCTGAAATCATGCGCGCTGTCACCAAAGGCGTGATGCACAAGAATACAAGCTCTCGCAAAGTTTCACGCCTTTCAAGGCGTGTCGGAGCGATGGCCTAAAACTGCGCAGATGTGCACCCGTAGTGGTCACGCTAACACCCCCTTCGAAAAGAGCGCCCGGACGGGCGCTTTTTTATTGAATTGGTTTTTGAAGGCAGCTAAACTGGATCGTATTCTGACGAAATCGGCTCCACAGCCTTCGGCAAATTCAAAACTCTCAGCGAATCTGGTAAACATGGTTATGTTAACCAAAATTGACGCTGATTAATTTGTGTCAAAATTGTGATTTTGTTTGATTTTCCACAGTTCTGGTGGAGTTTTTTGCTTGACATTTTGTACGCGGAACATAACATGAACATTAACTATACCTGTGTTGTGTTGTCGCACAAATAAAATTTCTCAAAATATTTTTCATATGAAAAATAGGGAGTTACGCCGGGTCAATATAGTAAAGGCTGTGTTAACCCGGATAAGAGCAACAAAGTTGGATTGCTTTTAATTTCTGCCCGATTATCCTGTTCCCAGATCACAAAGAAACGTCCGCATAAGGAAATAAAAATAGCCCTTTTTTATCAAAGGGAGCGGGGGAAGTACGTGTGACGAGTAGAGTGCATTTTAAACGCAACACAAGAATTTAGGGGTGCATTCGGGGCATGACAAAACAACAACAACCCGACGTATTAGAACTTATGGCAGATAGCGACAATCAAACCGCCGTGGGCATCTGGAACTCCGTTGTGGAAGATCTTCGCAAGGATGTTTCTGCGTCTATTTTCAACAAGTGGATTGAGGGTCTGGAGTTTGTTGCTGAAGTTGATGGCGTGATTCAGATCGCCGCCGCAACAGGTATTCAACGCGACCGCGTCAACTCCGATTTTTTACGCCGTATCAATCAACTCTGGATGGAGGCTGACCGCAGTTCACGTCGTGTTGCTGTATGCTGCTGGACTGATCTGTCTGCAGATGTGCGTGAGCTGGCGGAAGAAGCTCGTCTTGAGCGTGAGGCGTCTCAGAAGGATGCTGGTCTGGGCGAGCCTGAGCTGCGGTCGACCGGTGCGTCTCTGACGTTCGACACACTTGTCGTCGCTGAGTCCAACCGTGTGGCCACAACCGTTGCCCGCAAGATTGCCGCTAACCAGCCGTCTCCGTCACAAACGGTCTATTTTTATGGCCCGCATGGTGTCGGCAAAACGCATCTTCTTAAGTCGATTGAGGCGGAGATCGCCAAATCGGGCTCTGACCGAACAGCTGTGTTCATGAGCGCTGAAGAATTCATGGTTGCTTTCGTAGAAGGCGTGAAGCGTCGCGATACAAGTGACCTGAAAACGCGTCTTCGCTCTGCTGATGTTCTGCTGATTGACGACCTCCAGGCAATTGCCGGGATGGGTGGTACGCAGAAAGAATTTTTCAGTAATATCCGCGCGGTTGTTGCACGTGGCGGACAAGTGGTCATCACTGCTGATGCAAGCCCGTCTCAGCTCAACTCGCTCAATGCCCGCGTTCGTGAAGAATTGCAGGGTGGTGCGCTGATCGAGGTGGGTCTGCCAGATGAGGAAATGCGTCGCCGTATTGTGCGCATGAAGGCGGACATGATTGCCGTTGAAAATCCGGAATTCGATCTGTCTGAAGAGGCGATCGACCTGATTGTCAGCCGCGTCAAAGGACCGGGTCGCCAGCTTTATGGTGCGGTTTGCAATGTTTTCACCGCCACAACCTTCATTGGAAATCCGGTGACGCTTGATGATGTAAGTGCAGCTGTTCGTCGTCAGCTCGGCGACCTGAAGCCACCGACCATTGATCAGGTGAAGCGTGCGGCCTGCCAGGTGTTCGAGATTACCAAAACCGATCTTGAGTCTGCCCGTCGTAGCCGTTCTGTTGCCTATCCGCGTCAGATCGCAATGTTTCTCTGCCGCAAGCTGACCACCCGGTCTCTGCCGCAGATTGGCCGCTTCTTTGGCAATCGCGATCACACGACGGTTCTCTATGCTGTTCGCAAGCTGGAAGATCTTGTGAAGTCTGATGCGGCGCTGCGCGACGACATTGAACGTGTTGAGCGGGCCATTGAGGACATCCAGTCCGGCTCTGATAGATAACGACCATATTGCTGCGTGTTTCCGGAGTTCATCAGATTTAGTGGTGAATTCCGGGGAATCGGGCAGTGAAATGCAAGAATTGTGTGGAATTGCACGGTTCTCACGTCAATTGGCTTTTGCCAAACTGCAATTTATGGATAACTTTCAGCCCGTTTCGAATCGAAGCGGGCTGAATTTTATTTGTGAACGCCGAATGCCATCCATGAAAGGCAGAAAATGAAGCTCTCGATAGACCGTTCGGAACTCCTGCGCGCGCTTAGCCATGTTCAAAGCGTCGTCGAGCGGCGTAATACAATTCCTATTCTGTCGAACGTGCTTTTGTCCGCTGGCGCCGGTGCGCTGACCCTGACTGCAACCGACCTCGATATCGAGGCTGTGGATGCTGCGGATGCCGATGTGAAGCAGGATGGCGCGCTGACCGCGCCTGCGCAAACCTTGTTTGACGTCATCCGAAAGCTGCCCGACACGGCTGAGGTTGAGCTGGAATACCTGCCGGAAAACCAACGTCTGTCTATTCAGTCCGGCCGGTCACGGTTCGCGCTGCCAACTCTGCCGGCATCTGACTTCCAGACCATGACCCGCGATGACGGTTCAGTTCAGTTCGCGCTGGATGCAGCGGACCTGAAGCGTCTGATCGATAAAACCCGATTTGCGATTTCGACTGAAGAAACCCGCTATTACCTGAACGGCGTTTACCTGCACATCCATAAGGGTGATGACGGTGAGAAGCTGCGTGCTGTGGCGACTGATGGTCACCGGCTGGCGCTGTCTGAAGTGGATGCGCCCGAAGGCTCCTCAGCGCTGGCCGGAATTATTATTCCGCGCAAGGCCGTGGCCGAAATCCGCCGGCTGATCGATGGTTATGATGGTGAGATCGGTATTTCTGCTTCCGAAGCCAAGATTGTTCTGACGGCTGGACGCGCGGTTCTGACGACCAAGCTGATTGATGGCTCTTTCCCGGATTATGCGCGCGTTATTCCGCAAAATAACGACAAGACACTGAAGGTCGAGAACGTCGCTCTCGAAAAGGCCGTCGACCGGGTCGCAACCGTTTCAACAGAGCGTTCGCGCTCTGTGAAAATGACCTTGGAGACGGACAAAGTCGTCCTGACGGTCAACCATGCCGAGACGGGGCACGGTGTTGAAGAAGTTGAGGCGGAATATGGTGGTGACACCATGGAGATTGGTTTCAACGCGCGTTATCTTCTGGACGTGTTCCAACAGATTGATGGCGATCTCATCCATTTTGATTTCAGCGACCCGGCTTCGCCTGCGCTTGTTCGTGACCCTGCTGACCCAGTATCGCGCTATGTGCTGATGCCGCTTCGCGTCTGATGGTGCTATGAGCGGCTCTGGCCGGATCTATCTCAAACGCCTCGCGCTATCGACTTTTCGCAATTATGGCGCGTTGTCGCTCAATCTGGATGGGCGCCATGTCTGCCTCTATGGCCGGAACGGGTCAGGAAAAACCAATCTGATCGAAGCTGTTTCGCAGCTGGCGCCCGGTCGCGGATTGCGATCAGCTGGCCTGTCTGTCATGGCGCAGGTTGATGAGGGCATCGCGCGTGATGCCTGGGCGCTTGGTGCGACCTTGTTTGACGGCGATATTGATCGGTCCATCCGGATTGAAGCCAGCCTGGAGGGCGGCGGGCGCGGCAAACGCGTGATGCAGATTGATGGGTCTCCGTCGACGGCATCTTCTCTGAGCGAGCTTGTCAGAATTATCTGGCTGACACCTGCGATGGATCGCGTGTTTGCGGGTGGGGCGACGGAGCGACGAAAATTTCTGGACCGGCAGACCCTCGCGCATTTTGCGAGTCATGGCAGCCAGTCGACCGCCTATGAGAAGGCGATGCGGGAGCGCAATGCGCTTCTGGAGCGCGATCGGCCGGATCCTGTCTGGCTGGACGGGCTGGAGGCCAGCATGGCGGATCACGGCGCTCAGATTGCATATCACAGAGTGGAAACAGTGAAGCGCCTTCAGGCCGCCATCGAGACGCGCCCTGAGGGGGCGTTTCCCAAAGCCGACCTGACGCTCGAAGGGCATGCCGAAGAGGCGTTCGCTGCCGGACAGAGCCTTCCAGACGTGCAGGCCTTGTTGCGGGACCAATACAGGGATGGTCGGCGGATTGACGCGAGGGCGGGCCGGACGCTCTCAGGCCCGCACAGGTCCGATCTGGTGGTTGTGCACCGACCCACCGGTATTCAGGCTGCCCAATGCTCTACCGGACAGCAGAAAGCCCTGTTGATCGGTTTGATCCTGTCAAACGCCCGTGCACTGGAAGCCGTTGAGGATATCAACAATCCGCTTGTCCTTCTTGATGAGGCTGTGGCGCATCTCGATCCGGACCGGCGTGCTGCGCTGTTTGACGAGCTGTCGTCACTTCGGGGTCAGGCCTGGCTGACAGGGACGGAACGGGGCTTGTTCGAGCAATTTGGAGACCGCGCTCAATACTTTGAAGTTTCCGCGGGATTGGTCTCCGAAACACCCTGATACATGCGCCTCAATAGCACCGAGAAGTAGAGAAAACAGGCTGAATTCGGAGGCGGCCGCGAGGCTTTTTTTTGAACAGTTTTCCGGGTTTGGGTGAGTGGTCAAAAAGCGTATAATATACAGATGCTTACAGGTGGTCGGAAGGGCTGCTCTCAGGGGGTGAATATTTCACTTTTCTGACAGTTCCGGATATAGTCACTGAAAGTGATTCATGACCGGAAAGCGATGGCAGAAATGGCCGACGAAACGATCCAGACTCCAGAATACGGCGCAGACTCCATCAAGGTCCTGAAAGGGCTGGAAGCCGTTCGGAAACGGCCGGGTATGTATATCGGTGATACGGATGACGGGTCAGGCCTTCACCACATGATTTACGAAGCCGTCGATAACGCAATCGACGAAGCTCTGGCGGGCCATGCAACGAACGGGTCGGTCATCCTGCATCCGGATGGATCAGCGGAGATTACCGATAATGGTCGTGGCATGCCAGTGGACACGCACCCGACAGAGGGCATTTCGGCGGCTGAAGTGATCATGACCCAGCTGCATGCGGGCGGAAAGTTCGACCAGAATTCCTACAAGGTATCCGGTGGTCTGCACGGCGTGGGTATTTCGGTTGTGAACGCGCTGTCGGATTGGCTTGAGCTGCGCATTCACCGGAATGGCAAAGAGTATTTCGTCCGGTTCGAAGATGGCGGAACAACGGTGGCGCCATTGGAGGCGGTTGGTGACAGCCCGGTTCTGGATAATGGAAAACCCTATACCGGCACGAGCGTGCGCTTTCTTGCCTCGCCGGCGACCTTCACAATGACGGACTATAACCGGAGCACTCTGGAACACCGTCTGCGCGAACTGGCGTTTCTGAATTCAGGCGTGAAGATCGTCTTCAAGGATCTTCGGGATGTCGAACCGTATGAAACGATTTTCGAATATGAAGGTGGGGTGAAGGCTTTCGTTCAGCACCTCGACCGCCAACGCAACTCTGTCATGCCTGATACTGTCTACGCCATTGGCGAAAAAGATGGAATTACGGTTGAGGCCGCCATGCAGTGGAATGACGGCTACCACGAGAATGTGCTGTGCTTTACGAACAATATTCCGCAGCGCGATGGCGGTACCCACCTTGCTGGTTTCCGGGGCGCGCTGACCCGTGTGATCAACAAATACGCGGACGAAACGGGTGTTGCGACCAAGAGCAAGGTCTCCATTACAGGTGATGATGCGCGCGAAGGTCTGACCTGTGTGCTTTCCGTGAAAGTGCCGGACCCGAAATTCTCGTCTCAGACAAAAGACAAGCTGGTTTCTTCTGAAGTGCGGCCGGTGGTCGAAAGCCTGATGACCGAGAAAATCTCAGAATGGTTCGAAGAGAACCCGGGACCTGCCAAACAGGTGATGATGAAAATCGTCGAGGCGGCGGCAGCCCGCGAAGCTGCACGCAAGGCGCGGGAGCTCACGCGCCGCAAGACAGCGCTCGATATCACATCTCTGCCAGGCAAGCTGGCGGATTGTCAGGAAAAAGACCCGGCAAAATCAGAGCTCTTCATCGTGGAGGGTGACTCAGCTGGTGGCTCGG
Organism: Ponticaulis sp.; assembly: GCA_002701295.1. Taxonomy (GTDB): domain Bacteria; phylum Pseudomonadota; class Alphaproteobacteria; order Caulobacterales; family Hyphomonadaceae; genus Ponticaulis. The sequence goes on along the minus strand of NZUJ01000128.1, from coordinate 35,230 downwards.
CCAAACAAGGCCGGAACCGTGAGAACCAGGCGATCCTGCCGCTGCGCGGTAAAATTCTGAACGTCGAGCGTGCGCGCTTCGACAAAATGCTGTCATCTGATCAGGTCGGTACGCTGATTACGGCGCTGGGCGCGGGTATTGGTCGACGGTCTGAGACCAATCCGAATGAAGGTTTCCAGATCGAGAAGCTGCGCTACCACAAAATCATCATCATGACCGATGCCGACGTCGACGGCGCGCACATCCGGACGCTCTTGTTGACCTTCTTCTATCGGCAGATGCCTGAAATCATTGAAAATGGTTACCTCTATATCGCTCAGCCGCCGCTCTATAAGGTCTCGAAAGGCCGGTCAGAGCGTTATCTGAAAGATGACTTCGAGCAGGAAGCTTATCTGATTGATGAGGGCACAACCGGTGAGACACTTGTTATGCCGGATGGCGAGCAGATCGGTGGCGAAGACCTGCGCTCTGTTGTTCGCGATGCCGTACAGGTGAAAGCCATTATCCGCCGGCTCGGGCTTAAAACATCGCCTCAGCTTGTCGAGCAGGCCGCTTTTGCCGGTGCATTGAGTGCGACTGCCGGAGAGGCAGAAGCCACCGCGACGGCTGAACGCATGAACCGGATCGCTGAAGAGGGCGAAGACACCTGGGAAGGAACATTCCAGGATGGAAATCTGCTTCTTCGCCGGATTGTTCGTGACGTTGAGGAAACACTGGCGCTCGATAAAGCCATGTTGGCATCTGCAGACGCCAAACGTCTCGCAGAGCGCGCGAGTCAGATCATGACGATTTTCAAGGAACGATCTGTTCTGCGCCATGAGAATGGTGGCGACATTGACGTTTTTGGCCCTGTTTCGCTTGTTGATGCTGTGCTGACGTCTGGTGCAAAAGGTATTAAAATTCAGCGCTATAAGGGACTGGGTGAGATGAACCCGGATCAGCTTTGGGAGACGACGCTGGACAGCAATGCGCGGACCCTGTTGCGGGTGCGTGTTGAGCATGCCGACGAAGCTGACGACATGTTCTCCAAGCTGATGGGCGATGTGGTTGAGCCGCGTCGTGAGTTTATTCAGGCCAACGCTCTTGAAGCTGAAGTCGACGTCTGATCATCTGTGTTCGCCCCTGAGGCGAACGCAAAGGTCTTGTTAAGCTTTTCTGCCGACTCTCGATTCGGCAGACTTGCTGCCGGGTCTCGACAGGACGAAGACGAATGAAGCGCGCACTCTATTTTGCCATGCCGTTGGCCGTTGCGATCGTGATTGCGTGGGGCGCGTTTTCTTCTGTGCCGCCTATCCCCAAACTGTTTGAACAACAAGACAAAGTTGAACACCTTCTGGCGTTTGGCGCGCTGTCCTTCTGGCTATTAGCGGCACTAGGTCCTCGCAGAACAGTCTTGGCGGCCTGTCTTTCGGTTGGTGCTGCAGTCGGGCTGGAGCTTGTTCAGCATGTCCTGATCCCGAGCCGTAGCGGTTCACTCGCAGATCTGTCTGCGAGCCTTATGGGTATTGTTGGCGCACTGGTCTTCGTGATCGGTGTTCGCCATGTTATCCGCAACCGGAGCGCGTTCGCCGCAGGCTGATGCGTTTCCTGGGCGCGGGGAAGCAGAATGCCAAAAATCCAGCTGACAAGTTTCAACTGTGAAAACCTGATGATGCGTTTCGCGTTTGGGGATGTCAGCATTCCCAATCTTCGCGATAAGCTGACGCGCGTGACCGATGCCGAAGCGGCACAGTTGGTGGATGAGGCGTTCAACGTTCTGTCTGAGGATGATCGCACGCTGACAGCACAGGCGCTGGCGGCGTCAAAGGCCGATATCTGCCTGCTGCAGGAGGTTGAAAATCTTGTCACACTGACGGCGTTTCACAACCGCTATCTGAGGCGATGGTCGCGGGCGGGATATGCGCATCGGATTCTCAAAGAAGGGAATGATACACGCGGCATTGATGTGGCGGCGTTGTCGCGGTTTCAGCCCGAGCGCGTGATCAGCCATTCAGGGCTTACGTTGGAAAAGGCCGGGGTTGAGCCGTCGGCAGACCAGTCACGTTTTGATCTGGTCTTTCGACGCGATTGCCTGCAGCTCGATTATCGGATTGAGGGGAAGCCGCTCACCATTTTTGTCTGTCATTTCAAGAGTATGCACGGCAGTCGCTGGGAGACTCGTGCGGTTCGCGAGCAAGAGTCGCTGGCCGTCAGACGGTTGATCGAGCGGAGCTTTCCTGAGCCATCCAGCGCGAACTGGATCGTCTGTGGCGACCTGAATGACTTTCTCGAACGCGATGGGATACCAGATTACGGACATGGCCTGGGCGCCTTGGTTGAAGACGGATTTGCCGTGGATGCGCTGATACGTTCAGACCACGAGAAAACAGACCGTTGGACCCATTTTTATTCCGGTGATGGCACCTATGCGGCCCTCGACCATTTCCTTTTGTCGCCAGCCTTGGCCGAGCGCAATCCATGCCCGCAAATGAGCATTACGCGATGCGGGCTGCCTTGGCGTGTGGAGCGCTATACGGGTTTTCGTTTACCCGGCATTGCCTGGAGCCGCCCCAAAGCCTCTGATCATTGTCCTTTGAGCCTTGAGCTGGTGCTTTGAGGCTCAGTTTCGTCCGGGGCTTGAAGCTGCTGGAGCGCTGGCCTGGATATCTTCGGCTTTTGTCTCTGGCGTAAACGCGAAGGCTGGCTCATACCAGCTGGCGACGTAATTTCGTTCCCATGTCTCAGCGCTGGATGCGCCGCACATGACAAGGCGGGCCTGTCCGTCAGCTGGTGAGCAATTTGTTGTCGACCAGCAAAGAAGATTGCCAATCCTCTTGAAATTGATGACCTGTATGTGCAGGTCCTTTAGCTGGTCTGAGTATGAGGAGAGGCGCTGATGTCGCGATTTGAAGAACTGGTTTCGACTGTGGCCGACTATCAGGACCGCGCCAAAGAGAATTACGATCGCGTGCGCCGACTGGCTGAAGATCTGAAAGACGGTTTCTGCGGCTATCTGGGGTCAACGACCGGAGCCTGCGTGCATCTTGTGCCGCCTGCAGGACAGTTCAAACCTAAGACAGACCTCAATACGGCGTTCTCAGTTCCTCCGGCCGGGTTTCGTCCTCTGGGGCCGATCTTTTTTGGTCTGGCAGTACGCGTCACCGCGGGCACAGACTGGATCCGACTTGTGATCAGTTGCCACAAACAGGGCGAAAAATTCACGGTGCAAATTCAGGAAGGCCCGAATTATACATTCGGTCTGCCCTTGCAGGACTACGACCCGAGTGAATTTTACGACATGATGTATCAGCATATTCTGGCGCAATTTACCGAAGCTATTGAACGTTATGACCGGGGCACGGATGCGCGTACCATCGGGTTTGATTTCTCTGAAGCCGACACTGTCGCACCTGGTGCCTGACCCGGCAAACATCCGTGGCTTAGCCAAAAACGTATAGAATTCGCCGCGTTGAGCTTGACGACGCGGACAAGTGACGAAACTTAGGGCCCTTAGGCTGAAACATTTGGGGACTGGCACACATGGCCACCGCAGAAACCACTGCTTTTCTATCGCCCGTCGAGGCGGTTGCGCTGATTGGTGCGCTCGGCATGGGCGCACAATGGCTGGCATGGCGCCTGCAATTGCCGGCTATCGTTCTGATGAGTGTGGCTGGTCTGATTGTTGGGCCTGCGTCTCTTTTCCTGTTTTCACAGCCCATTATTTCACCCGGCGAGACGTTCGGTGATCTGCTCAGGCCGATTGTATCGCTGGCTGTCGCGATCATTCTTTTTGAGGGTGGCCTGGTTCTGAAATTTTCAGACTTGAGGGAAGCTGGCGCAGTGGTGCGACGGCTGGTCTTTTTTGGTGGGCCGTTGGCCTGGGTGCTGGGCGCGCTCGTCTGTTATTATTTTGCAGGGCTCGGTATCGGCACATCCATTCTGTTTGCCGGTATTCTGGTGGTGACAGGACCAACGGTTATCATGCCGCTGCTGCGACAGTCCAAGCTGGGCGGTCGTGTGGGCAAGGCGCTGAAATGGGAAGGCATTGTCAACGACCCGGTGGGTGCACTGTTCGCCGTCGCCGCGTTCGAAACACTGCGCGTTCTGGCATCTGAACAAAGTGCGTTGTCTATTCTGCTCTGGATCGCCTTCTCGGCGCTGGGCGGTACGGTCATCGGTGTGCTGGCCGGTATGGGGCTGTCACGTGCCTTCCGGAATGCCTGGGTGCCGGAGTTCCTGAAAGCACCGATCATTCTGATCAGTGTTCTGGCCTGTTATGCTGCAGCCGAAGCGATTGAGCATGAAATCGGCCTGGTTGCCGTAACGGCCTTTGGTATGGCGCTTGGCAATTCGAAGTTTGCCAGCCTGCAGGATATGCGCCGCTTCAAAGAGAATATTGCCGTCATTCTGATCTCGGGCGTCTTTGTCATTCTGACCGCTGATCTCACACCTGAAATCATTCAGAGCGCGCTGACCTGGCAGACTGCGGCGTTCCTGATTGGTATGTTGTTCATCGTACGGCCGCTGACAGTGTTGATCTCGACCTGGGGTGAATTGAGCCTGAGAGAGGTTGCACTGATCGGCTGGATTGCGCCGCGCGGTATTGTTGCAGTGGCTGTGACGGGCTTCTTTGCGGGCCGTCTGGTGCAGTTGGGTGAGCAGGGCGCGCCGTATGTTGAAGGCGCAGAACAAATCACGGCGCTGGCATTTGCGATCGTATTTGTGACCGTGATCGCGCATGGCTTCACCATTGGACCGCTCGCGCGTTTCCTCAAGCTTGCCCGATCCAAACCTGCTGGTGTGCTTTTGGTTGGCGCGAACGCCTGGAGCACGGGTCTTGCGAAAGTCCTCAAGGAAGCGGATGTGGACGTGGTGATGGCGGATACAGACCTGCGACGTCTGAGGCCTGCACGCGAGTCCGGCATCAGCGCCTTCACCGGCGAAGTTCTGTCCGAATCTGCTGAGCACCGGCTCGACCATGCCGTGTTTGCGACTGTCGTCGCTGTGAGCGCGAATGATTATTACAACGCGCTTGTTTGTCGACATTTTGGCCCGGAATTCGGACGGGACAGGACTTTCCAATTGTCGAACTCTGACAAGGATGGCGATACGCTGGGTATGCCGACGGCCTCACGCGGACGGACGCTCATGCGGGCTGCACGGGGCTATGACAGCCTGATCCGCGACCATTATCGTAAATGGGTCTTCCACAAGACGGAACTGACCGACAAGTTCACGCTGGAATCCTTCCGTGAGAGCCGTCCTGAAGCGGATATGATTGCTGAAATCCGGCCGGATGGCTCGATCCAGTTCCTGGGACCAGACCGGAGCCCGCGTGGCGATTCAGGCTCGCGTATCATCAGCTTTGGACCGGAAGTCAGCGAAAAGCCGACCCCAACGCCAACCGATGGTCATCCGCCGGAAGACCCGCCTTTGCCTACGGAGTGAAGCAGTCGGCCGTGCTGTTTCAGCCAGCTGCGGGCTGATTTGTGTGGGCCGTAGGTCTTTTCGACCTGCGCCCAGAATGCAGGCGAGTGATTCATTTCGATCAGATGCGCGGCCTCATGGGCGACCACATAGTCGAGGATCCGGGGTGGCGCGAGAATGAGCCGCCATGAGAAGTTCAGGTGACCTTTCGCGCTACACGAGCCCCATCTGGAGACCGTGTCCCGAATGGTGACTTTGCGTGGGTCGACAGCGAGGCGCTGGGCATGAATGTCGAGCCGCTCGAGAATGGCGGTTTTGGCCTCCAGTCTGAGAAAACGCTGAACCCGGTCGGCGAAGGTGATTTCAGCACCCGGGCTCTCGAGAACCGGCGTCGTACCCTCAACATAGCGGGTCTTTCCGCGACCGTCGCGATGAACCAGCTGATGCGGCACACCTTTGATGGGAATCGTCGTTCCCGGAGTGAGCGCAAGCCCTTCAGGTTGCTTCGAGAGCTGCGCTTCAATCCATCCTGCCTTGGCTTTGACAAATTTTTCTGCTGCTTTGGCGTGACGCTCAGAGGGGGCAATAACAACCGGATCGCCGGATTTTGGGTCGATCTTCAGGATCAAACGCCGAGCACGGGCGTTCGAACGGAACTGAACTGTGAATTCAGTTCCTGACGGCGCTTCGACGAGGAATCGGTGGTGCTTCATGCGAAGCATGATACTAATGCCTTGAGGGATACAAAGTGAAATGTCCCATCAGGGCCTGAAAAGAGGGTAACAGGTATGAAAAAGGTATTTCTGTGCAGCGTCGCCGCCTTGGCGCTTGCGGCTTGTGGTGGATCCACCACGGATTCTGCTACAGTTGATGAGGCGCTGGTTCAGCTGTCCTTGAAAGAGTCTGGTTCCGGCCGGGTTGATTTTGAAGATCAGTCGATTTCCGGCGCTGATGCGACATTCAAAAATGTTCTGATTCACACCAGCGATTTTGATACATCAGATGACGTTGAGGACGAATTCGATAGTGCTGGCGTTGAGCTGGATACTGAAGGTTCAGACATTCTGATTTCAGAAATGGTTCTTGCTGGCTTGTCCATGGATGATGCCGGTATCGCCAACTTCAAGCGCATGACACTGAACAGCCTGAAAGCTGTTCCGGGCGAAGGCGAGGAGCCTTCGGACGTTGACGTGACCGCAGAAATGGTCGAGCTGGTCGAACCGACTGCTGAACTCGCGGCATGGCTTGCAGGCGTGTTCGGAACAGCAGAACCTTCTGACATTCCTGAACCTGAAAATATTCAGTTCAAATCCTTCAAGATGAAGAACTTCCTTGCTGAAGGGCTTGATGATGAGGGCGAAGAAGCCCGTTTTGCCATTGCGTCTGTTTCTGCTGACGAGGTCACAGACCTCAAGATCGGAGATATGGCCATTGAAGGCATGGACCTGATGTTCACCGATCCGGACTCAGGCAGCCAGGGTGTGTTCACGCTGGGTAAAATCGGCCTCAAGGGGATGAGCACCGACCTGATCAAGGCGATGTCCGAGGATGACGAAGAAGCCGCCAATGATCTCCTGCAGACCATGTATGGCAATCCGGTCGATCCGGGTTTTGATGGATTCGTTCTGACAGACATGCTGTTCGATATGGATGGCCTGAATGTCAGCCTGCCGAGCATGACTTATGACGTGTCGCGCAACAAGGATGGCGTTCCAACGCGCTTCAACATGCCGAAATTCACTCTGAAAGTGGATGCGGATGATGCTGGCGGCGACATTGGTGCGCAGGTCGCAACAGCGCTTCTTTCCGTTGGCTTTGAAAGCCTGGAGATTACCGGTGAAGGCGTGTCGACTTATGACCCGGAGACAGACATTGCGACCGGCGAGAAAAGCCGTTTTGCAATCAAGGACGCGCTGACGTTGGAAATGACGAGCAAGGTTGGCGGCCTGACCAAGCTTGGCGAAGTGATGCAGGAAATGGACTCCGAAGCTTTCGCAAGCGGTGAGCAGGATCCGCAAGCCATGGTGATGGACATGTATTCCGAGCTGGATTTCTACCAGCTGTCTTTCACCATCACCGATGATGGTGTTGTCGACAAAGCGCTGATGTTCTTTGCCGCTCAGCAAGGCGCTGACCCTGAGCAGCTCCGTCAATTGGCCGTCGGTACAGTGCAGAGCCTGCCAGCCATGGCGTCCGGCTTTGGTGTTGATCCTGCTCTGGCAACAGAGCTGTCTGGTGCGATTGCGAGCTTCCTTACAGATGGTGGTGCGCTGACGCTGTCATTCGACCCGGAAGAGCCTTTCACCATTGATACCTTTATGGGCGACCCAACTCTGGCGACCAAAGCGCGTCTGGGCTTCACGGCGACCACTGAATAAGCCTCTGACCCATTTATTGTTTTGGAAACGCCCTTCCGTCGTGAAGGGCGTTTTCTGTTTCGGAACCAGACACCGCCCATGGCGTTGTTAGCGCTATAGGGGTGTAAGGTCTGTGAAGTCAAAAATATTGAGTATTCTGGATGAAGTGAGAACCAGTTACTGGTTCATCCCATCCGTTATGGTCATTCTGGCCATTCTCTTGTCATTTCTTGTGATCCGCATTGATGTCGCGGTCGGCGATGTTGATATTTCCTGGCTTGCCTGGATGTTCGACACCGAGCCAGACGGTGCACGGGAAGTTCTCTCCACAATTGCCGGATCAATGATCACTGTCGCGGGCGTGGTTTTCTCCATTACGCTGGTCACGGTCTCGAATGCGGCAGCCCGGTTGAGCCCGCGTCTGCTGACGAACTTCATGCGGGATCCTGCCAATCAGATCACGCTTGGCACGTTCATTTCGACATTCGTGTTTAACCTTCTTATCCTGCGGGCCGTACGGTCTGCGCCGAGTATTGGCGATCCGGGGCAGGATGCGATTTTCGTTCCGCATATCGGGGTCGTGGTTGGCCTGGTGCTGGCGATGTCGTCGATCGCGGTGATGATTTATTTCATCCACCATATTCCACGCTCAATTCATGTCAGTTCGGTTCTGGCCAGCATAGGCGAAGAGCTGTGCAGGCATCTGGATAGCCGGTTCCCTTCGTCACTGGGGAAGGGGGAAGATGTGCCGGACATATCGTCATCGCTCGCGGATTATCGTCGCCGGTTTTCAACAGATGACGGCCTGGTCAGGCGGGTTCAGGCAAAGAAATCTGGCTATATTCGCATTATCGAAACGAGCGATCTGATGAAGCTGGCGACAAAGGCAGACCTGTCGGTTTTGCTGCTGGTATCACCAGGTGACTTTGTTGCCGATGGTCAGGACATCATGTTGTATCGCGCCAATAGCGAGGCCAAAACACCGGATCTTGATAAGCCCATGCGCGCCGTGTTTTCAGTCGGCGCACTTCGAACCCCGGTTCAGGATACCGGTTTTCTGATGCAGGAACTGTCCGAAATTGCGATGCGGGCTTTGTCGCCCGGAATCAATGATCCGGTTTCGGCTATCACGGCACTGAACTGGATCAGGGCTGGTCTGTCGCTACTTGCGCAGAGACAGGATCTCTCTCCCGTGCGCCATGATGATGATGGGACGGCCCGAATTGTCTCGCCGGTCACGAATTTCGATCGTTTGGTCGAGGGAAGTCTGGGGGTGATCGGACCGGATTTCGCGCGTTCTGTTCCGGCCGCCAGAGCGTTTTTATCCGGTGTGAGAATGCTGCGCGATCAGACCGAAGGCGAGCGGCGGAAGAAGATGGATGCGCTGACGGCGAACTTCAAAAGCCTCGTCCGTGAGACACTGAATGAGACCGAAGTTCAGCTGGTTCTGGATGAGCCGAAATCAGAAAAGCCAAAAGGGCTGCGGCATCTGCCTAAGCGCGTTCTGGCTGTTCTGGGGATGTGATCAAACCATTTCGAAGGCGTTGATCCAGTTCTTCTCGACCTTCTCGTCGTGGAAGCGATGGATGAAATCAACAACGCGCGGCACGATTTCGCTGCGGAAACGTGAGCCGTTGAAGACACCGTAATGGCCGACACCCGGCTGGACATAGTCATCCTGCATATTGGCAGGCAGGTTTGCGCACAGTTCATGCGCAGCCTGAGTTTGCCCGATACCGGAAATATCGTCGTTTTCGCCTTCAACGGTGAGGAGCGCAGTCTCTGTGATCCGCTGAGGTTTCACGAGCCGACCGCGATGATAAAATTTGCCAGTCGGCAGCTGATGTTCCTGGAATACGCGCTTGATGGTGTCGAGATAGAACTCGGCGCTCAGGTCCAGCACTGAGAGATATTCGTCATAGAATTCCCGGTGCTTTTGGGCGCTGTCACCATCATCCCCGACAAGGTGTTCGAAGAAGTTCCATTGCGCATCAACATGGCGTTCCCAGTTCATATTCATGAAGCTGGCGAGCTGAACAAAGCCCGGATAGACCCTGCGCATCGCACCCGGATAGGGGAATGGCACTGTGTAGATCATGTTGTCCTTGAACCATTCGAACTCGCGCGTTTCGGCAAGCTGGTTCGGCACAGTCGGGCTTTTGCGACAATCGATTGGCGAGCCCATAAAGGTCATGCTGGACGGAACGTTCGGGTCGCGATCTTCCGACATCAGCGAAATGGCCGCAAGAACTGGCGGACCGGGCTGGCAGACGGCGAGCACATTTGCGCCCGGGCCGACTTCAGAAATCATGCGTCGGATATAGTCGATATAATCATCAAGATCGAAACGGCCCTGTGTGAGCGGGACCATTCGCGCATCTGTCCAGTCGGTGATGTAGACTTCAAAATGCGGAAGAAAGGCTTCGACTGTGCCGCGCAGAAGGGTTGCATAGTGGCCGGACAATGGCGCAACGATCAGCAGACGCGGCTGAGGTGTTTCATTCCCAAGCGCAGCGGCGAGTTGCGTGCGGTTGCGTTTGAAGTGAACCAGGCTGCACCAGGCATCCGACCAGACAGATTTGGGTTCAACAGCAACTTCGTGACCATTCACTTCAGTGAAGTCGAGGCCCCAGATCGGCTTGCCATAGCTTCGTGTCAGCGATTCCATGAGCGCGGCAGATGCAGCGACTGATTTGCCAAACTCTGTTTTGCTGAGCGCATTGAAATCTGATTCAAAAATCATGCGGTTCATGCGGGCCATCATACGGACCGGCGCCGCCGCTGCGCGTTGCATTTCGATCATCGCGTAGAGCATGATATTCCTCTCAATGGAAAACAGAATGGCCTATGCTGCGTTGCAACATAGGCCATTCTACGGACTTCCACAATAGTTGATCTTCGAACTGGGACGTTGTGTCCACTATTCGCGTATCAGGCGATTTCCGGGACCGGCCACAGCGATTCCGCAAAGTAGAGTTCGGACATGCGCTTCATATATCCGTTGAGGTTTTCGTGCTGAGTCACGAGTTTGACCAAAGGCGTGTCAAAGAAGTCGGTTGCCGCAGAGATCAGCACTGCTGAAACCGACGCATCGGCCGCTGTGGGCTCATCACCGAACAGGAACGGTTTATCGCCCAGCCGAGTTGCAATGGCGCGAATATCCCAATCGGCCAGCTGGTGGCGTTCTGAAGCGGTGTGACGGCCAAAGCCATTACCCTGATAATTTGCGGCCACGTGCTCAAGTGTGTCCTTGATAATGGCGGACCGCTGCGGCTCAGGCGCTGCCATAAAGAACATGACCGGGCCCTTGTTGAAGTTTTCCGGGATCATCCAACGGTCATAGCCAAGGCATTGCATGAGATGACCTTCCGCCATGCGTTCAAGCGCCCAGGCGTCTGCTTCTTCCTCCGGCGTGAGGCCTGTATTCAGAGATTTTCCGAGTTTGTCTTCAAAATGTGCCCGGATGAAGTTACTATCCTGGATCAGCAGGTCGCCATCTTTCAGATATGGTGCCTTGTGTTTGGAGACGGCATCAAGATCGGCCATTGCGCGTTTGAATTCGAGACCGAACATCTGCAACTGGATTTCGGTTTTCATAACGTAAGGACTTGGTGACGGGCAGCCAAACATCGGGCCCCAGCCGTAGAGCGTGATCATTTTTACTTCCCTTTCCGATTGAGAGGTCTTGATATCTCACGGCTACTGACACCATTATGTCAGTAGCATGTCAGTAGGGGGTGAAAATGCGTCGAACCGAACGCCTGTTTCAGATCATTCAGATTTTGCGGCGACATAGTCGTCCGGTCACTGCGAAGGATATTGCGGAGGAACTCGAAACCTCCCTGCGGACCATTTACCGAGATATGCGGGAACTGGTTGCGCAGCGTGTGCCGATCCGCGGTGAGGCCGGAACCGGATATGTTCTGGATGACGGGTATGACATGCCGCCGCTGATGTTGAATGCGCATGAGCTGGAAGCCGCGGTTCTGGGAGCAAAATGGGTTGCTTCAAAGGGTGATGACGCGTTGCGGCGCGGCGCAGAAGACCTGATCGCGAAGCTGACGATTGCTGTACCGAAAGAGCTTCAGCCCGTGATTGTTGACGCGGGACTGACGCCGATGTCCTTCCGGAAAGTCAATAAAGACAGTTGTGATGTGTCACTGGTCCGCGAAGCCATCCGCACCCAGCAGAAGCTGTTCATGACGTATCAGGACGAAACGGGCCAGGTGACTGAACGCGTGATCTGGCCGTTTTTGCTCGCCTATTCCGAAGATACGCGCATGATTTGCGCCTGGTGCGAGCTACGCGAAGCCTTCCGGCATTTCCGGACCGACCGGATATGCGAGATTGAACTTCTGGACAGCCGTTTCCGGGAACGGGTTGGACGGCTCCGACGACAGTGGGAGCTGGAGCGGCGCGCGCGTCGGGAAGCCGAAGAAGCGTGTGAGCAAAAGACGGGGAGCTGATTAAGACCCGGTTGATCCCAGGAAATTCTGCATGCAGACCGCCATGTCTTTCGGGTTTTCCGTAGCCAGGAAGAAGGTTTTCACTTCCCAGTTCTCGTCCAGAAAATAGATGGCTGTCGAGTGGTCAAACGTGTAGCCAATCGCGCTTTCTTCCTGATCGCGTCGGAAATACTTGGCTTGAAACTCATCAGCAGCGGCCTGAATCTCATCATCTGTGCCGGTGAGGCCGACCATGTCTTCGGGAAAGAACTCATTAGAGATGTAATTCTGAAGGCGTTCGGGCGTATCGCGTTCCGGATCAAACGAGATGATCATTGTGCGCGGGCGCTCCATGCCTTCTGGCAGGTCTTCCAGAGCGTAGATTATTTTCTGCATGATGATCGGGCAGGCATCCGGGCATTCGGTAAAACCGAAGAACATGACGGTCGGACGGCCTTTGAAATCTTCTTCCGTGACGCGCTCGCCATCCTGATTGATCAGGCTGATCGGTCCGCCCCAGCCATATTCACCGCGACTGAAACAGGTTTCCTGCTGACCAGACGAGGCGATCCCGCCCGAAGTGCCTGCATCTCCACAGGCGGCCAGAAAGAGTGGTAGGGTCAGGAAAATTGAACGAATCACGGATCAGGCCTTTTACGTATAGGAAGACTGTGGATCTACAGATAAGGCGTAAACCCTCTCAGGAGAACAGGTCCCAATTGAAAATGCCGATGTCGCTGAATGATGGCCAAACACTTTTTTCCCTTCCCAAGGAAGGGTTGGGTGGTGTTGGTACGGCATTCGGTCGGCTCAGGGCCCGGACATTCATTGCCAATAGATGGCTGGCGATCTGTGGTCAGATGCTGGCCGTGTTGTTTGTTCAGTTCGTTCTGGGTTTTGATCTGCCACTTGCGGCCTGTCTGTGGGCGATTGCCGCTGCCAGCTGGCTGAATGTGATCCTGATGCTGGCCCTGCCTAATCAGCGATTGGCGAAGCCGCCTGAAGCGCTTGCGCAATTTTCCTTCGATATTCTGCAGATTGCGGTTCTGATCGCCTTCACAGGCGGATTGGCGAATCCGTTCGCACTGATGCTGATGGCACCTGTGACGATTGCGTCGATCAGTCTTGATTCCCGTTATGCGATTGGCCTTGGTCTGCTGGCGCTTCTTTGCGCCGCGCTGATGTTCGGCTTTCACTACCCATTGNCGTCTCCGCCGGGTGAGAACTGGGATGTGCCCGATCTTCTGAAGGTTGGTCAGTTCTGCGCGATTGCCATTGGTCTGGCCTTCTTCACCGTCTCCGCCATGCGCGTCACACGGGACGAAGAACGTCTGGTGCGCGCACTTGATGCGGCACAGATCGTCATCGCGCGCGAGCAGAAATTCTCAGCGCTTGGGGCATTGGCGGCGGCGACCGCTCATGAACTCGGCACGCCGCTGGCAACCATCCATCTGGTAGCGAAAGAAATGGCGGCCGACCTGCCAGAAGATGATCCGAGACATGAAGAGGCCTTGCTTCTCGCGGAACAGGCCGACCGCTGCAGGACGATCTTACGCAAGCTGGCTCAGGAGCGAGAGGCGAGCGATCTGGTGCATGCGCGTGTTCCGCTGAATGCCTTGGTTGAAGAAGCCTCACGACCGCACAAAAAGCGCGGGAAGCTTGTTGAAGTTCGGACTTACGCGCATCACAAGGCGTCTGACCAGCATATGCCTGTGCTGAACAGGTCGCCGGAAATCCTTCATGCTCTGGGCGCGTTTATCGAGAACGCCGTCTCTTTTGCGACGTCGTTTGTTTCTGTCGAGGCGGTGTGGAGTGACGAGTTCGTAACCATTGCCGTGGTTGATGATGGTCCGGGTTTTTCGGCGTCAGTCTTGCCCAAGCTTGGCGAGCCATATATTTCTGAACGTGGTCAGCACCAGGCTGGTGGCGGTGATATGGGGCTCGGTTTCTTCATCGCCAAAACGCTGATTGAGCAAAGTGGCGGCGAAGTGTCGACGTTTAATCAGGCCTCTCCAGAGACGGGGGCGGTGGTTCGGCTCAGATGGAAGCGGGAAGCGCTTGAAGCCGGATCGGACTGGTCAGCTCATGAAGGCGGGTTGACTGAGGTGTGAACTCAATCAGAAACGGGCGCGGATGCCTGACGCAATCTGAAGAAAGTGGAAAGAAGAATGAGCATCGAAAAAGATATTCATGAGGCCCTGGAGAAAATCTCTGACCGGACACTCCTGGTGTTGGACGATGATGCACCTTTCCGCACGCGGCTGGCGCAGGCGCTGACACGGCGTGGATTTACAGTTTCAGCGGTTGCCAGTGTTTCTGAGGCGAAGGAAGTGGCGCGAATGAACCCTCCGGCGTTCGNGGTTCTGGACCTTCGACTTGAAGATGGCTCAGGCCTCGAAGTTGTTGAGGTGCTTCACCAGAAACGTGAAGATGCTCGAGTGATCATGCTCACCGGATATGGGGCTCTGGCAACGGCGGTTGCGGCCGTTAAAGCCGGCGCCGTCGATTATCTGTCCAAGCCAGCTGATGTGGACGACATCATCAAGTCTTTGCTGGCCCTGCCAGATGACAAGCCTGATCCGCCGGAAAATCCGATGTCTGCTGACCGGGTTCGTTGGGAACATATTCAGCGCGTTTATGAGCTGTGTAATCACAATGTGTCAGAGACAGCACGTCGGTTGAATATGCATCGCCGCACGCTGCAACGCATTCTGGCGAAACGCGCTCCGCGCTAAAACAGCCGGGGCAGCAGGAATGCTGCCCACATGCCATATATCGCCAGCCAGTTGACCATGAAGACCATGCCGCGACGGATAATGTTCGTCGATAGGGTGGCAACCAGCAAATGCCAGATACGGCCAATGATGAAAATGCCGGCCAGTCCTAGCTGGAGCGGGGTGACGAGGTCACCGGCCCAGATCATGGCGACGATGGCATAGAACAGGATTGGCGCTTCAAACTGATTTGAGAGATTTGCGCTGATCCGCGCTTCAAGCGCCTCGACAGGTTTTCCATCGCGCTGAAATTTCCTGACGACAGACAGCCAGACATACAGGACAACGAGGATCGCCAGATGCGCGGCGACGGGCCAAAGGATCAGATCTCTGGAGATGATTTCAAACATCGGCCTGCTTTCTCTCTATCTTCATCGGCGCAACATGCGCCTGTCGGATATTTCTGTCTACACGGTGTCTCCTGGTACGAGAGACTCTTGTGCTGAGGAATGATCCGTCTTAGACGCCCCCGATGATCGTTTATGAAAGAGAAATTCCTGATCGAGATGGCCGTGATATTGAGCGGCTGTTCGATGCGACTTTCGGTCCTGGCCATTTTGCCAAGACGGCTGAGCGCGTGCGTGAATATTCCTATTCTCTGCCGGAGATCACGCGTATCGGCCTCTATAATGGCCGTCTGGTTGCCGTTTGTCGCGTCTGGCCGATCTATATCGGCGGTACGGAAGCTCTGTTTTATGGTCCTATCGCAGTCGCACCTGAACACCAGGGCGGCCGTATTGGACAGGATGTTACCGAAGCAGCCCTCGCGGCGGGCAAAAAGGCCGGTCATGAATTTGCCTGCCTGATTGGTGCGCCTGCATATTTCTCTCGTGTCGGATTTGAGGTCGCAACAGCCGGAAGTGTGCGGTTTCCCGGGCCTCAGGATCAGAAGCGCGTCATGCTGCGACGCCTGGCAGCGTCTGATGACACGCCATTTCCGGAAGGCGAGGTTACCGCCCCTCTCGACGCCATGCGAGCAGAAGCAACCCAAAGAGCATACCTGCAGCGAGCCAGGCAGGCAGAATAGAAATGCTGGAGGAATCGCGGACCACATAGGCTTTGCGATCTCTTGCGCCGATCCAGTCTCCACCCGACCCGCCGCGGGAGCTGGCGCGGACTTCAGGTGTGTCTGATGCCGAAGAGACACGGCGGACTGACCCGTTCGTGGCATCAGCAAGTGGCGCCAGAACCTCAGTCGAGGACCGGAGATCAGCAAACTCTTTCGGGTGCGCCGGGCCATTCAGCAGAATGGCTTCAAGATCACCCACCTTGCCGCGATACAGCCCTAGCCGCTCCGCAGACATACGAATTTCAAGCGATCCGCCATCAGTTACGTCCCAGGCCAGCGTTTCCGTCGATCCATCGGGCAGGGTGAGTTCAAGGTCTTCCGGGTTGGGCGTCAGCGAGGTGAGGCCGGCAATGAGTTCGTCGCCTTCCGTACGCAAAGTGAGGCGTTCCTCCTCGAGTTCCGGCTCTTTCATGGTCCAGTGGACCAGTCGTCTGATGAGCTCGCCAAACGGTCCACCTCCGTCATGACCGCGTGCCCAGAGCCAGAGCTGGTCTGACATGAGTTCGGCTACGCGGCCTTCGCCGACGCGGTCCAGGGCCAGGAGCGGTTTGCCTTCTTCGGAGGTGAGGAGGATATCGCCCGTGATCTGCCGGGCTTCGATATAACGATACCACTCGCCGAAGGTTTCCTGATTGAGGGTGCGTGTCACACTGTGGCGCTGACCGATATCGGAAATCTGAGGGATAAAGGGCTGTTCTTCAATATTGCCGGTGGGTGCCAGCGGCAAAACAGATGAGAGCGGAGTGCGCTGCAGGCTGGCCGGGCCAGCAAAGGGTGCGCCTGCTGCGATGATGAGCGCGCCGCCGCGATCTACATAGCGGGTGATGTTGTCGAGATAGCGCAAATGCAGAACGCCGCGACGGCGATACCGGTCGAAGATGATGAGATCGAACTCATCAAGTTTCTGCTCGAACAATTCCATGGTTGGAAAGGCGATCAGAGCCAGTTCGTCGGTTGGGGTGGTGTCCTGCTTGTGCGGTGGACGGAGAATGGTGAAGTGAACCAGATCAACCATGGGATCTGATTTGAGAAGATCACGCCAGGCCCGGCCACCACGATGTGGCTCGCCTGTGATGAGCAGCACGCGCAGCGAGTCGCGGATTCCGGTGAGCGACAAGGCGGTAAGGTTGTTTGCGGCCGTCAGCTCTTCAGGCGCAACCGGAATTGAGGCCACGATTGTGTTCGGCCCGCGCCGGTCGACGTCGACCGAGATATTGGTTTCCACGCCGACCTGAGCCATGACGCGTTTCGGCTGTCCCCCATTTACGGAGACTTCCACCGGAAGCATGTCGGCATCTTCGGCGGTGACAAGCACTTTCATGACTGCGCTGTCGCCAACGATCCCGTAAGACGGGGCTGAGGTGATCTCAATTCGGCGGTCTGTATCATCCTCTGAGCCAACGACGAGCGCGTGGACCGGGCCGAACTCTTCAAGCGTCGACACATCAGATGGCAGGTCGTGGACCTGTCCATCCGTGATGACAACCGCGCCTGCAATCTGGTCACGCGGGGTATCTGACAAGGCTGATGTAATAGCGGTTGCTATTCGGGTATCTGGCGCTGTGGCACGGGTTTCGAGGACACGCAGATCAAAGTATTCATTGTCAGCAAGGTCGAGACGCAGCTGATCGGCAACTGCCTGTGCAGTTTCAGTCCGGTCCGACACGTCCATACTGGAGGATTTGTCCAGAATGACGGCGAGCGTGCTTTTCAGAGGATCGCGGTTTTCCTTGACCCAAAGCGGATTGGACAGTGCGATTGAAAGCACGCTCAAGGCGAGCGCACGTGTCAGCCAAGCACGACCACCGCGGAAGACGTAGACCGCCCAGATGGCCAGTGCCGCGGCGCAGAGTACGCCGAGGACGATCCAGCCAAGATGCGGGTCAAAAGCGAGACGAGAAGCTTCCATTAGTCGTCTCCTCTCTGTGGTGGGGTATTGCGACCGCTATTGTCGGGCGGTGTGATGTCTGTCGGTGCGGCCTCTTCCGGTGTGCGAAGAGCTGGCCGGTCGCTGGTATCTGTGACTTCGCCCAGGCGTTCCAGCAAAGATGGCAGGTGAACCTGATCATCCTTGTATGTGCCTGTCAGAATATACATGACGATGTTTACGCCAGTCCGATAGGCCATCTCCCGGCTGCGCTGTCCGCCATCGACGGAAAAGAGCGGGCGGCCTGTCATATCTGATGCCCAGGCAGCGGACATGTCAGCATCTGTGATGAATATACTGGAGATACCATCGCCGCGACGTTCGTCGCCGGATGTTGCCTTGCCGCTTTCAACCCAGAGCGGACGGTCGGGATACCGGCCATTGAAACCGTCGAGCAGATAGAAGCTGCGTGTCAAAACGTGGTCATCATCTACGGGCAGAAGCTGAGGAATATCGAGCCCGTCAAGGAAGCGAGCAATGCGCTGATCGCTTGCCATCTGGGCGCTCCCAGACCCGCCAGTAGCGGTGTCGATCACCAGTGCGCCGCCATTGCGGAGATATTGCGCAAGAGCGGCGCGTTCGTCGTCCTCCAGATCAATACCGCCCTGGGGCATGACCACCAGAATGAACGGATAGAGATTGAGGGGATCACGGGTCAGATTGAGGCCAACGGGTGTTTCCGGTTCAACCGTTGTCCGGCGGTATAAGGTGATGGACAGGCCCAGAAGCCCGGCTTCTGCTTTGCGATTGGTTTCGGAATCCTGCGTGACGAGATAGCCGAAGCGAAGGTTTAGTGCCGCTTCCATAGTGGCGTTTTCATCAGCCTCTGTCTGGGCATGAGCTGACGGCGGTGTGAGGAGCGGCAGCGCAAGTGCGTTGATCAGAAGAGCAGCGCTTGCGGCCTTTCCGAAACGCAGACGCCCGGCCAGAATGAGCGAAATGATCAGATCGGCGAGAAGCAGGGCGAACGCGGAGCCAAGGAACCAACCTGCAAGCTTGCGGGTGGCTTGTTCAGTGCTGGTTCGGACCGTGAAACCTGACGGCCAGTTGGTGACAGGCGCAGGTTGCCAGCCATCACCGGCATTGAGTGGCAGAGTGACGGCGCTACCTTCATACAGGCCAGCTGGGTGTTCAGCGGTTGGCTTGAGCGTGGTCAGGTCTTCGATCTGGATTGGGGCGGCATTAGGCGCAGGGGGGATGAAATCGCCAAAGCCGTTGAGCCATCGCTGCGGCGCGAGGCTGGTATTGGGCTGAACATCAATCTGTCCGAGCTCCCGGGAAGGAAGTGTGGCCCGACGCAGCATCTCGACGAAAACGCCTGACAGGGGAAGGTCTGACCAGTCTGGTCCGGCGGTGACATGGAACAAGGTGAGACGGCCCTGACCGAAGCTTTGCGAGGTGACGAGCGGCGTACCGTCTGCAAGTCGTGCCCAGGTTCGCGACGCAAGCTCGGGGTCAGGCTGCGCCAGCACCTGACGACGGATGAGTACCTCTTTATCCGGGTCCAGCATTATGGGCGCGAAGGGGCTCGCATCCGGAAATCCGGTGAGCGCCTGCGGGGTATCCCATGACAGGGCACTATCGAGCGCACGCGACGAGCGTCGCAAGCGTACAGGCAGAAGACTGTCTGCCTGAGCAGCAAGGCGTGGTCCGGCAAATCTAACCAGAACGCCGCCATCTTCAATCCACTCCTGAAGTCGTGTTTCATCCTCGGCGAGCAGGTCGCCTACATCGGTGAGGATCAACACATTGAGTTCGTCATCAAGGAGTTCAGTCAGGCTGCCTTCGATGACATTTGCGAACGGGGCGAGTGCTTTGCGGACGTAATATGTGTCAGACAAAAGCGGCTGCATGGACTGGCCTTCAGAGAGTAGACCCACGCGGCGTACACGGTCGGCGCCTTCCCACTGCCAGATGCCGCCTGCCGAGGTCGCGCCATTGACCGCGAACCATGACATGTCGGCCTGAAGCGCTTCTGGTACATCGAACACCATTTCGGTTGTTTGATCCCCGCGGCTGAAGTCTGCTGTAGCAGACGCCAGAGAACGGCCTGTTTCGTCAAAGGCGGACAGTGAGACGGATTGGGCCGCAGTCGCGTTCGAGCGGATGAGTGTCAGCTCCGGACCTTTTGCCGTCGTTGCCAGTTGGGTGATGGCGATCTGCGGCGCATCTGTATTGGCGATGACTTCGACGGGACCGATATCTCTCAGCACGTCCGTGAGCGCATCAAAGGCGTCGTGGCGCTGACCATCGCTGATCAGAATGCTGCGGAACTGGCCATCGGGCAGGTTTTGCAGCGCCTCTGACAGTGGGGTGAGGTCTGGCAGCCAACCCTGTGGTCGAAGCGCCTGAATCTGCCCGCGCGCTGTCTGCGGCGTGAGGCGTTCAGCGAGATCATCAGTAAAGTCGGTACCGGTAGTGGTAACGACATAAACGGCCTGATCGCGGTCAAGACCATCAAGCACAGACAGGGCAGACCGCCGGGCAGATGACCAGCCAGGCGCTGACGTCCAGCCATTGTCGATCACCATGAGAACGTTCTGGGTGGATGCGAATTCAGGCGTCGTTTTGGGTGGAGACCAAATGGGGGTCGCCAGACCGATGATGGCAAGCGTGGCAATGAGAAGACGTAAGAGGATGATCCACCAGGGAGTCTTGTCTGGAGTTTCTTCCTTTGCGGCCAGGTCTTCAAACAGGGCAAAACTCGGCAGCACCTGTTCCTGAGGCTGGGGCGGCGTAGCACGCAGCACAAACCACAATAGCGGCAGCCCGATCAGTGCGATCAGGGCAAGAGGCGTTGCAAAAAGGAGCGGGCCGAGAACGAGGCTCATGCCGGTGACGCTCCATGAATGAGGCCAGTCATCAGTTTGTGGGCGAGGGCGCGCCGAGGTTCACCGACAACACAGGTTTGAAAACTCCAGCCAACGCGTTGGGCGATGGCGCGGATTTCAGCCTGACGTGTTTTGAAGCGCTCAAGGTAATCGTCCTTCAAGCCTTCTGTGCGCCCGAAGATGCGCGACAATGCACCGCCGGGACGACGGAACCGGACGCGGCCAGCAAATGGAAAGTCCGCTTCCATCGGGTCCACGACCTGAAGAAGCAGGCCCTGACAGCCTTTTGCTGCTGTCTGACGGACCCAGTTTCGAAGCGGCTCCGGGTTTCCGTAGAAATCACTCGCAATCACGACATGACCAGTCTCATTGCGCAAAGGCGGCATAGCGGAGGAGGCTGCGGTCTGGCAGGAATCTTCTATGAGTTTTGACGCAAGCTGGCTCGAACGGCCGGGATGTTTGCTTGACCCGAGCACGGCGGCGAGGTCTCCGCTTTCGGCAAACCGAAGCGCCAGCGCGGTAAGAAGCACGCGCGCCTCATCGGCTTTAGTGGGCAGGTTCTCATCGCTGCGCCAATCAAACCCTTCTGACGGATCGACCCAGATTTCCATCAGCCGTGCGGTCTGCAGTTCCTGTTCGCGAATGTAGAAATCATCGCCGGTTGCAGAGCGCCGCCAGTCGATCGCAGAGGCGGAATCTTCAGGCGTCTGGCTGCGATATTGCCAGAACTCCTCGCCGTGACCGGCACGTTTGCGCGGTGCGCCGCCATAATGCCCGGTCGACAGCTCTCGTTCGAGAAGCTGAAACTCGGGCAATTGGGCCGCTAGGGACTCGGCATCTGCGCGAAGGCGATCAGTGTCTCGCATGTGATCAGGATTTCCGGGTTGCCAGTATCCCGATCAGTTCGGCCAGAGACGGCGTTTCGCCTGTCGGATCGTATTTGAGCGACATGCGGTGTCCGAGTGCCGGTTCAGCCAGCGCTTCCAGATCTTCAATGCTCGGAGCCAGGCGTCCACGGAGGAGGGCACGTGCGCGGCAAGCCAGCATGAGCGCCTGACCGGCACGCGGTGATGGGCCCCAGAGTACCTGACGGCGGACCAGATCGTCAGAAGACTGTTCCGGACGGGCTTCGCGAATAAGCGCAAGAATGCGGTCCACGACCTGCGTGCCGACCGGCAGGGTACGCACGAGTTTCTGGATCGCGAGCAGACCCTCTGCAGACAGGATAGTCTGGATTTCGGCGGCATCGCCGCTGGTGGTTTCGATCAGAATGCGGCGCTCGGTTTCGGCATCGGGATAGTCGACATCAACCTTGAGAAGGAACCGGTCGAGTTGGGCTTCCGGCAGGGGATAGGTGCCTTGTTGTTCAATCGGGTTCTGAGTCGCGAGCACGTGGAATGGCGTCGGCAGCTCATGGTGGTGACCTGCGACCGTTACGTGATGTTCGGCCATGGCCTGAAGAAGCGCAGACTGGGTTCGCGGGCTGGCGCGGTTGATCTCGTCAGCCAGAAGAAGGCTGGTGAAAATCGGTCCCGGCAGGAAGCGGAAAGAACGCTTGCCGTCATCTGTCTGGTCAAGGATCTCAGATCCCAGAATGTCAGATGGCATAAGGTCTGGTGTGAACTGAACTCGACCTGATGTGAGGCCCAGCACTTTACCAAGCGTGTCGATAAGGCGGGTTTTGGCGAGGCCCGGCGCGCCGATCAGAAGCGCGTGGCCGCCGGACAGAATGGAGCAGAGTACCAGTTCGACCGTGCGTTCCTGGCCAAAGACAGCCTTTCCGATTTCCTTGCGAACCAGTTCCAGATCCGCCATAGCCTTGTCGGCAATGTCTGCTGGAATATCTGCAGTTTCACTGGGCAGAAGATCAGTTTCGGTAGGGGCTAGTTCTTCACTCATTCTGATAAAACACCTAAATCATACACGACTAAGAAATAAGGAGCTGCCATTGGCAAGCCAACCAGCCATTCAGCTTGATGCCTTGTATTCGACCTTGCAGACATTGACGGGGAAAGAAAAGGGGGCGCGAAAATTTCCGCCCGTCGAAAGCTGGTCCCCGGAGCACTGCGCCGATATCGGGTTGGAAATCCGCAAGGATGGCAGCTGGTGGCATGAAGGTACGCAATTCTCCCGTCAAAAGCTCGTTGATCTGTTTTCGACAATTTTGCGCAAGGATGACGATGGGTCCACCTATTTAGTCACACCTTACGAAAAGGTCATTGTTCATGTCGAAGATGCCCCGTTTCTGGGCGTCCGCGTGGACCCGGCGCAGAAAAACGGAGCGCCTGTGATCGTGGTGACAACAAATCTGGGCGAGAGTGTGGAGCTTGATGCCGACCATCCGCTGACGGTCATGACTGATCCTGAAACGCTTGAGCCTTCGCCCTATGTCCGGATTCGGGGGCGACTGGACGCGAAGCTGACGCGTTCAGCATTCTATGAACTCGTCTCAATGGCCGAAGAAGACGGCGATCAATATGTCGTGAGGTCCAATGGTCAGACCTTCGAAATCGGCCCAATGAGCGACGTATGAGCTGGCAGGGCCCGGACGACTTTTTAAATCGTGTACAATCACGGCTGACACCGGTGAATGCGGAATCCGCATTGGCGGTCCGGGGCGATGTGCATTTTCTGCAGCCGCATGAACATGAAACGCTGCGAGATGCGGGCGTGCTGATCAGTATTGTCGATCGGGGAGCAAATGACCTGAATGTTATTCTGACCGAACGACCGAAAACCATGGCAAAGCATCCCGGGCAGGTGGCGTTCCCCGGCGGTAAGGTTGATCCAATTGATGACGGACCGGTGCAGGCCGCACTCCGGGAGGCCCATGAGGAAGTCGGGATTGAGCCATCTCAGGTCGGCCTGCTGGGCCTGGGGGATATCTACATCACGGGTACGGGGTTTCGCATCACCCCTGTCGTCGGCACGATACCGTCTGATTTTGTGGCTGTGCCCGACCCATATGAGGTGGATGATGTGTTCGAAACGCCGCTTTCTTTTCTGATGAATCCGAAAAATCACATCCAGAAACAGACGGTCTGGAGAGGGCAGAATAGAACTTATCTCGAAATGCCGCATAATGGGCGCTATATCTGGGGTGTGACCGCGGGCGTGATTCGAACGCTGTACGAACGTCTTTATCCTGAAGGGGAACACGAAAATTGAGCCGTATTGCCTTTCAGATTACCCTGATCATTCTGCCATTTCTGCTGTTTGCGATCTATCGTCTGGCGACGCGTCATCGTCGGGAGCCGGGCGAGCCGTGGCCAGTCGTTGTGCTGGTTGTGGTCGGACTTGCCCTGTCCACAGGTGTTTATCTGTATCTGTTTTTTCGCGAAGCACGTGATGAGCGAACCTGTGCGACGCCTCCACGGTATGAGAACGGAGAGCTGATCCCGGCACAGACCGTGCCTTGCGAGGGGGCCAGCATTGACAGTCGTCGCCATCCGGTGCCCGAGCGGACACCTGAATGACGGCAGACATCAGTCATGTCGACTGGCTGAAAAAGGCCTCGACCCAGACCGTTTTCGACGCACTGGAGGCGGTCGATAAAGGCGGCTCGCGATTTGTAGGCGGTTGTGTCCGCAATGCGCTGTTGGGCGTGCCTGTGAGCGATATCGATATCGCCACGCGACTGGTTCCTGAAGACACGATCAAAGCGCTTGAGGCGGCAGGGATTCGCGCCATTCCGACGGGTGTCGAGCATGGTACTGTGACGGCAGTGTGCGATCACGAGCCGTTCGAAATCACAACGCTGCGCCGCGATGTTGAAACGGACGGTCGACGTGCCGTGGTGGCTTTTTCAAAGGACTGGGCGGAAGACGCGCTGCGCCGCGATTTTCATATGAATGCGCTTTATGCCGATGTGTCGGGCCAGGTCTACGATCCGACCGGCAAGGGGCTGAGCGATATTGCTGACCGGCGTGTGGCCTTTATCGGTGAGGCGGAAGACCGGTTGCGGGAAGATCATTTGCGCAATCTTCGCTTTTTCAGATTCTCGGCCTGGTATGGGCGCGGTCTGGACGAGACGGGGCTTCAGGCCTGCGGTGAGTTGCGCGAGGGTCTGCGGCAGATTGCAGCCGAACGTATCTGGAAGGAGCTGGAAAAGCTTCTCGCGGCGAAATGGCCGTATCCTGCGTTGCACGCCATGTATGAGACGGGTGTGATGGGCGTGATCCTGCCTGAATGTGACGGGCTGGCGCGCCTTGAGGCGTTGAGCGCGTTGGAACTCAATGAGGGAAACACGTTCGAGCCGATGACACGCCTTATGGCTTTGCTGCCGAGGAAGGGCGAAGTCGCGAAAGCAGTTGGTGAGCGGCTAAAGATGTCGAGAGCAGAGCAAACGCGTCTGAAGCTCTGGGCTCAAACAACAGCGCCGCCAATACCCGAAGGTGATAAGCTCACTGCCTACAGGGAGTGGCTCTATCGAGCAGCGCGCCCGACGGGTGTGGATGTGACCGTCTGGGAGCTTAGCTCGAGCGGGGCGGAGCCTGATGCATTGCCGGATGATCTGGTTGACACCTGTCTGAACTGGCCCCTGCCTGAATTCCCTGTCACCGGCGCAGACCTTATCAGCAAAGGCGCAAAGCCAGGGCCTGAGTTGGGCCAAAGGTTGCAGGGGCTGGAAGATGCCTGGATTGCCAACGGGTTCTCTATGGATGGGCTCTAGCTGAGAAACGGGATCGGGAAATCGTTTAGCCAGATGATCATGCCGTTCAGATAGGCAGCAAAGAAGGTCCATAAGAGATAAGGCACAAGCAGCCAGCCGGCGACGGCCGAATGGCGGCCGAAATGGCTTATGGTCATTATCAGGGTCAGGATCAGTGCGAGTAGGTCCAGAAATGCCCAGACAGGCCGATGCATGAAGAAGAACAGAATGCTCCAGGCCAGATTGAAGGTCAGCTGCATGAAGAACAGACCGAACGCAGCGCCGTCATAACGCATGCGCCCCAGATTCCAGCGGACCAGAATCGCAGCAATCGCCATGAAGAGATACAGAACTGGCCAGACAATCGCGAAGGTGATGTCGGGCGGGTTGAACGGCGGCTTGGTCAGCTCGGCATACCAGGGGTCATCAGAGCCGCCTGTTACGAGACCACCAATCGCCAGAACGCAGACAATCGCAACGACGATCAGAAGATCTGCCACCCATCCATTCGGTGTTGACGATTGAATTTTGCGTTTTGCCATTTCAGAGCTGCCCAGATCATCCTCGATAGACAACTCAGGAAAAACGCGTCTGTTCCGATCGACAAGACAGTTCGCGCGAGACGCGATTTATGAGCTGATAATTCAGCTCAAGGCCATTTCGCGACAGGCGGCATGGATGAGAGAATAGATGTGACATTCCCGCCGGTTTTCAGTCCGAATGTCGTGCCACGGTCGTAAAGCAGGTTGAACTCGACATACCGCCCACGACGAACGAGTTGTTCTTCGCGTTCTTCAGGAGACCAGCTTTGTTCGTAGGTCTGGCGAACGAGGTCCGGATAAATCTTCTTGAAGGCGAGCCCGACATCCTTGGTGAAGGCGAAATCCTTGTTCCAGTCATCGGTTTGGTGGCGGTCATAGAATATGCCGCCAATGCCGCGTGGTTCGTCGCGGTGGGGCAGGTAGAAATACTCGTCACACCATTTCTGGAATTTCGGGAAGTATTCCGGATTGTGGGCGTCGCAGGCCGACTTCATGGCGGCATGAAACTGCTCGGCCAGAGGGTGGTTCTGATCGCGCTGATAGTCGAGAACAGGTGTGAGGTCGGCACCGCCGCCAAACCAGCTTTCAGACGTCACAAGCATGCGCGTGTTCATGTGAACGGCGGGAACTCGGGGGCTGCGTGGGTGAACAATGAGCGAAATGCCGCTTGCCCAGAACTCGCCGCCTGATTTGTCAGCGCCCGGGATCTGGGCCGCAAATGCTTCGGAGAATTTGCCGTAAACGCAGGAGAAATGAACGCCAGCTTTTTCAAACAGCTTGCCGCGCAGCAGGCCCATTGTTCCACCGCCCTGATCCTCGCCGTTCGGGCCTTTCTTGCGTTCCCATGGTGTGAGTTCGAACCGGCCCGGTTCGCCATGATACAGCGGCGGGTGGGCCTCATCTTCCAGTTTTTCCAGTTCGGCGATGATCTCGGCCTGGAGTTGGGAGAACCAGGATTGCGCCTGGGCTTTGCGTTCTGAATTCAGCGTATCAGTCATTCGGGTTCTATGGGCGAGAATATCCGCATTTACAACACATCTTGCCGCCGGACAGATTGATCCTGACAAGTAAACATGGAACAAGCCGAGCCTTTCAGGATAACTGCGCCACCTAGCCGTAGAGCGCCGAAGCGGACAAGACCATGGAACTCACTCCTCAGCAGCTGTTGAACGGACTTCGCAATGCGAAAGACCAATCGCGCCAGGATATGGGCGTAGATATTCTGCGTCGGTTGATTCTCGAGACACAGACGAACCCGAAAGTTCTGGGCAATGACTGGGAAGAGGTGCTGGGCTATGCGCTCGCGTTCGCTGATGAAGATTCAGCAGTCGAGGTCGCGAAGCGCCTGGTGGACACATTCCCGAATAACGCCCGTCATGTGATGACGCTGGCTGAACGCTATTCACGGGTTGGCGAGTCTGAATTTGCGCTGGAGCTGATCAATCGACTGGACAAGGCGCTGCCAAATAACCCGGCAGTGAACTATTTCCAGGGTGTTTATTCGGGCCATGTCGGCAAACTCGAAGATGCAAAGTTCTACTTCCGAAAGGCGGTTAAACAGAAGGCTGACTTTGGCGATGGTTGGGCGATGCTCGCCGCATCAGGCGGGCTGACGGATAATGATCTTCAAACGCTGACAAGCCTGACAGATGGATCGAACAACCAGTCCATGCCCGGTGCTGCCTATGCGCTGGGCACGCTGTACCATGCGCAAGGCGACGCCGAGGCGGCATGGGATGCCTGGTCAAAAGCGAATGCCTTTCAGCGCGTCAACAAGACATTCAATCGCGATGGCGAGATTGCCGCGCACAAAGCGGTTGCAGAGGCCGATCAGAAAATACCTGCGAGCAGTCGCGGATCAGATTTTCCGAATCCTCTGCCAAAATCCATCTTCATCGTGGGCTTGCCTCGGTCTGGCACCAGCCTGACAGAGCAGATTTTCGCACAACAACCCATGGTGCGACCACTCGGCGAGACCATGATCAGTCGCGTGTCGACCTGGCCGCTGGGTAATCTTCAGCCTGTCGATCTGGCGATGTCCGGCGTTTATAATGACGGCGAAACCGAAATCTGGGACAAGCTGGGCGGGATATATCGCTTCTGTGCGGGCGGACGCACCAAAGGCGAAACCCACGTAACAGATAAGGGCGCGCTGCTTCACCTGTTTGTCGGTGCGCTGGCACGGGCACTTCCGGAAGCAAAATTCGTCTGGGTCCGTCGTGACCCGCGCGATATTGCGCTGTCAGCCTTCCGGGCGCACCTGTCTGACGGCAAGCGCTGGCGGCATGATCTCGCTGACATGGCCGCTTACATGCAGGCCCATGAAGAGCTGATGATGTACTGGCAAAACCGGTTTCCGGACCGAATTCTGGAGCTCCGTTATGAAAATCTGGT
This sequence comes from Ponticaulis sp., assembly GCA_002701295.1. Taxonomy (GTDB): domain Bacteria; phylum Pseudomonadota; class Alphaproteobacteria; order Caulobacterales; family Hyphomonadaceae; genus Ponticaulis. The sequence continues at coordinate 6,834 of NZUJ01000128.1, read as the reverse complement.
GCAGACGCCTCAGGTCGAAATCGACAGGCTGATGACTTTTGCGGAACTGCCAGGTCTCGATATCAATGGTGTAGACTTCACCGGAGCAACGGTCGGAACAGCGAGCTTCGCACAAATACGTTCGAAGATTTCGCCAGCGTCCGTGGGCGGCTGGAAACGCTATCAGAAGCATATTGCGCCGCATTTCGGCGGCTGATCAGCCTTGATGCCGAAGTCAGAATTTTTGAAAGCTGCCCGATTATTCGGCGCCGCATTTGCGGCACTGTTGCTGGCGCACGCGCTGGGTCTGACAAACCCCTACTGGGCTGCCATGCCCATCTGGGTCGTGATCCGGCCTTACAGGCAAGATATGCTGATCCGTGGGGCTCTCCGTGTTCTCGGAACAGTTATCGGAGCCGGCATCGGGTTTCTGATCATCCAATATGTTCACCTGTCAGTATTGGTGGGCGCCGGACTGGTGGTGATGGCCGCCGTATCAGTCGGGCTCGCCTTCTGGATTGGGTCAATCTACGCTTACGGGGCGATGATTGCGGGAATGACCTGCGCAGTCATCGTGATCCCTGCAATCGGAGCCGACACTGACGCATCGGCGCTGGCGATTGATCGCTTCTGGTGCACGCTGATCGGTGTGCTTGCGGTCACGCTTTCGGCGATACTGTTCGTGCCCAACCGACAGGAGAAAGTGGCTTTTCGACTGAAGACAACTGGATGGGCCGTATTTGGCCGGATGCTGGCCACCGCGACTCTTTTGGTAATCGCGTTTCTTGTGGTGCTTTTTCAACCGGGGTTTATCGGAATCAGCTTTGCGATGGGATTGTCCATTTTCTCGATCGTTCTCGGATCGTTTCCGGACCCTGCGCCTCTTATCCGGAATATGCCAAAGGGTGCGTTGGTCGGCGTGACTATGGGATTGGTCTATCGCTATATTGGCGGCGTCTCCGGGTTTGATGAATTTCAGATGGTTCTGTTTGCCGGAGCGTTTATTGCTGTCGGAGCAGTTCTGTACGCCCACCCGCAGACTGCGCCATTCGGACTCGATGCCAATATGCTGTTTCTGTTGTCGGCAGAGGTCGGATTGCCAGGGCATTCGCTTGATCTGCTCGCTCTGGCGGGTGGAGCGGCGTTTTTAGCGGCCCTGCTGGCCACGACTGCATTCCGTTTGGTGCTGGCGATACCGGTGTTCCGACCTAGGCCGTGAGGGTGTGTGGTGCGCCAAGGAGTAGCCCATTTGTCTGACGAAGAGCTTCGAACAGGCCAATCGCGGCCGCGGTGGCGACGTTGATTGATCTTGCCCCTTCAACGAGCGGAATCACCACGCGCGCATCTGCCCGGTTGTGAACGTCTTCCGGCACGCCCGCGCTTTCGCGCCCGAACATGAGACGATCAGTTTTCCGGAACTCGAAATTCTGGAGGGGAGTGGCGCCCTGTGTCGAAAATAACACGACTCTTTCACTTTTTTTCTGAGCATCCTCAAAGAACGAATCAGCACTGTCGACGCGCTCGACCTGCGCCAAATTGCCGTAATCAAGCATGGCGCGCTTAAGTGCCTTGTCGGTCAGTGGGAAGCCACAAGGCTCTATAATTTGCATTTTTACACCGAAACAGGCGCTCAATCGTATGGCAGTCCCAAGATTCTGAGGAATATCCGGTTGATAGAATGACAACTGCACTGTATCGGCTTCTTTCAGTTGGGGCCGGTCTGAACAGAACCTCTGCAAACCGCGACCTTGCGCCGCAAAGTCTTGGCGCGCAAACGGAGTATGTTAAGGGCACCCATGAGAAAGCCGATTTGTGAGGGCATGGCAACGTGACTGACGAAACAATTCACGAGACGGTCGATGAGGACCGCCGCGACTTCATCCACATCGCAGCAGGCGCTGCAGTTGTTGGGGGGGCTGGTGCGCTTGCCTGGCCTTTTGTCGCACAAATGCTTCCAGCAATGGACACCCGGGCTGCATCCAGCCTTGAAGTGGCCGTGACTGGAATTCCAGAAGGCGGAGAAATCCGGGTTCTGATTGGTGGCAAGCCATTCTTCCTGCGCCGCCGTACACCTGCTGAGATTGAATCTGCCGAGGCAGTTGATGTCAGCACGCTTCGCGATCCTGAAACGGATGATGAGCGTCTCCGTCCAATGGGTGACGGTAATCTGAACCGCGCACTGCTGATCGTTTCCGGTTCCTGTACTCACCTTGGGTGTGTGCCGGTTGGTCCGGGATCAAACACAGGTGACTTCGGTGGCTGGTACTGCCCATGCCACGGATCGCACTATGATACGTCGGGTCGTATCCGTAAGGGGCCAGCGCCAACGAACCTGCCGGTACCAACTTACGAGTATAACGCTGACGGGTCGGCTGTAACGATCTCGCTCTAACGCACTACGGGGAATTCCTATGAGCGGACATGAATCCACATACAAGCCGAATACCGGCATTGAAAAGTGGCTCGACGCGCGCCTTCCGATCGTGCGTCTGGTTCACGGGTCATTCGTTGACTTTCCAACTCCTAAAAACCTGAACTACTGGTGGACTTTCGGCGGTATCCTCGCTGTGTGTCTCATGACACAGATCATCACCGGTATTGTTCTGGCCATGCACTATGTGCCGAACACCGAAATGGCTTTCGCCTCGGTTGAGCGTATCATGCGCGACGTCGAATATGGCTGGCTGATGCGTTATATCCACGCAAACGGCGCGTCGATGTTTTTCCTCGCCGTCTATATTCACATGTTCCGCGGACTTTACTACGGCTCTTACAAGGCGCCACGCGAGATCAGCTGGATCCTTGGTGTTGTGATCTACCTTCTCATGACGGGAACGGCCTTCATGGGCTACGTTCTGCCATGGGGTCAGATGTCTCTGCACGGTTCTGCGGTTATCACCTCACTCATCGGCTCTCTGCCGCTGATTGGTGAGCCGATCCAGATCTGGCTGCAGGGTGCACCATCCATTGGTAACGCGACGCTGAACCGCTTCTTCTCTCTTCACTACCTGCTGCCATTCATGATCGCAGGTGTTGTGATCCTCCACATCTGGGCGTTCCACACGACGGGCAACAACAACCCGACGGGCGTCGAGATCAAGGATCCGAAGAAAGATGCTGTACCTTTCCACCCGTATTACACGGTGAAAGACGGCTTTGCGATTATCGTCTTCCTGATGATTTTTGCTGGCTTCGTGTTCTATGCGCCTGACGTTCTGGGCCATGCCGACAACTATATTGAAGGTAACCCGCTGAAGACACCTGCGCACATTGTGCCTGAATGGTATCTGCTTCCATTCTACGCCATTCTGCGTGCGATCACCTTCGACATCGGACCAATCCCGGCCAAGCTCGGCGGTGTATTCGCCATGTTTGCAGCGATTGCGGTTCTGTTCATCATTCCATGGCTGGACACGTCGAAAGTTCGCTCACTGCGCTATCGTCCACTAGCTCGCCAGTTCTTCTTCGGCTTCGTGTTTGTTTGTCTCATGCTCGGTGTTGCCGGTGCGTCCAATCCGGACGACGTGGTTATCCCGACTGGCGGCGACAAGCTTCGCTATGAAGCAAGCTTTGAAGGCACTGCTGAACGTGACGCGATCAAGGCTGTTGCGGCAAGCCATGACGGTAAGTTCTCAGCTTCAAAAGGCGTCGCGACGGTCATGTTCGATGACTATCATGATGCAACCGAGTTCGCAGAAGCTGCCGGTATCGAAGAGAAGCCAGCTGTTTATCATCCTGGAGTGAAGTGGCTTCTGGTCACTCAGATCCTGATGTTCTGCTATTTCGCTTACTTCTTCCTGGTTCTTCCAATCCTGGGCCTCGTTGAGCGTCCAAAGGATGAGCCAGAGTCGATTGCGAAATCCATTCACCACAAAGAGCCAACTGAAGGCTCGGCCATTCCGGCCGAATAGGAGAGATCCAGATGAAAGTGATTAAAGCTTTTGTTGCCGGCCTGGCGCTTGTGGGTCTCTCTGCACCTGCAGCCATGGCCGCGGGCGGCGCAAAGCCCCTGCATGATGGCGAAACACACCTGCCAGAATGGACCTTCAGCGGTCCGTTCGGCAAATACGACAAAGATGCGGTTCAGCGCGGTTTTCAGGTCTACACTGAAGTTTGTGCGTCCTGTCATGGAATGAAGCTTCTGTCTTACCGTAACCTCGGTGAGCATGGTGGCCCGTTCGACAAGGGTGATGCAGAAGTGACTGATGCGCTCGTGAAAGAGTTTGCTGCTCAGTACACCGTCAATGAAGTCGACGATATCGGCGATATTGTTGAGCGCCCGGCACGCCCATCAGACCGATTTGTCGACCCATACCCGAACGTGCAGGCTGCGGCAGCAGGTAATGGTGGTGCGGCTCCTCCGGACTTTTCCGTGATCGCCAAAGCACGTCATGGTGGCGCAGACTACATCTATCGCCTGATGACCGGTTACCCGGATCCAGAAGAGATCGTTGATGGCATTATCGAGTTCAACGATGAGCATTCTCACGGTGAACTCACTCAGCCTGCTGGTCTGTATTACAACCCATACTTTGCTGGTGACACCAAAGAAAACTGGAGCGGCGACCCACGTCACGCGCCATATGGTGGTTTCATCGCCATGCCTCCTCAGCTGACAGACGGCCGTGTCGAATACTTGGACGGAACTGAAAGCACCCGGGAACAACTGGCAGCAGACGTTGCTGAGTTCCTGGCATGGGCCTCTGATCCGAAAATGGAAAACCGTAAATCTCTCGGCCTTGGTGTGATGATTTACCTCTTCTTCCTCGCTCTGATCGTGTACTTCTCGTACAAGCAGATCTGGCGGAACGTCGAGCACTAGGCGCTCGGACAACTGGACTTGTAAGGGAGGCTGCGGTAACGCAGCCTCCTTTTGCTTTTTGGGGGCGGGCGATATGCGGGTTGGCATTGATTTCGGAACATCGAATACATCGGTCGCGAAACTTACGTCTGACGGGCCGGAACTGATTGAACTCGAAGAGGGCGAGACCTCTATCCCGACCGCGATTTTCTATCATGGTTCAGGACGGAGCTATCTCATCGGCAATGAGGCGCTCGCCGTGTATCAGGAGGGTGAAGAAGGCCGCCTGATGCGGTCAATCAAATCTGTTCTCGGATCAGATCTGATTGATGAGACGACCCAGCTGACGGGGCGGACGATTCCATTTCGGCAAGTGATCAGCGATTTTCTCAAACGCCTTCTGGAGCAGGTGGAGGCGTCGACTGGAGAGAAAGTAACCGAAGTCGTTCAGGGGCGTCCGGTGTCGTTCAATGATGATGATCCGGAGCTGGACCAACGGGCCCAGCGTGTTCTGGGAGAATGTCTGGCCGCGGCGGGCATTCCGGCCGTGAGTTTTCTCTACGAGCCTGTCGCTGCAGCGCGATCAGTTCAATTCAGTGACAACACAGCCCGCCTGGCATTCGTCGTGGATATTGGCGGTGGCACATCGGACTTTTCGTTGATCAGGCTGGAGGGTGCAGAGGGTTTTGAAGTGCTCGCCAGCGATGGTGTTTATATTGGCGGCAATGATTTTGACCGGCTGCTCAGCTTTTTTGAACTGACCCCTTTGTTTGGGCGGCTCGAGACGCTGGAACTCAATGGACTGCCTGTTCCTTCGGCAAGCTACACGCTGTTGTCTGACTGGAAGCGGCTCAATCTTCTTTACGCACCAGCGGTCCGCAAGGAGGTTGAGTGGATGGTGAAGTTCAGCCCGGCGAGCCTCGGTATCCGCGCGTTTGATTATATGATCAAAAATTTTGAAGCAGGTCTGTATGCCCAAAAGACCGAGGCGCTGAAGATTGGGCTCAGTCAGGATGAGATGGCGCATTTCGACTATCGGTTTGGCCCGAATGTGCGTGACAAGCATGTGACGCGGCAGGCATTTAATGAGCTGATCAGTGAATTGCTCGCGCCGATGATGGAAACGGCTCAGACGTGTATTCGGACATCCGGCGAAGATGCCGAAAACATCACTGATATCATCATGGTTGGCGGGTCGACCTTCGTGCCAGCGGTAGAAGGCATGTTTCTGACTGCGTTCCCGAATGCTCAGGTTTCGGCGAATGATCGATTTGCGGCGGTGGCGAAGGGGCTTGCCCGACATATGCTCTGACATCGCCTTTTTCGGCCGCGTCTTGTCCGCAATTCAGCCATGAGTGCGTATCAGAAAACGGTGACACGCAGGATGGCATCCCCATATTCAGGTTAGAAGAGCTGTTTTTAGCAAAGGGCAGGACTGAGTTTCTGGTTTGTCTGTCCGGTCCTCACGGCGTATTGTGAGGTGGGGCGTGCGTGCAGGATGAAGCAGAGGTCAGGAATGATTTGGAAAGTGATTTGTGCCGGTGCGATGGGCACGTGCTTGTCGGCGTCAGCGCTTGGTGATGCGGGCAATCTGAATTCCTGGGATATTATCCAATCACTCGATGGGCGCTGGGCTGTGCAGTATGAAACGCGCGGCATGGAGCAGGCCTGCGAGAAGTATTTTGTCGACATCTCAATTAGCGAAAAGCCCAATCTGAACGGCGCGTATCTGATGTCGGAATATTTCACAACGCGATCGGACCCCAAGCAGGCCTTCATCTTCCAGTCGACGGACGAAGAAGACGAGTTCGAACGCTTTGCCGAAGTGACCTATTCCCTTCGGGTCTCGGAGGGCGGCTCGACGCAACCCTACTGGCATCTGATCATGCCGGACGAGGACAGTTTCTACATGGAACGTGTCGTTGATGGCCGTGAAGCGAAATCCAGTGTCCGTAAGAGGTGTCCTGAAGAATGAGGCTGGCTCTGCTCTCTCTCGCCGTACTGGCAGCGAGCATGGTGTTTCCGGGATATGCCGAGGCCGAGCTGTTGGGGCC
>NZUJ01000127.1 GCA_002701295.1 Ponticaulis sp. | reverse complement strand
GACGTCAGCGGATCCTGAAAAATCATGGACATTTCAGAACCGCGTAGCTTTCGGCGTTCACTCTGATTGAGACCGAGGAGGCTGGTGCCATTAAATTTGACCTGGCCCTTGGTACGACCGTTTCCTGCCAGAAGACCCATGGCTGCCAAGGCTGTCTGGCTTTTTCCGGAGCCTGATTCGCCTACAATCCCAACGCATTCACCGGGGTAAACCTCAAGCGAAATCCCTTTCACGGCATGCACGGCGCCATCAGGGGTGTCGAACTCAACATGAAGGTTGTCGACACTGAGAAGGGGGGTAGGCGGTGTATTATTCAACTCAAAAACTCCGGTCCGCTCGGCCTGAAAGTTAGTTTACTACATTTTTCTGGCCCAATGGGCATTGATTGCAGTCTACCTCTGGGCTTTTGTGCTTCAAACACCATAAGGGAGAACACCTGATGCCCGTCATAAATTTCGTGACACCTTGCATTTTCGATCATGGCGCCGTGACAAAACTTGGCAAATCACTGGCTGGTCTAAAGATATCCAAGCCGTTTGTTGTCACCGACCCGGGCATCAAGCAAGTCGGTTTGCTGGATAAAGTTCTCGAAAACATTCCCGGTGACCATGAAATCTTCGCTGAAACCGAGCCAAACCCGACTGAAAAGCAGGTTATGGAAGTTACAGCGCAATATAAGCAATCAGGCTGTGACGGGATCGTCGCCCTTGGCGGTGGGTCGTCTATGGACCTTGCGAAAGCCGTTGGGCTTATGGCCAGCCATGAAGGCTCGCTCGAGCAATATGGCGCGACTGTTGGTGGCGGAAAGCTGATCGGCAAGGTGCCGCCTCTTATCGCTATTCCGACGACTGCTGGCACGGGTTCAGAAGTCAGTGTTGGTGCCGTCGTCATCCAGAGTAATGGTCTCAAGCAAACCTTCGCATCGCCACATCTGGTGCCAGCAACCGCTATTTGTGACCCGGAGCTGACGCTTGGTCTGCCGCCGCATCTGACGGCTGCAACGGGTATGGATGCGGTCACACACTGTATCGAAGCTGTACTTGCGCCGGCAGTTAATCCGCCTGCGGAGGGAATTGGACTTGAAGGCCTTGGACGCGCCGTTGGCGATGGTTGGCTGATCAAGGCCGTTCAGGACGGATCAGACAAGGATGCACGCTGGAATATGATGATGGCATCATTTGAAGGCGCTCTGGCTTTCGTGAAGGGGCTTGGCGCCGTGCATGCGCTCTCACACGCTGCAGGTCGTATGCATGAACTGAAACTTCACCACGGAACGCTGAATGCGATCTTCCTTCCGCATGTGCTGCGGGTAAATGAGAGTGCGACACCTGCCAAATATCACCGCCTGCGTCAGATGATGAACCTTGCTGAAGGTGCGGACATTGGTGACGCCATTCAGAAGCTGAACCAGACAATTGGTATTCCGGAAAAATTGTCTGACATCGGTGTATCCATGGATCATGGATCGTCAGTGGTTCAGTACGCGATGAAAGATCTCGCGCACTATGGTAACCCGCGTCCGCTTGAGCAGAGTGAATACGAAGCACTGTTCGAAGCCGCACTTTAAGCCGATTTCAAACTGTCGTTGGGCGGGCTAGCCGGCCGGCCCAACGAATTGAGAGGAATCTGCGTAGATCACAAAAGGCGCATCCAGAAGCTGGCGGGTCAGCTGGCGAATTCGGTTTGAATCGTTTGCGCTTTCATCGCCTCTGTAAGAAATAACTGCCTCGCCCGATGGAGTGAGGCCCTCCAGGCGAAACCCTTTGAAGCGCTCTTCCGTTTCGGCCCAGGCGTCGAACAGTTCGCGGCCGCGTGTTCTGTTCTCACGAAAACTGCGTAGCGCTTCTGCCGCGGTGGCACTGTCCTCAAATCGGATGATGAACCGCGGATAGACAGCGCGGTCATTTGATGGCGTGTTGACCGTCGGATCGCCGCCCAAAAGCTCGTTTGAGCTGAGCGTTGCAAGATTGAACCGTTCCTCAATGGGGCGCATCAATTCGTCAAATAGCGGGCTGCCGGCACGATCGGCTGGCGTGACGAGAACAATCAAGGCGAGCGACGCACCCAGTACAGCCGAGAAGGCCATAGTGCCAAGCCATAAGAGCGTGTGTTCTGATGCAGAACGCTGCACGTGCCCGAACCCCGAAATCTGGCCATCAATCAACCAGCACAATTGCTGAGTTGCAGAATGCGATACTTAACAGTTGATTGATATCAAGTCGATCTGACCCGCCGGATCGGAGAATCTGTTTTCAGTCAGACGCTTCAGGCGCGAATTCCGAAGATTGGTCGGAATCAGCCTCAAAGCTGGGGATGTCTTCACCGGTAAATATCGCCTGAACCTGCGTAGATGCTGCTTCGCCAAGAATGACGAGCCGTTCGCGCCGCTCATCTTGTCGATCACACGCGCTAAGCCCGGCGACGCCCAGTGTGAGGCAGGCGATGGTCAGATATTTCTGTCGTTTCATGTGCTTATACCTGACGCAGACATCACAAGCGCTCCTCCAGATAGGTCCATCGGCGAAGTAAAATCTCCATCGGGCCGCGTTTGAATTTCAACCGCCAGAGGCTGATCAGAACGACAATCGCAAGACCGGTGAAAAGCGCCATAAGCACGGCGTCACGTGCACTGATCTCCATGAACAAGCCTAGACCATATTCAAGCGTAACCCAACTTAGAACAACCGATTGGAGGAGATAAACGGTCAGGCTGGACGATCCGGCGCGCGCAAAAAAGCGTCGGACTGGCCCTGGTGTTCCCATCGACAGTTTCGCGATCCAGCCAAGATAACCCAGGCTGGCGAAAGGCGAGCCCAGCATCATCCAGAAGAAACCGTAGAATAAAGACGCTGAAGCGCGGTTCTCAGAGCTTAGATAGACGAGAGCACCAAACAGGCTGATTGCCAGCCCGGGAATCAAAAGCGCGTAGCGGGCTGTTTTCCAGAATGGGTGGTCTGGTTGGCTAATCATGCCGTTTTTGAACAAGCCGAGCCCAATCAGAAAATAACCAAAGGCCGCGATGACCTGCAGGATGATGATGCTCGGCAGAATTGTTGGCCACAGCGTCACGCGCGCGCGGGCGACCTCAGAAAATCCGCCATTCATAAAGGTCTCGTCGACCCAGCCCGAGGCGATGGCGGCCTTATCCAGTGAAGCCTGAAATTGTTCTGCCGTCGCAGGATCGACGGCGTTTTCGGCTGCGCCGAACATGAACGCAGCGCTCAACAACATGACGCATTGAGCGGCAATCATACCGCCACCCCATCTGAACAACCGTTTTGCGGGCATTTCCCTGAACAGGTAGAGGAGTGCGCCAAGGCAGGCATAGGTGACCAGAACGTCGCCGAGAAACAGAAACACCGTATGCAGAACACCGAGTATAAACAGGCCGAATATTCTGCGAAAGTATATGGGTTTTATCGGTGCGTCGTGACGATCAGCCGAAGCGATCTGGTAGCCAAGCCCAGCGCCAAACATGATAGAAAACAGCGAATAGGATTTGAACGTGAAAAAACTGGCGACAAGCAGTTTTGCGATCGCATCGCCCGGTGATTTGACCTCCGTTGCCGAATAACCGGAGTTGAGGCTGGCCGAAAACAGTTCGACATTCACAAGCACGATGCCGATCAGCGCAAAAGCGCGTGCCAGATCTGGCATCAGATCACGAGATGTATTGGGCACTGTTGCGATGTGTCCGCTCATTCAGGGCCGATATCTGGAGTTGGTTGAAGCAGGGCGGCTTGAGCCTGGCCGAACCTCAGCGCGGCAGCGCGTGCGAATTTCAGTGTGAGCGCTTTGCGGCGTGCGGCGACGAGTTTGTGTTCCGGAGCGCCACGGATCATGGCGCCACCAAACTGGTCGGCAATGATCAGGCCAGCATCCAGGGGCAGAAGCTCAGTCGGGAAATCTTCATTCACAGCGAAGAAAAACCGGTCACAGTAAGGGCGGTATTCGTGCCATTTTGCGTCGCTTTCAAAGTCGGCGCGGCAGGATTTGACTTCGATGATCCACAGTTCGCCCTTTTCGCCGATCGCCATTATGTCGCTGCGCCGATTGTTGGCTAAACGCATCTCGGTGACACAGGCCATGGCCATCTGATCCATCAGGCGCAACGCGCCTAAAGTGACAGCCCTGGTCGTCTCCGGGATGGTGAAATTCATGCCAGTTGTTCAGCTTTGAAGGGGCGTTCAATCAAGGCGGTCATGGCTTCTCTGAGCGTCATATGCCCGGCCAGAATGTTATGAACAGCTGTACAAATCGGCATTTCCACACCGTATTTTTCGGCCAGTGCATCCACCCCGGGGGCGGTGGCGACACCTTCGGTAACAGCCGTCCGTTCACTGAGTATCTGATCGACTGACTTGCCTTCGCCAAGCGCTTTGCCGAAGCTCATATTGCGCGATTGGGGTGATGAGCAGGTCAGCACAAGATCGCCCAGCCCGCACAAGCCAGCTAATGTATCACGACGTGCGCCCATGGCAGTGCCCAGCCGCACCATCTCGGCAAACCCGCGCGAGATGAGTGCGGCATGTGCTGAACGGCCGAGCTTCAGGCCCTCGACGGCGCCGCAGGCGATTGCCAGCACATTTTTGACTGCACCGCCGACTTCAGCGCCGATAATGTCATCGCTATAGTAAGGGCGGAATTCCGGTCGACCAATGCTTTCCATCCACTCAGCGCCGAGCGCTTTGTCTCTGCAGGCAAGGGTAACTGCTGTTGGAAGGCCTGTTGCGACATCTATTGCAAACGATGGGCCCGACAGGACAGCAATCGGTGCTGTTGGCCGTGTCTCGGCCAGAACGTCAGCCATCAGCTTGAGCGAACCGCGCTCAACACCTTTTGCGCAGAGGGCAAAAGGAATCTCAGCCGGTAGCGCGTCGCCCAATTGTTCGTATACGGAGCGAGCGAACTGAGCCGGAACAACCGCCAGAATTGCGTCCATTTCGGACATATCGCTGAGCTCTGATGTTGCAGGAATTGCCGGAAGCTGTGTATCAGGCAGAAAGAGCGGGTTTCCATTGCCTGTGTTGAGGGCGTCTGCGACTTCTGTCTCTCGAGACCAGATCAACACATCGCGCCCAGCGGCCTGTGTGGAGTAGGCCAGCGCCGTTCCCCAGGCGCCTGCACCTAGAACGCCTATACGATTGAACATGGGTGCAAAATCCTGTCGATTGAATAAACCATTGATGATTCAGTATCCTGTTTTACAATCAACGCCATGACAGAACAGCCAGACACAAAAGATCTGATCCTGACAGCCGCCATGGAGCGTATCCTACACTATGGATACTCGAAAACCACCATGGCTGAGATTGCACGTGACTGCGATATGTCTGCGGGAAATATCTACCGATTTTTTGATTCCAAGCTTGATATTGCCGAAGCGCTCGCCCGGAGGAAAACCGCCAAGAACCAGCAGACGCTGTCAGAAATTGCCAGCCGAAAAGGTGAGCCTGCGCTCGACCGACTGGAAGAATTCTATCTGTTCCGGATGACCTATTCCTATGACTTGCTGACTGAGAACCCCAAGCTGATCGAACTTGTGGATGTCATGGCCCGGGAGCGCCCTGAGTTCGGCAAAGACCTGCTCGGCAAGGAACGCGTCTTTGTGTCTGATATTCTCAAACAGGGTATGGCGCGGGGTGAGGTACGGCAGCTGGAAAATGTCGACCTTCTGGCGCGTACGCTTCAGACAGCGCTCATCAAGTTTGAATACCCGCCGCTTTGGTTGCCTTTCACGTTTGAGGAGCTTGAAAGCGAACTCAAAAATGTTCTGAAGCTCTTCCAATATGCGCTGAACAGCGGCGTCGAGTGTGATCAGGGCAAAGTCCGCTGAACCATCAGATAAGCTGGTCTTCGGACGGCTGAAAGTGCGCAATCAGATGATGCTCGGTATCTTCAACCATATCGAGTTGTCCAAACTCAAATGCACGACGGTCGAATACGAGATCGCTCGGGCGAAGTGGTCGGGAGAGGTCCAGTCCCTCCAGCGTGGTGGCGCGTGAGAATGCCACATAAGCCTGACCATGGGCGAACATGCCATAATCGAAATCGATATAGACCTTTTCAAGCGTTAGGCCCTGGGATTTGTGTATGGTCACAGCATAGGCAAGGCGCAGCGGTACCTGCTTGAAAGAGCCGACGACAGACCGATCCACTTTTTCGGACTCGCGGTCGAGCTCGTATCGGTACTTCTCCCAGACGGCGGGTTCGACCCGATAGGTGATGCCATCCACTTTGACGAGTACGGCGTCATCATCAAAGCCTTCGACTGTGCCGATTGAGCCATTCACCCAGCGGCCCTGCGGGTCATTGCGGATGAGCATGACACGCGCGCCGAGTTTCAGCTCAAGGCAGCTTTCCGTGGGTGCAGACTTATCATCGAACTGGCCTTCAACCTTGGCGTCAAAGGCATAGGGTTCGCCATCCAGTTCGCTCAGGCGCGCCTGATTGATGCGGTAGGCGGCAGCATTATTCGGCGTCAGAACAATATGCGTCGCGGACGCCTCGATCGCAGAGCGGCCACTCACTCGGGCATTAAGGGTGTCGACGTCATCTTCATCAAGTCGCGCACGGCGAAGTCCATTCAACAGTTTCAAAAAGCGCGGGTCGCTCTGACGGTGCACGTGCTTCAGGGCCACCAGCGCGAAAGCACCGGTCTGAAAGGCCTGGGCACGAAAGAAATACGGGTTTCCATAGCGCTCCAGAAGGATTTCCTCTTCGTCGCCTGATACCACGGGCGGCAATTGATGAAGGTCGCCACACAGAACCATGCGGACACCGCCAAACGGCTTCTTCGAGCCCCGGTTCAGCTGCAGGGATTTGTCGATTGCATCCAGCATATCGGCCCGGACCATCGATATCTCGTCAATGATGATGGTCTCGACCTTGCGAACGAGCCGCGCATTGCGCAGGCGTTTGACGTCTGTTTGATCGAGCAGCCTTGGCGGAAACCGAAAGAAGGAGTGGATTGTCTGTCCGCCAACATTCATGGCAGCAATGCCGGTCGGTGCGAGAACAATCGTGTTCTCGCCTGCTATCTCACGGAACTTCCGCAGCAGCGTCGTTTTACCCGTTCCCGCGCGCCCTGTTAGAAACACATTGCCAGTCGGTGAGCGTTGCTCACCGCTAATCCATTCAAGGGGTGTGTTTACGTCCGTCTCCGACAAAAACGGCTCTCCTTACTTGATACCAACAGCTCTCCGGCGCACAACACGACTCACACCCGGATCAGGACTCAGCATGACACCCGAACAGATCGAACGCTATAAGCGCCACCTTCTGGTGAAGGAAATCGGCGGTTCTGGCCAGAAGAAGCTGCTCAATTCCCATGTAATGATTGTCGGCGCAGGCGCATTGGGCGGTATGGCGGCGTTAAGTCTGGCGGCTGCGGGTGTCGGGCGGCTCACAATTTATGACGATGACCGCGTGGATCTCTCCAATCTGCAGCGTCAGATTCAGTTCACCGCAGATGATGTGGATGACACAAAAGTCGGGGCATTGTTTAGGCGATTGTCGCGGCTCAACCATGATGTTGATGTTAATCCGGTTCAGGAACGCTGGACGCCTGAGGCAGGCTTTGGTGATGCCGACCTGGTGCTTGATGGCAGCGATAATTTTCCAACACGCTTTGCTCTGAATGCAGCAACGCGAGAGGCTAATTTGGCATTGGTGTCGGGGGCTGTTGCTGGCTGGACCGGCCAGACGCTTGTGGTGAACAAGCCCGGTGATGCGTACTGCCCCTGCTATCAGTGCTTCGTTCCATCTGAGCCGCCGCAGGCAGGCGACTGCAATGATTTGGGCGTTCTCGGTGCGATCACCCAATTGATCGCCAGCCAGATGTCACTTGCGGCTATCCGGCTCTTGTTGACGCCCGATGCGGATATTTTCGGCAGATTGATGGTTTTTGAAGGCTTGTCCATGCAGTCACGTGTGGTGCGTTTGCCACAGGACCCTGATTGTCCGATCTGCAAGTCCTGAATTTCAACAATTAGACGTCTGGCTGACTTGAACGTGTTCTGGTGCTGTGGTTGAAGCATGACAGTTTCATGACAGTGTGTGGTCGGGGTTAATTGGTGTTGCGTCGGGTTATCGTCGTTTTACTCGTCTTGGCTGCGGGTGTGTCGGCTTTGTGGCTTTTGCTGCACAGACAGAACATATCCTACAGGACGCTTGATGAGCGCTATGCCGCCGATAGCTCCCATTATCTGACCCTCAGCAATGACCTTGTTGTGCATTTTACCGATGAAGGTTCAGAAGATGCACCAGTCATCGTGCTCGTTCATGGGTTCGCATCATCTTTACAAACATGGCGCGACTGGCGCGCCGGCCTGATCCGCGATTTTCGCGTGATCAGCGTGGACCTTCCCTCACATGGTCTGACCCGGAAAGGGGACGCCGAGGTTTTGACAACCAATGGGTTGGCAGCCTTCCTGGGTGAATTCATTACCGAGCTTGAACTCGAAAACGTTACGCTTGTCGGGTCCTCCATGGGCGGGCATGCGGGTTGGGTTTATGCACTCGATCATCCAGAACATTTGTCTGCACTCGTTCTGATCGGGGCCGCCGGAATGCCGCCGACAGACGCCGAAAAGGATGATCGCCCTTTCGTTTATGGTCTGGTGTCAAATGTCTGGGCGAAACCGCTTCTGGCGAGCATGAACCCGAAGCCTCTGATCCGGGATGGATTGAATGGAGCCTATTTTGATCCGGCGTTTGTGACAGACGCCCTGGTTCAGCAATATTCAGACCTCGCCCTCGCGCCGGGGCACAGAACCGGTTTGCTCACGCTGGCCGCGCGTTCCCGCGTTGATGCTCGTGAGCAGGCCGAACAACTGAAGGCACTCGACCTGCCCGTATTGATTCTGCATGGCGCTGACGATCGCATCATCCCCGCCGCCCACGGCGAACGGCTGAATGATCTAATTTCGAATGCCAGACTGATCATCTATCCAGAGACAGGGCATTTGCCGCATGAGGAACGCGCAGATCAGACGCTGTCTGACCTGAAGCAATTTCTTGCATCACTGTCATCCGACGAGCCGGAGACAGAGACGACAATATCAGAGCATTGATGGGATAATGCGATCTGGTGGCTTATGACCGTCGACGAAGGTTTTGATGTTGATCAGAACCTTTTCACCCATTTCGATCCGGCCCTCTTCAGTGGCTGAGCCCATGTGGGGCAGAAGCACCACGTTTGGCCGGTTCATAAGTTTCGGGTTGATGGACGGTTCATGCTCGAACACGTCGAGTCCCGCGCCAGCGATCAGTCCGTCATCCAGCGCTCGAGCCAGTGCTGCCTCGTCAATCACCTCACCACGTGACGTGTTCACGATGAATGCGTGCTTCTGCATGAGTTCCAGGCGCCGCGCTGACAGCAGGTGATAGGTCGCTGGTGTGTGTGGACAATTTACAGATACGAAATCCATGCGGGAAAGCATCTGGTCGAGGCTGTCCCAATAGGTGGCGCCGAGGTTTTCCTCAATCATGCTGCTGACCGGTTTACGATTGTGATAGTGGATCTGCATCCCAAACGCGCGTGCACGACGGGCAACGGCCTGACCGATCCGGCCCATGCCAATGATACCAAGGCGTTTGCCTGAGATCCGGCGACCCATCATCCAGGTCGGTGTCCAGCCTTTGAACTCGTTGTTTTCAATGGCCTTCACACCCTCAATCATACGGCGCGGGACAGACAGAAGCAGCGCCATGGTCATGTCGGCGGTATCTTCGGTCAGAACACCCGGTGTGTTGGTGACGGTGATGCCGCGCTGGGTTGCGGTCTGCAGGTCGATATTATCGACACCCGCACCGAACTGAGCGATCAGGCGCAGCTTGTCGCCGGCATGTGCCAGCACGCGGCCGTCGAGTTTGTCAGTTACGGTCGGGACGAGTACATCCGCTTCAGCAACAGCGTCGGCCAGTTCACCCTGAGACATCGGGTGGTCTGATTCATTGAGCGTCGTGTCGAACAATTCCTTGAGGCGCAATTCCACAACACTCGGTAGTCGACGTGTGACGATGATTTTGATTTTAGGCGATGACATCGCGTCCCTATCCAACTTCTCTTTTCCAGTGGCATAGCAAACCAGAGCCGTCTGGCCAATGCAGGTTTTCGCCTCAAAATTTTAACCGTTTCGTTTACGCATAATTCACCATAACCGGCAAAAATTTCCGCTCAACTCTTAATGGGGAATGCAAATGTCTTCCGTTGTGCGGGGTCTGATCTTCTCGCTTTTGATTATTCTATCACCTGCGATCGCTCAGGCGCAAAGTTCTGGGCCACTTACAGACCAGACAGTACGAATCAGTGCGTTCTCCGGAAAACCTGTCCCGAGATTTGAATCGCTGAAATATGCTGCGGTTCATGGTCGGACAGGGCCGAGTCTCGAATATCCGGTCGCCTGGCGATATGAACGCCGCGGGCTTCCTGTGATGGTCGTGCAGGAATCACGCGAATGGCGCAAGGTCCGCGATCCTTCAGGCGATGAAGTCTGGATGCATGAGCGCACACTTGGCGCGCAGCCAAGCGTCATGGTCTTTGGCGATGACTATGTGCCCCTTCGACGGTCCGCATCTGACAATGCCAAAACTGTTGCACGCCTGGAGCCGGGCGCAATCGCGACTCTGATCAGCTGCGACGCTGACTTTTGCGAAATCTACATCAATCACCGACGGGGATTCGCGGAAAAGTCTCGCTTGTGGGGCGCCCCGGGTACACGGCCGGAGCAAGTCAACTTGCTGACTGCCCGCGCTGAACTGACGGAAGTTGGTGGTTAACCCTAAGGAAAGCGCATCTGTCAGCCTTGAAAGCTTGACCTTCGCGCTGAGTTGACGTTTGACCTTTACCTTTACAGCACGACTATGCTGTTCAGGAAGGAATACTGCCTTGTCAGAAACATTTACCCGCCAATCATCCTACACCTATGAGGAATTGCTTGAGAGTGGGCGTTCCAGCCTTTTTGGCGAGGGCAATGCGCAGCTTCCTGCTCCACCTATGCTGATGATGGACCGGATTACCGAAATCACCATGGATGGTGGTCCGCACGGCAAGGGCAATATGATTGCTGAACTGGATATCAATCCAGACCTGTGGTTCTTCAAATGCCACTTTATCGGCGACCCTGTTATGCCGGGTTGTCTCGGTCTTGACGCCATGTGGCAGAATGTCGGCTTCTGGTTGGGCTGGAGCGGGTCTCCGGGCAAGGGCCGCGCGCTGGGCGTTGGAACAGTGAAGTTCACAGGACAGGTCACGCCTGATGTTAAACTCGTTCGCTACGAGGTCGACCTCAAGCGCGTCAAGCGTGGTCGCCTTGTGCTCGGTATTGCGGATGGTCGTCTATATGCCGATGACAAGCTGATCTACACAGCGGACGATATGCGCGTGGGCTTGATGAAATTACAGGATATGTAATTATTTCAATCCGTTCTAACGTGAAAAGATATACCTAAGCTTCGGTTGCGGTCAAATTCATGCTAGGCTTACCGCCACGACCCTTCCGGAGACTTTTCTTTGCTTGGTAATCTTGAAATTCGTCCGGGAGACTTCGAAGACCCGAAAGTCATTGGGCTGCTCGATTTTCACTTTCGCGACATGCACGCTAACTCTCCGCCGGGAAAAGCGTTTGCGCTTGATCTGACAGCGCTCCGGTCAGCTGACATCACATTTCTGACACTATGGGAAGGCGACGAGCTGTTGGGCTGCGGCGCAATGAAAGAGCTTTCGCCACTTCATGGAGAGCTGAAGTCCATGCGCACCCATCAAGACCATTTGAGAAAAGGCGTGGCGGCGCGTCTTTTGGCCGAGTTTATGGCACTTGGCCTTCAGCGGGGCTACGAACGGCTGAGTCTGGAAACCGGCAAAGGAGTCCTTTTCGAGCCTGCACTCGCGCTCTATGCACGTTTTGGTTTTGAGGAAGGCGACAAGTTCGCGGACTATCAACCAAGCGACTTCAACCAGTTCTTTCATCTGGATTTGTAACTGCCCTGACAGGCCTGACGCTTGACGGCTGCCCGGCACGCGCTTAGCGAAGGCGCATCGAAATTTTCAAGGAGTTTTCCATGTCTGACTGGAATATGCCGGAAGGCAATCTCATGGCTGGCAAGCGCGGCATCGTCATGGGCGTCGCAAACCAGAATTCCATTGCATGGGGCATATCCAAACAGCTGGCTGCTCAGGGCGCTGAAATTGCCTTCACCTATCAGGGCGAGAGCCTGGAGCGCCGGGTGCGCCCACTCGTGGAATCCATTGGAATGGACTTCATGGTTCCGGCCGACGTGACAGACGACGAGAGCATGGATGCGGCTTTTGCGGCAGTAAAAGAGAAATGGGGTAAGATCGACTTCCTCGTTCACTCAATCGCATTTGCCGGCAAGGAAGAGCTGATGGGCTCTATGGTTGCGAATACCTCACGTGAGGGGTTTCGCCGCGCCATGGATATTTCTGTTTATTCTTTCATTGATTGCTCGCGTCGTGCGTCTGAAATCATGGATCCAGGCGGGTCGATTATCTGCATGACCTATCTTGGTGCGGAACGAACCGTTCCGTCTTATAATGTCATGGGTGTCGCTAAGGCAGCACTTGAGGCTTCTACCCGTTATGCGGCACGTGACCTCGGCAAGCAGGGCATTCGCGTCAATGCGATTTCTGCAGGTGCTATGCGGACACTGTCTCTGGCTGGTATTCGTGGCGGCAAATCCCTTATGGGTACGGGCCGTGAATGGTCGCTTTTGAAGGAAGACACCAAGATGGAAGGTGTGGCTGGCGCTGCGCTGTATCTGCTATCTGACATTGGGCAGTCCATTGCGGGTGAAGTTCTTCACGTTGATGCCGGCTTCCACGTCGTCGGTGTGCCGGAGCCATCTGACGGCGAAGACTAGTCAAACATGGCGAACCGGAATTCCGCCATTCTTTCAGCACTGATGATTGGTCTGTCTGCGTGCCAGAGCCCTGGCCAGCAAACTGAAATCGGATCGCCGCCGGTTGAGCTGAACGAAGAAGGCTGTCCGGCGGTCGAAGGCTATCGGCGCGATACGCTTGAGAAGTTTCTGGAGCATCAGAGTAAGGCGCGTGACATAAACTGGAAAGAACGCGCCGAGGCGGGTGTCAGTGGTGCCTCGCTGCCTCCGGGCGCCGAAGATGCGGACTATCGATTGATCGTGAATGCCGGCGGACGCAAGAAGGTCACCTATTGGAAAGATGACGCGAACGCCAACTGGCAGATGGCTGGATCCAACCCGTTTGAGACGCTGTCCTTCACACCCACGCCTCCGCCGCCTCCACCTCCGCCACCGCCCCCTGGCACGCCACAGGAAGAGGTCGACGCATTCTGGGCGGAGCAGGAACGCCTTGCGGAATTGCGAAGAAATCCGCCACCACCGCCCACACATATTTACGATGTTCTACCAGAGTTTTCCTCGCAACTGGACGGCTTGTTCTTCGATCGGTGTGTGGATGCTGGGCCGAATTTCGCGCCGGGATATTTTGCGACCGGTGAATGGTCCGACAATCATGAAGACTGGGATATTTATGTTTGCCCACCGGATGGGTCTTTCTGGATTGGTGAGATCGTCAAGCCAGGCGCTGCTCAAAGGCCGGTGAGTACTGGGTGTCGGTCCAACAAGTTTGCCTTGTCAGACCTTCTCGTCAGGGCGGGCTATGTGGACCCGGAGGATGTGACCTACAAAGAGAGTTTGCCGTTTGAAGAGGTCCCGAAGCGCTGATGAGTGAGTATAAGGCGAGCTGCAGCTGTGGCAGATTGAAAATTGACTGCACTGGCGAGCCGCAGGCCGTGGTTCAATGCCATTGCACGGATTGCAAAAAGCGAACGGGCTCGGCCTTTGGGGTTGGTCTCTATTATGATCTGGACAAGGTGGAGATTCAGGGCGTGTCTCAGCGCTTTGTGCGCAAAGGCCTTTCGGGGGCGGACTTCATCCAGTTTCATTGCCCGACCTGTGCGACGACGCTGTATTGGCAGACTGAACGCCATCCGGATGGGGTAGGCATCGCCTATGGCTGTTTCGAGGATATGGATCTACCACCCGTCCGCACCGTATTTGAACAAGATCGATGTTCCTGGGTGCAACAGCTCGACATACCAACCTTCATTCGCGGTCGAGATTCGCTGCAGGTTCGGCAAACCCTTAATTACCCGCCAGACCCGAACGCCGGGTGACGGTACTGGCTGACTCAGCGCCTGAGTGACCCTGCTTCAGCCTGCCGTGAGTAAATGCAAATCCTATTGTGCCGCCATAGGTTGCCAACAAGTGCTTCCAGACTTCATGATCGGGAGTTTGTGGCAATTTGGGCCTGTGCTCTTTCCGGTTGTTGCGCTTTTCATCTGGCAGGTTCTTGTTCACCTACTGAAGCGCAAAGGCAAGAAACCTTCAATGGCTGCCAAGCCAGAAACGCCACTCACTGAGCCAGCCGTGGCGCCATTTACGCCTCCTAGTGCATAGACAATTTTCTCTGTCTTGAGGGCTTGGCTTCGAAAGCGCACGGCACCCATTGCCTGACCGGCACTTGGACTGTTTGACGGGAATGCGGTTGAAAGTAATACGGCATCGCAAACCGATTGGCGTAGGCTGGCTGGTGAATGCGCGGATTGGGTCTGATAGAGAAACCGTCTTTGCCATTTCCGTGCGTGCCCGGCACATGCTTCGGGCCAATGCACGCCATCAGCACCGACCAACATGGCGAGTGCGGGATCATTCGCGATAAGAAGCGGTATGCCAGTTCGCGAACAAGCCTTTCGGAGTCGGCGCGCCGTTTCCAGTCTATCAGCCGTGCCGAAGTGCCTGTAGATCATGCCCGTGCCCGGAGGTAAGGTTGAGACGAGGCTGACAGGGTCTGGTACGCGTTGCGGATCTGTCAGAAACCAGGCGCCCGGCCAGCCTTCTGGCATTTGACGTGTGGCCTGACGCACGGCAGAGACAAGTCTAATTTTTTGCATCGGATTGTGAGCTGACTTGTCCATGAGTTTTGATGAAAATCTTGCTGATATTAAAGCACGGATCAACAAGGCCTGTGAACGTGCTGAATGTGAGACAACACCTGAACTCGTAGCGGTGTCAAAGCGACAGCCAGATGATCGTATTGAGGCGGCGTTAAAGGCTGGCCTGCGTGTGTTTGGTGAGAACCGTGTTCAGGAGGCGCAGAGCCATTGGGCCGAACGCCGAGCAGGCTATCCCGATCTGAAACTCCGGCTGATCGGTCCCCTGCAGTCGAACAAGTCTGAAGAGGCTGTCGCGCTGTTTGACACGATTGATGTGCTCGATCGCGCAAAGCTCTGCCGTACCCTCGCTGAGGCTATTCAGAAGATCGGCAAGAGTCCGGAAATTCTTGTGCAGGTGAATACGGGCGAAGAGCCACAAAAAGCAGGCGTGCTGCCAGGTGATCTTGATGAGTTTCTGACCCAGACCTGCCGTGAGTATGATCTGTCACCTGTCGGGCTTATGTGCATTCCGCCTGCGGAAGAGGCACCCGGGCCACATTTTGCACTCCTCGCCAAACTGGCCAGCCGCTACGGGCTACCGCAATTGTCCATGGGCATGAGTGGTGATTTTGAAACTGCCATACTTTACGGCGCTACCCACATACGAGTTGGATCAGCCCTGTTCGGAGAACGGGACTGATCTTCTCGTTTTAGTGCATTCGTGATGACGACACCGTATTAGACAGGTTTGATCCCTTGTTCGCCTTGGTATTAAGGTTCATGTCAATCTCTTGTTTTTCAACGATTGCTTTCATGACAGCCTGTCTCGCGACCTTTATTGCGCGTGTCGTTGGGTCATCTTCGCCCAACATTTGCGTCGACGACATCTCCATGTGAGTTGCCATGAAGAGCAGGGATGTGAGCTCTTTGCTCTGATCTGATAATTTTTTTTCCGCCATAATCTCGCCCCGTGAATATGAAGCGTTATTGGCGTCCGTCAGGCGGAAATTGTCCTTAGGTTTTTCTTAGGTCGTGCATTTTTTATGCAGCAGGGAGATGAACCTATCAAAACTTATAGGTTGACGAAACCGAAGCAAAGGCCACACTGAGCGGTCAACACGTAGTTGACCGAGTGGAGTTAGTATCCCATGACCAGCGACACCAACGTACATCAGAACGATGTTGTTCGGTGCCAGACTGCGACCATTAATTTCTCCAAATTGCTGATCGAGTCAAGCGAATTTACATCTAAAGTAGAATTTAAAGTCATGCAGGTGCTGGAACTGTTGGTCCGAAATCGCGGCCAATTGGTGACGCGAGACACACTGCACGATACCGTCTGGCATGATGGTTTCGTCAATGATGACACTCTGAACAGAGCCATTTCTATCCTGCGCCGGGAATTGAGCGCTGCAGGTGCAAAAGGCGTCATCCGAACCATTCCAAGACGCGGTTACGAATTCACAGGTGAAATTCTTCCGGTCGAGGCTGAACTCGAACCTGCTCCTGTATTGCAGACAACTACCCGCGATGCGCACGGTTGGAGAGACTGGTTCAAGCTCAATCGAATGCGGTTGGTCGGCCCGGTCGCCATGTCTGTGCTGGCCTTCGTTATTGTGGTTTTCGCTTCAACGATGGTGAGCTTCACACCTGAGGTTCAGGCCGCAGGGATACCGAGCAATTCGTCATTTACGCAGGAGAACATGGAGCGCGGCCCGATTGATGAGCGCGCCATTCGCAGTAGCCTTGCCGGGCTGGAATCCCGAGGAATGGACACCAGTGCGATACTGACGGCAATCAACGAGACCCAGAATTTTGAAGCGGCGATCACGCAGATGCTGTCCTATCGGGACACTGTGATGCGAAGCGTTTCAACACACGAATATATCGCTTATCTTCATCAGATCGGCGCCATTGCTGTTGACCACAACGTGGATGCAGCACTCGCCAGCTATGCTGAGATCCTGCAACTGACTGATCAGGACGGTTACGCGTCGTCGCAACTCGCCCGGCTTTATATGGGGCGAGGAGAGACCGAGCAGGCTCGCCACCACATCCTCACCGCACTGGACACGATGTCACTCACGGCGAATGATCGACTTCGTCTGGAAATCGATCAGGTGGCTGTCAACGATGATAGCTATAAGCTGAAAGCTGCCGCGTTTGGGGAATTGGCTGCCGACGCCAGGCTTGAAGGTCTGACGGAACAGGAGGCGTCTGCCCGCTTGTTACAGGTCAATTATGAGTGGTGGGCCGCCATGGGCAGGAATGCGGTCACGGAAGACACCATGTCCGCGTGGATTGATGAATTGCATCAGGTCAATTCGATCTTCCAGCGCCTTGAGCTTGATCGGGACTATGCGCGAAGCGTGTCGATGATGGGTCTGATGCTGAAGGTCAATGGCGATCTCCCGGCTGCCAATGCTGCGTTTCTGGAGGCTTTCGAGATTGAGCGCCTTCTGATGCGCCCGACTCGCCTTCATTCGATTCTCACCAATCTGGCGATGACCAATTTCGAACGGGAACTGCACTACGAAGCCTGGGCTTATAATGAAGATGCCATCGCCGTCCTGCGAAAAGCCAATCTCGTTCAGGACTTGTTCGTGAACTGGATTCTGGGCGCTCGGATCGCGCTGGCAAAGGGTAGCGATGAAGAGGCTTGTCGCCTGTTCCACGTTGCGATGAATTCCTGGCCAGACGGCATGGGCTATCCAGAAGACCTGCCCGAACTCAAATCCCAATTAAAGTGCGACGTTGTGCAATTCGCCGACGCCTCGCACCCATGACACACAAAAAAGAGAGGCCAGGTTTGGCCTCTCTTTTCTGGTTTCGAACGTGTGGAGCCTATCGACCAACAACATTCGGAATAACTGAGTTCTCGTCATATTCCGGGATGATCACACTATCCAGGACGTGAATAACGCCATTTGATGTGACGATATCACCGCGGCTGACGGCCATATTGCTGGCGGTCATTTGTCCCATATCATCGCGTTCGAGCGTCAGGACGGTATCACCAACAGTATCGAACTCGACAGGGTCGGCGCTGATGTCCGTCAACATGATCGTATCATCAACGATATGTGCTTTCAGGACGCGTTCCAGTTTCACCGGATCAGCTTTCAATTCCTTGATCTTCTCTGCGCCCAGTGCCTTAAACGCGGCATCGGTCGGTGCGAATACGGTCATCGGACCCGGTCCAGCCAGTTCATCCGTCAAACCAGCTTCTTTTACGAGCTTCGTGAGGATGCTGAAGTCTTCTGTTGTGCTGGCCACTTTCAGAATGTTGGCTTCAGAGGCCTGAGACCAGTCAGCTGACGTCTTGTCTGCCGAGGTTTTTTTGACCTTCATGTCATCGGCTTTCGCCATTTTGGCCTTGCGGTCCATATCAGACTTTTCAGCCTTCACGTCAGAAGTCGTGGTGTATGTTGCTGCGGTCTGCGATTCCATAGGCATATCAATCCGCGCAAGCTCGCGCTGGTTCAGATATTTAATGGCTTGTGGTCCTTTCTGAGGCTGGTCAGCAGGGATTTCCTGCGCCACAGCCGGAGCGGCAGCCAAAGTCAGTGCAGACGTCGAAGCGATAAGAAGCGTTTTCATAGCTCATCCTTTCTCTGTTGATTGCGTCTGACCAATCGACGGCTGTGGAGCGCTAACAGTTTCCCGAATTAAGCATTTGTAATTCCGGGAAAATTATGCGGATGAGCGCGTTATAACGATGTGGGCTTTTGCCTGAATTCAGGGGCTGATCATTCGTCTCTGACCCCTTGAAGGGCCTGGTGTTTCGATGACTTCTGTCCAGCCGAGCGCCCGATAGACGGTAAGCGCTGCCTCGTTTTGTTCATCGACATCGAGCCTTACGGGCCGGGCCACAACATCTCTCGCCAGCTTCAGAAGCGTGCTGCCAATACCGCAGAACCGCCAGTCATCATCGACAAACAGATGAGAGATATAGGCTGTAATGGTGTCATAGATGACAAATCCGACGACACCAGCCTGCGGCACGTAAGCGACAAAGCACTCACCGGACAGCAAAGCATTTTCCATGCTGGACAATTCGCGTCGAGGAGAACCCCGCCATGGAAACGCGCTGAGACACGATAAGAAAACCTCAGCAATGCCGGGGTGATCAATCGGGGCAGCCGGACGAATCGTCCAGCCGGCGCCGCTATGCGTAAGGGTATCCATCAGAAAATCGTCCACCACATTTTCGGCAAAATAAGGGCAAACTCGCACAGTCTGCCAAAATATACCTCGTCGTCGCGCGTATAAAAATTTCCCGTTTTGCGCTAATTTGGACGCTGGCTGGGACGCCTGTCCGATCCGGACAATAAAGGGAGATCAGAAATGGCAAGTTTCACTTTAAATTCTTTCAGTACTACCCAACGCACACTCTCAACCGGTGAGTTCGCTTACATTACAGAAAATGGATACCTTATACTTGAGAGTACGACGGCGATCATTGCTGGCAGCACAACTGAAATCTACAATGATGGCTCTATTTTTGGAGGGGCTAACGGCATCAGTTTCGGTGGGGCCAATAATTATATTTCGAATACCGGCATTATTCGTGGCACGACTGTTGCGCTAGACTTCAACGTGGTCTCCGTTCCCACTGATACCACCATTTACAATTCCGGCCTGATTGAAGCCGTAAGCGGTTTCGGAGATGCCATACTGAGTCAGGCAGGCGGCCTCTACATCGTGAATTCCGGTATCATCCGGTCTTCGGGTGATGATGCTATTCAGCTTCGGGACAACGGGTTTGCGAATATTGAGAATGAAATCATCAACTCGGGAACGATCGAAACCACCATGGATGGCGGTGGGCTCGCCCTGAACCTTGATGTCGACAATGACACTGTCCGGAATTCCGGCACAATCAAGGGCGGAATATTCTTGTCCGATGGCACGAATGTTCTGGAAAACCATGGCTTGATACAGGCCTCTGAAACCTTGCTGCCGGATGAAGCTTACGACGTCAGATTTGGTGATGACTTCGATACCGTCCTCAACACAGGCACGATTGTGGGCGATATTGATCTGGGCCTCGGTGTCGATGTCTTCATGGGGCAGGATGGCTATGTTTACGGCGTTGTCAGTGGCGGCGGCGGTGCGGATGAAATTCACACCGGACTGGGAGATGATCTGCTGCGCGGCGGCATTGCTGGCGATTTCCTCTATGGTGACGAGGGAATAGATACAGCCCTCTATGATGACTCCACTGGCGGAGTTCTGGTGAACCTGATGATCGGCCGCGGGCGACGCAGCGACGCAGACGGCGATCGACTATACGACATCGAGAATGTGGTCGGATCAAATCATGCTGACACGCTGTATGGTGATGGCGGCGCCAACATGCTGGATGGTGGCACGAATGCCGACTATCTGAGCGGACGGGCTGGTGACGATATTCTGATTGGTGGCGGCGGCGCGGACTCACTTTATGGGGGTGCGGACATGGATATTCTGATCGGTGGCAATGGTCGCGACCGTCTGACAGGCGATGGCGGCGCGGATCTTTTCGTCTTCGAGAGGGCGAGCGATTCCGGAGTGACGTCTTCTACACGCGATATCATACGTGACTTCGAACAGGGTGAAGACCAGATTGATCTGTCTGAAATGGGCGCAACGGTTCTGGGCGGGAGCAGTTTCACCAACACACCAGGTGAGGTTATTCACTATCTGGTCTTCTCGAATGCCCGCACGGTGATTGAGGTGGATGTTGATGGCGATGGCAGCGCAGATATGGCTGTTCTGATTGCCAATGCAGGGCTTGCCATGACTGAAGACGACTTCCTTCTGGGTTAGTGGTTACAAAGTGTGAAATCTGGGGCCAGGCGGCGAAACCGGTTCGCCTGGCCTTCATCACTCAAGGATAAGGCGAATATGGCCGGCCGCTTCTGTGCCTTGCGGCGCCATTTCCCGCCAGCCGATTGCGGCGCAGGCCGACCGCGCGCTGAAATTTCTCAGATCCAGTTCCATACAGAGTGGCTTGATGGAGAGGACTTTCCCAACCTGCATAAGCCCGGAGCCAATGCCGCAGAACCGCCAGTCCGGCAGGACAAACAGATGGCTGAGATAACCGGTTTCTGAATTCAGAATACTGAAGCCGACAACCCCTGCAGACTTCTCGCAGGCGACAAGCGTTGTGGTGTAACGCAAAGCATATTCGAGCCTGTCCGGATCCGGCATCGACCCGAGATGCCAGGGGAACTCTGTGAGACATTCATGATAAACCGCGCGAATACCGTCCCGGTCTTCCCGGGTGTGAGGCCTGATTTCCCAACCGGCCGAGTCATGGGCTTTCAGCGGCATACCCAGTAACCTAGGTCAATTTCTGTATTTTGACCATGCTGATCGATCTGAAAACGCCTCGACTTGTTGACCCCTCACGCGCAGTTGATTGCATATTGTGGTGTCAATCTTCAGGGGAAGTGCATCGCCATGAACAAAGCTCTGTTATTCTCGGGACTGAAAATCGAGTCCGAATTTCCGGCAATGGAGGCGATTAAGGA
This sequence comes from Ponticaulis sp., assembly GCA_002701295.1. Classification (GTDB taxonomy): domain Bacteria; phylum Pseudomonadota; class Alphaproteobacteria; order Caulobacterales; family Hyphomonadaceae; genus Ponticaulis. Next base: position 65,295 of record NZUJ01000127.1, on the reverse strand, counting down.
CGCCATCATTACAGCCATTCTGACACCAATCACCTTTGGTCTGGTCCTCTTCATATTTCCCTATTTCTTCCAGCGGGATGTTCTGGATCGGAGCTTTGTTGTGGATGCAGAGGGACGTAAGGTCGGCAGCCTTGATTGCACGGTGACGCTGGACCAGATGATCCGCCATGCCATTCCCTGGGCGATTGTGTCGTTCTGCACCTTCGGGGTTGGTTTCTTCGTTTTCCAGTTCCGGTGTGCGGTGTTCTGCTACAATCACACCGAAATCAACTGGTTCGAAGAGGATATGGAAATTCCCAAATCTGCCCGCGAAGTCAGCATGGGGCGGCGCAAACGGGTTGTCTGATTCTTTATGCCTCACGCTGAGCGGTGAGCGGCAAGCCCGAGCAGAACAACAAAAGCCAACACGATTATCGCCACAGAGCTGGGCTCTGTCGCGCATGGAATTTTTGTGCTTTGGGTCGGTGAGGTGTGAGTGGAGGGCGTGGTGGTAGCCTAAATCGGCGGTGGCCAGAGGTGAGGGGCTGAAGCGCCCGTGACCAAGGCGTCCGTATGAACGGAAACCGATATCGTGGAGGTCGGGCGTGGGCGTACTTGCGCGCGTTCAAGTGCGGAAGAATAGAGCGCCAGAGCGATGATCATGGCGAGCTTTCTGGCAAGCGCCTCTGCGCGTTCGTAGGTCGCCAGACAGGTGGCTAACCGCTCTTGTAGCTGATCAAGCGTCTGAGGTGCGCTTTGAAAGTCTGGTGGACTCTGCGGCGTTATGCCGAGCGGCGTTCGCATGGCTCGCGCAAGCTCCTCATATCCCGATTGTGTCAGGTATACTGCCGTTGTTGCGCGGATAAGCCCATCAACGAGTGTCTCGGCGCGGGTGAGCCAGAGGTTGAGCTCGCCAAGCTGACGCTCATCAGGCGTTGCCCCGAACCGCGTGAAAAATGCGACAAGCTTTACCAGATAGAGCCCGATCATCTCGCCTGGGGCGAGGGCTCCATAAGGTCTGGCTGAGGCGGAATCCGGGTGCATTCCTGGAGTATACGCTTGGCGCGTCAAGGGTGGGATAAGGTTACGACCAAATGAACAAAAGCGGAACAAATGGCTTGCCCGGGGGGACAAAAACTGACATTCTGACCTTAATTAACCATGATAAGGTGATTCGAATGACTTCTGAATTTACGAGACTGCGGCATCAGGCAGGCATGACAACTGAAATGGCTGCAGTGGAACTTGGATATTCACCACGTCAGATTTTCAGGCTGGATGCTGGAGAGATTGAACCACGTAAGGCGGTTCTCGATCGGATGCGCAGCCTGGCGGGAGTTCAGGAGCATGACGATCGGTTCACTCAGTTCACGTTCATTGATTTGTTCGCTGGAATTGGTGGCCTGAGAACAGCATTCGATAATGCAGGTGGCAGATGCGTTTTCACCTCTGAATGGGACCGGTTTGCACAACAAACCTATGAGGCAAACCACCGCGATAATCGTCTAATTGCGGGTGACATTACAGAGATTGATGTTGAAGATATTCCTGAACATGATGTTCTGGTTGCCGGTTTTCCCTGTCAGCCGTTTTCAATTGCGGGCGTGTCTAAAAAAAACGCGCTGGGACGAGCGCATGGATTTCTGGATGAAACGCAGGGAACTTTGTTCTTCGACGTCGCGCGGATTATCAGCCATCACAGGCCTGCTGCATTTCTTCTGGAAAATGTGAAGAACCTCAAAAGTCACGATAAAGGCCGCACGTTTGAGGTTATCCGGCGGACACTGGAAGATGAGCTTGGTTATGAGCTGCATGTCAAAGTGATCGACGCTAAGCATTATTTGCCGCAGCATCGTGAACGCGTCGTGATGGTTGGTTTCCGCCAGGCGACCAACTTTTCGTGGGATAATCTGAACCTGCCGGAAGCTGGTGTTCATCGCATGCGGGAAGTATTGCATCCTGAAGATGGATCAGAACAAGCTGAAGGACATTTTACGCTCGGCCCAGAAGCTCAGGTGAACGAGAAATACACGTTGTCAGATAAACTCTGGCAGTACCTCAAAGATTATGCAGCGAAACATAAGGCTGCAGGTAATGGATTTGGGTATGGTCTTGTTGGCCCGGACGATACCTGTCGCACACTGTCCGCGCGCTACTATAAAGATGGGTCTGAAATTCTTGTGGGTCAGGGACGCGGCAAAAATCCTCGTCGCTTGACGCCGCGCGAATGTGCACGGGTTATGGGATTTCCTGAAAACTTCCGGATTCCCGTGTCGGACACCCAAGCCTACAAACAGTTTGGAAATTCAGTCGCTGTTCCTGTGTTTGAGGCGGTCGCGAAAGCCATGCAGCCACAATTATTCCAGGTGATGTATGGCGGAGCCCAACGTCTGACAGCCTGATATGGCCGATGTTCATCGCCCCGATATCCGCAGCAAGAATATGTCTGCGATCAAAGGCAAGCATACGAAGCCAGAGCTGATAATACGATCTGCGCTGCATAAGCGAGGATTTCGGTATTCTCTGCACAATCGCAAACTGCCCGGAAATCCGGATCTGTATTTTCGAAAGTACAAGGCGGTTCTCTTTGTCCATGGATGTTTCTGGCATGGACATGGCTGCCATCTCTTCAAATGGCCAAAGACCCGAGAAGAATTCTGGCGGGAAAAAATTGGTGGCAATATCGAGAGAGACGCGCGTGTGGTCAGAAAGCTGGACGAAGCGGGACTGCGCGTTGGCATCATCTGGGAGTGCGCACTTAAAGGCCGAACCGCCAAAGGTCTCGACACTGTAGAAGCGCTATGTGTTGATTGGCTTGGAAGCCAAGAGGGAGATCTGGAAATCCATGGGGATGAAAAAGGGATACCTGTCAGAGTACTTTGATGCAGTGGCAATCAAAACTCTAAGCGCAGTGGATGCCGAACCGAAGCGATCAAATCAGCATGAAATCGGCGGCAAGACCTCTATAGGAAAGGTGCTCGGCCGTTGGGAGCCTCAGGTCACCTTTGATGTCAGTTATTTCTGGTTCGGCGAAGACGATCAGTTGATAACTGCGACTGGAAAAGCGACCTGGTACGACACGCGGCGTGACAATCCAAACCGTGCCGCAGAACCTCGGCTTTACTACGAAGCAAACGCAGTGACGGGAGCCATGAAAGCAGGAGACACGCTTATCGTGGCTCGCCGATCTGACAACAGTCTTCTCATCGTAGTCTGCGAGCCAGGCACAACCATTCAGAAGCAGTTGCTATGGCTATTTGGATTTGACGAAGGGCCGGGCGCGCTCTTCCAGGTGAGCCAGATTTCAGGAGCAAAAGATCAGACGCTAGGGTTTGCGGCTAAATTTATTCTCGAAGAGCTTGGCGTCGAAATTATCGATCCGGAAGCGAACAGGATAGAAACGATCATTGAGCCTTTTGGCTTGAAGCTACCGAAAACAAAAGAGTTTTCAGATCTGGCTCGCAGAACCTTGCCCGAGATTAGCCCGCTGGATGATCCGGACGCTGCCTTGCTAGCATGGATCGATCATGAAGAGCGAATGTTTCGGCAGCTGGAAAAGCGTATTGTCGCCGATAGGCTTGTGAAGGGGTTTTTCGACGATCGTGGCGAGCCGGACGTGGACGGCTTCATCAAGTTCTCCCTCAGCGTCCAGAATACTCGCAAGTCAAGAATGGGATTGTCGTTTGAGCATCATGTCGGAGCTTTGTTTGAGGCGCACCAGCTTAAGTTTGCGACGCAGGCGCGAACTGAGCGCGGTAATAAACCCGACTTTCTGTTCCCAGGGCAGCTTGAATACGACAATCAAAGTTTTTCTTCGCAGTTGTTGACATTGCTGGCAGCAAAGTCGACCTGCAAGGAGAGATGGAGGCAAATCTCGTCGGAGGCTGATCGCATAGAACGAAAGCATCTGATTACGATTGAGCCCGGCATCTCGGAGGCACAAACAAGGCAGATGCACGAACAGTCAGTGCAGCTGGTTGTGCCTGGTCCGCTTCATGAAACGTTTTCTGCGAGTCAGAGAGACTGGTTGTGGTCCGCTCAGAATTTCATTGATCTGGTTAAAGAGAGACAAGCGCGAGCGATAGCTTAAACAAAAGCCCGGCGGTGTGCCGGGCTTTTGTTATGTGAGAGTGTTGGGCGAGATCCCGGATGTGGGCCGTGCCCATTCCGGGATTTTGGTGGTGTTTAAACCGCTTCTATCTTCTTCATGCGCTTGCGTTCGTTCGGGTCGAGATAGACCTTGCGGAGGCGGATCGATTCCGGGGTCACTTCAACCAGCTCGTCATCCTGAATATAGGCGAGAGCGCGTTCAAGCGTGAGCTTCATTGGCGGAGTGAGGCGGACAGCCTCATCCGTACCTGATGCGCGAACGTTGCTGAGCTTTTTGCCCTTCAGGACGTTCACTTCGAGATCGTTATCGCGAGAGTGCTCGCCGACAATCATGCCGCCATAAACTTTTTCGCCGGGATCGATCATGATCTTACCGCGATCTTCAAGGTTCCAGAGGGCAAAGGCGACGGCCTCGCCTTTTTCCATGGCGATCAGAACGCCCGTATGGCGACCAGTGATCTTGCCCTTGTGAGGCTGATATTCATGGAAGACGCGGTTCATGATGGCCGTGCCGCGCGTATCCGACAGGAGCTCGCCCTGATAGCCGATGAGGCCACGGGTTGGCGCATGGAAAACAAGACGGGTACGACCCACACCTGACGGCTTCATCTCGACCATGTCGGCTTTACGCTCTGAGAGCTTTTGCACGACTGCGCCGGAATGTTCGTCGTCAACGTCGATGACGACTTCTTCGATCGGCTCGAGTTTCTTGCCGTTTTCGTCTTCCTTGAAGACCACTTTTGGACGTGAGACGCCCAGTTCAAAGCCTTCGCGACGCATGGTCTCGATCAGAACGGAGAGCAGAAGCTCCCCCCGGCCCGCAACTTCAAAAGCCTCGGCCTCGGTGGAGCGGGTGACTTTCAGCGCGACATTGCCTTCGGCTTCTTTTTCCAGACGATCCCAGATGATCCGGGACGTGACCTTGGAGCCTTCTGTACCCGCCAGCGGAGAATCGTTCACGCGGAAGGTCATGGCAATTGTGGGCGGATCAATCGGCTGGGCCTGCATCGGCTCGGTTACGTCCAGCGCACAAATCGTGTCGGCCACAGTTGCCTTGGTCAGGCCTGCAATCGAAACGATATCGCCAGCGACGCCCTCGTCGATCGGAGAGCGTTCCAGTCCGCGGAATGCGAGGACCTTGGAGATGCGCCCTTGCTCAACGACATTGCCATTCCGGTCGAGCGCTTTCACAGCCATGTTCGGTTTTGCAACTCCGGCTTCCACGCGGCCCGTGAGAATGCGGCCAAGGAAGTTGTCCGAGCCAATTGTCGTGGCCAGAAGCTTGAACGAGCCTTCGCTGACGCGCGGCTCTGGAACGTGCTGCATGACCAGTTCAAACAGGGAGTCCATATTGTCTGTCGGATTTTCATAGTCCGTAGACATCCAGCCATTTTTCGCTGAGCCGTAAAGGATCGGGAAATCGAGCTGTTCGTCATCGGCATCGAGGTTCGCGAAGAGGTCGAACACTTCGTTGATGACTTCGTCCGGGCGGCTCTCTGGCTTGTCGATCTTGTTGACCGCAACGATCGGACGGAGGCCGACCTTAAGGGCTTTCGAGACCACGAATTTCGTCTGAGGCATCGGGCCTTCCGCAGCGTCGACAAGAACGATACAGCCGTCCACCATGTGCAGGATGCGCTCGACCTCTCCGCCAAAGTCAGCGTGGCCTGGTGTGTCGACGATGTTGATGCGGTGGCCGTTCCACTCGATCGAGGTGGCTTTCGCCAGAATAGTAATGCCGCGCTCACGCTCGAGGTCGTTCGAATCCATCATGCGGTCGGATGTGCGCTCATTCTCGCGGAATGTGCCGGACTGTTTCAGGAGCTCATCAACAAGGGTCGTCTTGCCGTGGTCGACGTGCGCGATGATTGCGATGTTTCGCATTGACATGGGGTAGGTACCTGTAGGGAGGAAAATCTTGTTGCGGCGCACATAGGCTAAAATGGCGGCCTTGGCTACAGTAGAGGTGGAATTGTCCGCATTCGCGGGTCTGAGCGGGGAAAACTGAACCCTTTGCGTGCTCGTCCGTTGTGACTGCGGCAATAGCGTATTGAGAGTGAGGGGCTGCGGCGATGGTCCGGTTCGGTTTGATGGGTGTTCGGAGTATTTTGGGCGGCCTTGCAGCCAGCCTTGTGCTTAGCGGCGTGGGCCTGCAAGCGGAAGCCGCCGGAGGTGTCGACCAGATCGATTTCATCGCCCTGCGAACGGACCATCATGATGATGGCGTTGAGCGTCTGTCACGGGCTCTCAAGGGAGCGCTCGATCCGGGGACGGTCCATGTGTGGAGTGTTGCCTCGACGGGCTATCGCGTCGCCCCCCACGAAATCCATGTTGTGTATTTTGATCCGGCTCAACGCGATCTTGCGCGAGCAACAGCCAGTGTTCTGGCGGATTTTGCGAACAATTCTGTATGCGTTGTGCAGAAGGATGACCTCAGCCGTGAGGGGCTTGGGAATGTGAACGTCTATCTGCCGCTGGACCTCGATCTGGATAGTCTTGCCGGAGGAATTGGCCCGGCGGACGGATATGGATCCTTCCCTTGTATGGAAGCGCGGACGGTTGAGCGCGCGCCTGAGCAGCTCAACGTTCTGACAGAAGTGGCGGGATTCCGGAGTTTCGAGCTGCCCGAATACTGAGACGTCAGGCGCGCCAGACCCAAGAATCGCTGTATTTTAGCAACATGTGTTGGATTTGTGACAATTTGTCATCATGCCTCACCGGAATTGAGACTATAAATACCTGACAGTCATGCTCGATTAATCGGGAATCGGGTAGATTTAACACCTCGAGGACGCGTTTTTGTCCGATTGTCGCCACAAGCATGAACTCTTGTGAATGTCAGGAACAAAGGCGGCAGTTTGGTACTTGTAGAGTTGAATAGGGGGACGCCACGTCTAACTGAACAGGGAATGCTAGAAATGACGGCAACAGAAAAAGTAAAACGCGTCGCAATACTGGTGACGCACGGATTTGAAGAAATCGAACTGACTTCTCCTCGCAAGGCACTGACCAATGCGGGTTTCGAAACACAGATTGTGTCTCCTGAAGAAGGTCAGATCCAGGCGCATAATGGTCGCCATCAGGGCAAATGGCATGATGTTGAAATGCCGCTGAAGTTTGCTCGCGCAGAAAATTTCGACGCGCTGCTCATTCCTGGCGGTCTGTTCAGCCCTGACAAACTGCGCAAAGACGATACCGTTCTGGAATTCGTTCGCCATTTCACAGACAGCGACAAGCCTGTCTTCGCGATTTGCCACGGCCCACAATTGCTGATCTCGGCACGGGTTGTCGAAGGTCGCCAGATGACTGGCTATACCTCTATCCAGCTGGACCTGCACAATGCAGGCGCGATTGTCAGCGATAAGCCAGTCGTTGCAGACGGCAATTTTGTCACGTCTCGCAACCCGGAAGATCTGGATTACTTCAACCGCAGCATCATCGAGATGCTTCGCGCTGAAAAAGCGGATCAGTCCAAAGCTGCCTGATAACGGGCAAGTAGTGAGACAAAACAAAACCGGCTCGCCTGAGCCGGTTTTTTTATGCGCGCGATTTCTGAATTCAAGGCAGCGTTGGTGGCCCGGACAATGAGTGCAGCTCGTGCGCCGCTATATCGTCGTCCGAAATTTGCTTCGGCCAGACAAAACAGAAACGGCTGCCAGATGTTGTGTCAGCATCCAGCCAGACCCGGCCGCCAGCATCTTCAACATGTTTCTTGACGATGGAGAGCCCCAGCCCGCTCCCTTCAACCACATCCCGGCGATTGAGCGTTTCGAACATCTGGAAAATTCGCTCATGATAGCGCGCGTCGACGCCCGGTCCGTCATCTGTGACCGAGAATACAAGATTTTCCTTGCCGACCTCGACATCAAGAACAATGCGACCCGTTGCTTTATCGTGATGTTTGATTGCGTTTGAGATGAGGTTCAGGAACACCTGCTCTAGAGGCATGCGTTTAAGCAGCAGAGCATCGAACCGGTCACTCCAGCTGATCTCGAAGGTTTCTGGTGGAGAAATCAACAACAGCAGGTCTTCAAGGAGCTGATTACCCGAGACGTTTTCATGAAAACGATGGTCTTTGGTTTTGCCAATCCGGGCATAGGCGCTGAGATCATCAAGCAGGCGTTCCATACGGCGAACGCGTTTCCGCATGAGTTGCAGGTTTTGCAGGGAGTCCCGATCAATCTTGCCAGACAGGTCTTCTTCCAGCCAGTGCGAAGTCTTGTCGATGGCGCGGAGCGGCGATTTCAGGTCATGCGAGGCGGCGCGGACAAAGCTGTCCAGCTCGGAGTTGGACTGCTCCAGTTCCGCGATGAAACGTTCGCGCTCTGCTTCCATAGTCTTGCGCTCAGTGATGTCGCGGAACAGGCCAACAAACATGCGTGTGCCGTTCACCTCAGCTTCGCCGACACCAATTTCAAGCGGGAAGAGCTCACCTGATGCCCGCTTTCCCTGAACCTCAAGAATGCGGGTGCCAACAATCTGACTGACGCCTGAGGTCAGATATCGATCAACGAATTTCTGATGTTGATTGAGGTACTCATCGGGCATCAGCATTTCGATGTTTTTGCCAATCATCTCTGAGACAGGAAAGCCGGTCATTTCGGCGAGCGCTGAATTTGCCGCGCCTATCGTGCCGACAGTATCGATGGTGACGATGCCATCTGTAACCGTTTCGAAGACGCCTCGGAGAAACTGCTCGCTCTCGACGGCGCGAGTTTCGCTGGTCATGCGCTGTTTGTTGGCCGTTTCGAGCTGGGCGTTCATATCACGAAGCGTCTGGATACGGTTTTGCCGTAAGGCAACAAGCCGTGCGATCAGCCAGAGGGAGAAGAGCGACACCCCGATATGAAGGACGACTGTTACGGGGGTGTATTCACCAATGGTGAGGATCGGCCGGGCAAAAAGCTGGTAGACTTTCATCAGGAGGAAAGCCGTACCGAGACCAGCAATTATATAGGTATTGTAGGCCCTCGCATACCAGACGGACAGCCCGGCAACGAAGAGGTAAACAATGGTCGGGATCGCGCCGTCGATGAGATACCAGTCCGCCAACAGCAATGCCCCCATGATGAGGGAGAGACCAATGGCTACTAGGATCAGACCGCGCGATGCCCTGAACATTTTTCTATGGCCCCTGACGCGGGCTGGTATCCCGGCGTGTTCTGCTGGTGGCAGCCGCTAAGGGGCGGGAGATCATCCGATGACCTCGGCAAGGAAGTCGTTCAGAACATTCCAGGAGCGTTCATCGACATCTGCGCGGTAGAACATACCGCTCGCCTTGTCGTTCGCCTGCTTATTCGTGAAAGCGTGACCGGTATGGGTGTAAGCGATGAGTTGGGTGTCAGCGCCCTTTGCGGTCATTTCATCGAGAACGCCTTTCATGGCGTCGGGTGTCGCCATCGGATCGTCATAGCCATGAAGGATGAGGACCTTGGCAGAAATCGGCACATCATCAGCAATATTCTCTGCCGGCATGAAGAGGCCGTGGAATGAGGCGACGCCTGAGACATCAAGTCCGGCGCGAGCTTCATCGAGCGCGCACAAGCCGCCAAAGCAATAGCCGATACCGACCGTTTTTCCTTTGCCAATGCCTGTTTCTTTCTGAGCGGTCGCGATGGAGAGGGCGAGGCGGGATTGCAGCTTCGCTCGGTCACCCACGAGGGGATACATCAGCGCTTCGCATTCTTCGGTCGTCGCGCCGCGTTTGCCCTTGCCGTAAATGTCGTATCCGAATGCGGCATAACCGATAGAGGCCAGCCGATCACAGACGGCGCGTTCGTGATCGCCGAGACCGCCCCAGGCGTGACCTACGACCACAAGGCCGATCGGCGCAGCTTCGCCGGGAAGGGCCAGATAGCCTTCATAGGTGAGTTCGCTGTCAGAATATTCGACGGTTTTGGTGGCCATGTTGTACTTCCCTATCGCAGATTAGCGTCCCGTCTACACCTAGACCGGAGGGGGGCTGGGTTCAATGGGCAAGCCGTTCGGGCCCAAAAGCTTTGGCTTGACTCTAATTAGAGAAAATACTAATTAGAGGTATGACTAATGCATTCAAGGCGCTGTCTCACCCTTTGCGGCGAGAAATTCTGAACCTGCTCAAGACCGGGCCGAAGGCTTCCGGTGATTTTGCGGAGGCATTTGATGTCAGCTGGCCAACCGTCACCAGCCATCTGAATGTCCTTCGTGAAGCTGATCTTGTGACAACAGAGCGTCAGGGCACGAGCATTGTTTACCGCCTGAATGCCAGCGTTCTGGAAGAAGTCGCTCTGGGGCTGTTTGATCTCGTGGGCCGCGAGGATGTGCGTAAACCCGAAACTGGAGGAGAGCCGATATGAAATCTGTCATTCGAAAAGGTCTGATCTGGTCCGGCATCAGCCTGGTGATCATGTCGGGCATTCTGATTTATGCCTGGTTCAACGTCCCGCGCGATGTGGACCTGCCCGTCCATTGGGGAATTTCAGGTGAACCGGACAGGTTCCTGCCTTTTGCAGGGGCGATGTGGTCGCTGAGCGCGCCGGCCCTGATTTCGGTGGGCATTGCCGTCTTGTTTGCTGTGCTGCCATGGATTGATCCGCGTAAGGTCAATCTGGAGAAAAGCCGAAAAGCCTATCTGTTCGGCTGGATTGGGACCCTTGCAATCATGACCGGTGTGACGGCGCTGATGACGGCCTCCATGATGGCGACAGGTGAAGGGCTTTCGACGAGCTTTGTGTCGAAAATCATTCTGGCAGGCGTGGCAATATTCCTGATCGGCATCGGAAACTTTCTGCCGAAAACACGGTCGAACTGGTTTGTTGGCATTCGGACGCCCTGGACGCTCTCCAGCGATTTCACGTGGGAGAAAACCCATCGCGCTGGCGGCTGGTTGTTTGTTTTGAGCGGATTGATCGCTCTGCCATTCGCCGTGCTTGGCTCAGGATATTGGCAGCTGACGATCCTGCCTCTGATTTTGGCCACGGTGGCCTTTTTGCTGGGATATTCCTGGTGGGTCTGGCGCGAAGCACCAGACCGGACCAGTTAGCAATTATCGCCCGGTTACGAAGGCATGCATGTCGTCAGCCAGCTTTTCCAGCTGAGAGCGTTCGAGATACATCATGTGGCCCGCTTCGTAATAGGTCCGGATGACACGATCCTGCGGAACGCCATGAGCCTGCAGGCTGAGTTCCGCCGCGAAGAAGGGGGTTGCCTGATCGTAATACCCAGAGGCGAGGAGAACCTTCATATCCTTGTTGTGGCGCATGGCGCGGCCAAGACCTGGAACGACATTGGTATAGCCGGGACCTGTTGAGCCGCCGCCAGAAACGGATTTCCAGTTCCGGCCCGGATCGCTCGGCAGCACCTTGTAAGGACGGGTGATGTCGATACCCAGAAAGCGGGTCATGTAATCATTCATGGAGCCGGTGAAGGCTGCATCCATGGCATAGCCTGACGGATCATCCCAGGTGTACTCGCCGACATCGTCGACCTCTGTGCCGGTATAGCGGCCATCAAAGCGACCGAGCGTGAGGCTTTGGTCGCGGAGGTATTCCTTCATGAAGCGGCCAACATCGACGCGCATATTGGCTTTGCGGAGATAGTCTTCCGTCAGACCAGTCAGAGCGGAATAGCGGCCAATAATTGAGGCTTCTTCTTCTGGCTCGAGCCCTTGCCCCTTGAGGAGCGCAGGCGCGAGGACGTCTGATGCAAAGTCGCGGGCATCAGCGAGGAAAGCGTCCATGTCGTTATTCCAGGCTGCGCGATCGACCCGGTTATAATACCAGCCAAGGGCGGCATGTGTGGGCATGAGGCCAATCTCGCCGATGAAGCCGCGTGAGCCTTCAAAGTCGAGAATGGCAGAGATCAGGAGAATGCCGTTGAGGGCGACGTCATTATACCCGCCAGTGAGTTCCTCTGCGAGGGCGGCCGCGCGCGTCGTGCCATAGCTCTCGCCAGCGAGATATTTCGGGCTGCCCCAGCGCTTGTTTTCCGTCAGCCAGCGGCGGATGAAATTGCCGACAGAGCGGGCATCCTGATCGACGCCCCAATGATCGGCGGAATCGCCATCTTCGAGAACGCGGGAAAAGCCTGTGCCGACCGGATCGATAAAGACAAGGTCAGCAACGTCCAGAAGCGTGTGCGGGTTGTCGAGGATCGGATAGGGCGGGGCGCCGTCATCTGTCGGCCCGTCAGTGGCGACATCGACAATCTTTGGGCCGACAACACCCATGTGCAGCCAGAGCGAGGCAGATCCCGGTCCGCCATTGAAGACGAACATAACCGGGCGGTTTGTCGGGTCTGAATAGCCGCGTGCGACGTAGGAGAAGGAGAAGATTGATGCGTTTGGCGCGTCTTTGTCGTCGAAGAAATAGGTCTCGCCAGCGGTGACATCGTAAGTGATGGTTTTGCCATCAACGCGCACTGTGCCTTCGGAGGTGAAGACGGCAGGTTCAGTCGCCGGCGGTCCAGCGGGCGCGTCTTTGTCCTGGGCGAGTGCTGGCGCGGAAAGCGTGACGGCGGCAAGCGCGGCGATTGCGGCGCGGGCGATGAATTTCATGTGTTGCTGTGTCCGGTTTGATTTTGGCCCGGAGAGTGGCGGAGGTGTGGTAGTCGCGTCAAGGTGGCCGTTAAGCTCTTGGGTGATTAGTCCTGAACACGAAGGTCATCAAACGTTCGGATGAAATACCTGCCATCACAAACATTATCGAGATTAAACTCGATATTCTGGACATGCCCTTGGCACACATTCATGGAGACATAATCCTCTCCGTGTACAACCACGTCTTCATAGCAGTGCGGAAACTCGCGCTCTAACAAGTTGATTTTCAACGCCATAAGCGCAAACTGGTGCTCATCTTTTGTTGAATCGCAGCCTATTTCAATCGCCACGATGGGCCCATCTTCAGTTTTTGTATTGGAGCAGGAACACAGTAAGGCGAGCGCCAGGCTGAATTGAGTAAGCTGAATTGGATTGAGTTTCACAAACCACTCCTTTTCCAAAGTGAGGTCAAAGGCTCAGCTCAGTCTGACACACATTCACTTGCCCCGCGACCAGCATCCCGCTAGGGCTGGGAGAACGCTGCTACCGGATTTCTGTCTCACCTCGATGAGCAAACTGATTGCCGTGCTCGGGCCAACCAATACGGGCAAAACTCACTACGCACTGGAACGCATGCTGGCCTATCGGTCGGGCATGATCGGCCTGCCTTTGCGTCTGCTCGCCCGGGAAATCTATGACAAGGTCGTGGAGAAAAAGGGTGAGGCGGCGGTGGCGCTGGTCACGGGTGAGGAGCGCATCTGGCCAGAGAGCGCGCGATATTTCATCTGTACGGTCGAGGCCATGCCGATGTCGCGTGAAGTCGATTTCATGGCAGTTGATGAAATTCAGCTGGCGACAGACCCCGACCGCGGACATGTCTTTACCCATCGTATTCTGAACGCGCGCGGCCTGCATGAGACGTTATTATTGGGCTCTGAACCCATGCGGGAGGTGTTGTTCGAGCTTGGGCTGGATGTCGATACCAATCATCGCGAGCGGTTTTCCGAGCTGATGTATGTAGGTCCGCGCAAGATTACCAAGCTGCCGAAACGCTCGGCGATTGTGGCGTTTTCTGCTGACGAAGTCTATGCGATTGCCGAGCTGTTAAAGCGGCAGCGCGGCGGGGCGGCTGTTGTCATGGGGGCGTTGTCGCCCCGGACGCGGAATGCGCAAGTTGACCTCTATCAATCGGGAGAAGTGGACTATCTGGTGGCGACTGACGCCATCGGTATGGGGCTGAATCTGGATGTGGAACATATCGCCTTTGCCAGTCGGTCGAAATTTGACGGGCGCCGCAGACGGCAACTAACGCCCGCCGAGGCAGGACAGATTGCCGGTCGCGCCGGACGGTTTCGGACCGATGGGACATTCGGGGAAACAGGCGATTGTCCACCTTTTGAAGATGACACGGTCATCCGCATCGAGACGCATAATTTTGAGTCCGTCCAGCAGATCCAGTGGCGGAATTATGAGCTGAGTTATCGCTCGATTGAGCGTTTGCTCCAGACACTGACGAAGCCAAGCGGATCACCCATTCTGCGCCACACGCCGGACGCGCTGGATGAAGCCACGCTGCGCCGTATGGCCATGGATACGGATGTGACGACGGCCACGACGACTGGGGCGCGGGTGAAGCGGCTCTGGGATTTGTGTTGTTTGCCGGATTTTCGTCGAACCGGGGTAGAAGGACATTTGCGCGTGGTTCAGGCGCTATGGTCTCAGCTTCACGACCCGGATGCGCGTTTGTCTTGTGAATGGATGGAAAGAGCGCTGTCCCGACTTCGCTCTACTGAGGGCGATATTGATGTGTTACAAACACGGCTGGCGGCGATCCGGACATGGACCTATGCGGCAAATCGCTCCGACTGGGTTCAAAATGCCGAGATTTGGCGCGGTCAGACGCGAGAAATTGAGGATTTGTTGTCAGATGCTCTGCATGAACGTTTGACTCTTCGCTTTGTAGACAAGAGAACCACCGCTTTGATGCGCGGGCTCAGCCGAGAGGATGCAATGGAAGCCGGATTTGGTGACAATGGTGAGATTACAGTCGAGGGGCACGTTGTTGGCCACCTTGAAGGTCTGGTGTTCAGACCGGTCACACAGGCCAATACCGTGGAAGGCAAAGCCGTCCGCACAGCCGCGATGATGGCGTTGAAGCCTATCCTGTCGAAGCGTTTGTCTGATATCGCGACGACGCATAATCACGCTTTCTCTATGAATGATTATGGTCAGATCCTGTTCAATGAGCACCCTGTCGCGCGGCTTGTGAAAGGCCCGGACTGGATGATGCCGCGTGCGGAACTGATCGGCGCCGAAGATGCTGCCGTTGAAGAACGCGAGCGGGCGCGTGATCGCGCTGAGCTCTGGCTGCATGAAACAACACTGAAGTTGCTGCCAGCGCTGACAGCGCTGCGCAAACAGCTGAATGATGTTGACCTGCCGGGTGCAGCGCGTGGTCTGGCCTTCCGGGTGCTGGAGTCCGGGTCAGCAGTTGATCTGCGTGAGGATGATCC
This sequence comes from Ponticaulis sp., assembly GCA_002701295.1. GTDB lineage: Bacteria > Pseudomonadota > Alphaproteobacteria > Caulobacterales > Hyphomonadaceae > Ponticaulis. Next base: position 50,178 of record NZUJ01000127.1, on the reverse strand, counting down.
GCCGGTGCGCCTCAATGCTGAAGAGCGTGAAGCGTTGAAAGGCTGGGGAATTCGCACAGGTCGCGTGGCGGCCTATGCGCCGGAGACGACCAAGCCCGCACAACAAGCCCATATTGCGCGGCTCTTTTCGGTGTTCAACAGCACAGATGTCATGATTGCGCCGACTGGTGCGGGCAGTTTCGCCATTGAAGAGGGCTGGAGTGATGGCGCGCTGCATTCGCAGGGCTATCTGCGTTTCGGGCCGCGGGCGATCCGCGCTGACCTTGCTGAACGACTCGCCTGGGAAATCGACAAGCGCCGCAAGGAAGCCGGTAAGAATCAGTTCGAAATACCGGCTGATCTTGCATCAGTCGTGTCCTGTCCGGGTGAGGCATTTGTCGAAGTGCTGAAAGCCTATGGGCTGGCACCTGCCGAACATGATGCGGAAACCCAGACCGTAAAATCCTGGCGGTTCAAGGCGCGCGCCAATCCTGATGGACGTCCGCCACGTCGCCCGCGACGTGGACCGCCAACTGAGAGTGCCAAAGAAGGCGGCGCTCGTCCACCGCGCGGCAAGTCCAAGGACTTCAAGCCGGGTAATCGTCCGCCTCGCCGGGATGACCGGAATGTCGCGAAAGCGAAAGCTGCGGAACGTGCTGAAAAGCGCAAGAATGATCCGGACAATCCGTTTGCTGCGCTGGCGAGCCTTCTTCCGCCTGAGCCGCCACCAAAGCCCAAAAAGAAGAAGAAAAAACCAGGCAAGAAGCCTGCTACTGGTGAGGCTGTCGCGGAAAATACAGCTGTTGAGGGTTCAAACCCGGAGGCTGTGACCCCAGAGTCTTCTCATGGACCAGAGACAGAAACGCGCCCAGCAGTGGAAAGCCCGGTTTCGGAGACTGAAGGACTGGCGACACCTGCTGAAGGATCAGAAAAGCCAGAAACAAAAACCGAAGAAGCGGTAGCAACGGCGGACAAGGACTCTGACAGCTCAACATCGGGTGACACGCCCCGGTGAGTGAGACTGAACAGCGCCTTGATATCTGGCTTTGCCGGTGCCGCTTTTTCAAACAGCGCCCCGATGCGGCCAAGGCCGTGACCAGCCGGGGCGTCCGGATCGACCGCACAGGCCTGATCCGAAAGTCCAGTAAACCCGGCGCGACTGTCATGGTGGGTGACATCCTGACCTTTCGAAAAGGTCGCGAATTGATCACCGTACGGATTTGCGCTCTTCCTGAACGGCGCGGACCTGCTATTGAAGCGCAGGCATGCTATGAAAAGCTAATCGAAACAGCAGAGAACGGAACGATCTGATGCTCCAATGGCTGAAATCCCTATTTTCAGGAAAGCCTGAAGACGAAACCGTGCAAGCTGGCCGGACGGATGATCCGCAGGTGGCGGCAGCGGCGCTTCTGGTTGAAGCAGCTCTGTCTGACGGCATTTATGCAGACATCGAGAGCACACGCATTACCGAAGTGCTTCAGAAGACCTTCAATCTGGATGCGACAGCTGCGGAAGAGGTGCTGAACACCGCTGAGGACCTGGCTGAAGAAGCGACAGGTGCGCATCAGTTTACATCAGTTGTGAAATCACTGAGCGAAGACCAACGCATCAGCTTTATTGAAGGGCTCTACTATGTGACCTTTGCTGATGGCGAAAAATGCCCGTTTGAAGATGCATTTGTGCGCCATGTGGCGTCACTGCTTCATGTTGAAGACCGCGCACGCGCTGAGGCACGTCAGCGGGCCGAACAACAGTCTTCAGACTCTCTCAATTGACATTCTGTCCTGATCGACACATCTCGGGGTCGTGAAGTTTCCGGAGAAGACTACTTATGACTTATATCGTCACCGATGCCTGTATTAAATGCAAATACATGGATTGTGTCGAAGTGTGCCCGGTGGATTGCTTTTACGAGGGTGAAAACTTCCTCGTCATCCACCCAGATGAATGTATCGACTGTGGCGTCTGCGAACCTGAATGCCCGGTTGAAGCGATTGTTCCGGATACGGAAGATGATCCCGATGGCAAGTGGCTGAAGGTCAACTCGAAGTATGCCGAGATCTGGCCGAATATTACAGTCATGGGCGAGCCTCCGGAAGACCGCGATAAGTATGCGGAAGAAAAGGGAAAATTTGAGAAGTATTTCTCAGAAAAACCCGGGTCTGGAAGCTGATCTGCGCTTGGAAATGCACAGTGAAAATAGAATGATGTAACAGAATCTGTTTCTGGCATCTGTTCTTTGCGTCTCAGATATGTTATACACAGGTCCCACACACCCATAAATCCTAATGAAAGGTAAAAATTGCCGGAACCTCGCTCTCTATGAATGAGGTGGAGATTTATTGGGCGTCGATTGGTTGCGTTGAAAGGTATAATAAACATGGCAAAACGTGCTCAGGACAAAAAAGCAGCGTTTGAAGTAGGGCAACACGTCGTTTATCCGGCGCATGGAGTGGGGACCATAACCGGCATCGAAAAAGAATCCGTCGCCGGTATCGATTTCGAAGTTTACGTCGTTTCTTTTGAGCAGGACAAAATGATCCTGCGTGTACCAACTGCTCGCGCCGTTGATTCTGGCATGCGTGCACTCGCCGGGTCCAAGCTTGTTGATGATGCGTTGCACACGCTGACAGGCCGCGCGCGGATCAAGCGTACAATGTGGAGCCGACGTGCTCAGGAATACGAAGCAAAGATCAATTCTGGCGATCTGATTTCGATTGCGGAAGTGGTGCGTGACCTGCACCGTGCTGAAGACCAGCCAGAGCAATCTTACTCCGAGCGCCAGCTTTATGAATCTGCACTTGATCGTATGGCACGTGAACTTGCGGCCGTTGAAAACATTGGTCGTGACGAGGCTATGGAGAAGCTTTCTGTTTCTCTTTCGAAAAAAGCGGCCTGATTTCGAAGAAAATTCAGGCCAAATCTGATCCAGTTGAGGGCCTTGTGCGTATCTCCTTCTAGGAAGAAGGAGTAGACCATGGCCCTCGCTGACAATACCCGACCGGATCCGGATCGAAAATTTGTTCGGCACGCCATGCAGACCGCTCTTCTGGATCCAGACCATGAGCGCGATCTGGCAACACGCTGGCGGGAAGATGATGACGAAGAGGCTCTGCACGAGCTGACGTCTGCCTATGTCCGGCTGGTTATTTCGATGGCCGGAAAATTCCGTAACTACGGTCTGCCGATGAGTGATCTCATTCAGGAAGGCAATATTGGCCTGATGCAGGCAGCAGCCCGTTTCGAGCCATCGCGCGACGTGCGCTTTTCCACTTATGCAAGCTGGTGGATCCGGTCCTCCATTCAGGACTTTGTTCTGAGAAACTGGTCAATTGTCCGGACCGGGACGACCGCAGCCCAGAAATCCCTCTTCTTCAATCTCAAGCGGTTGCGCGCCAAGATCAACGATCTGGACGGCGATACGCTGTCTGAAGAATCACGTGACTGGATCGCCCAGCAACTGGGTGTGCCGGCCCGCGATGTCGAAAAAATGGCGGCGAGACTTTCGGCGTCTGACAAGTCCCTCAATGCGCCGGTTGCGGAAGATGGTCAGTCTCAGTTTCAGGACCTGATGCCCGACGAGCTAAATCCCACGCCGGAACAATCGGTTATGGAAGAACGCGATGGTGCTCAACGTCGACGCTGGATCGCCGAAGCCATGTCGCGTCTGTCACCGCGCGAACAAACGATTATCAGAGCGCGCAAGCTGCGCGATGAAAGCGTGACACTGGAAAGCCTGGGTGAGCAACTGAGTATCTCCAAAGAGCGTGTGCGTCAGATTGAGCATGCGGCGCTCGCCAAGTTGCGTGACTCGCTGATCAAGATTGCTGGTGATCCGGAGACCTCTGGTATTCTGCCAACAGTTTAATGTGCCGGCCGAAGGTTTGAGCCGGAACCGACATAGATGACCCCACCGCGTGCCCATCCGCGGATTTCAACCTCGCCCAGTGGTAAGACCGGGCAGCGGCCTGCAAAGGCGTCGAGATCGACTTCCAACTCAGTGCCCATCATCGACACGCGGCAATCCTCCTCCTGCATTTCTGACATGCCGAGTGAGCCTCGCAATATGAGAAACTTTCCGTCGGCAGCGCGCGCTTGTTCGATCGACGCAATGGGCGGAGCTTCGCGCCACAGACCTGATTTCGCAGATCGCGCGGCTATTTCTGAAATCCAGAGTGGTTCGCTACCGGCTGCAGTGTCGGCATAAATACGCACCCAGCAGGCACCCTTCCGGACAAGTTCTTCATTGAGCCAGAGTGTCTCGCCGCTCTCAGTTTTAATCGTCACCTGCGCGAGCGCGCGATCATACCGATCCGTCGTCATGCCGGGGTAATAAAGCGTGGCCTCCCGCCCGAGCGCCAGACTTTCCATTATGCGGCGCGATTTTTCACCATGCGGGTCGGGATCTCTGTCATAGCTGCCGGTACGCGGTGCTTCGACGCTGACGAGTTTAACAATCTGACCACTTTCAAGCGCAAGCGTATCGCCATCCAGAATGCGGGTGACGCGGCCTGTTTCGCCCTTTACCCACTGATCTTCGAAACTGGCAGAACAGGCGGACAAAAGCAGTAAAATGCTGCATATGACCGCCAGCCGCCTGATCATACCTCTTTCGGCGCCTTGAGCATTCGTTTTGTCTTGTGCTGAGTTTCAGCTGCGGTGCCGGTGGACTTCGTTCCGCGCATATAGTGACGTTGCCAGCGGTCTCGCATGGCCTCTTCTTCGCGGCCGGCAAGGCGTTTGTTGAAATCTGCCCGGCTGTCAGACCAGGCCTGAAATTCAGCTTTAAGGTCCGGGTTGGAATCCAGCATGTGAAGCTCTGGCTGCACTTCTTCGAGCTTGTGGTGTTCGGTGAGGGTGATGAAGCAAAAAGGTTCGTCCTTTTCAAAACGAACCTTGCCCGGGCGCGTCATCTGCCAGTTCATGGTGAAAGGAAAGGGAAGCCAGTCGGTCTCAACCAGGCCAGACAATGGCGCGATCCCGTCTTTTGGCCAGTTCGGCGCGCCGCCACACCAGACCGCCCAACCGGGCGGAGTGCGAAACAGGTGGCCCGTATGCATGGTGACAATGCCGCGCCGGAAGTGACTGCCCGCAAAGGACTTTACAGATGCATCACCTGCTGAGCTCGTCAGTCGGATCGCATCTTCCATTTCCCCGCCATTCCATTCGATTTCCAGATCAATCGGGCAGAGGATCTCCCAGCCGGTGGAATTCGCCATGGTGAGCGGCAGGCAGCGATAGGGGTGTCGGTCGGCAAAGGAGTCCATCCATTCGCGCCGGGATCTGCCGGGTACAATTTTCGGGGCCTGTGCGTAAATTCGGTAACAATCGAGTTGCATTGACGTCTCTGACTGGGTGAAACAGGGCAATCTGCTACTTACAGCCGATCCGAAGACACGAGGCAAGCGCCGGACATGGCAACCACACCTGATGAATTGTTTCGCCTGTTCGACAGGCTGGAAATTCCCGTGCGAACCTATCAGCACAAGCCCACCTTCACCGTTGAGGAAGGTCAGGACCTGAAGGCCGGCATGCCAGGCGGGCACTCGAAGAACCTGTTTCTGAAGGATAAGGCGGGCCAGCTGGTGCTGATCTCTGCAGAGGCGCACACTCAACTGAAGCTCAACCGGCTGCATAAGCTGATCGGGACAGGGCGGTTGTCGTTCGGACCGGAAGACCTGATGGTGTCACATCTTGGCGTGACGCCTGGGTCTGTTACGGCTTTTGCGCTGGCCAATCCGGCCTCCAAACCCGTGCGGTTCATTTTGGAAAAGACGCTGAGTGACAGCGATCCACTGAATTTCCATCCGCTTCGGAATGACATGACAACAGCAATTGCGCGGGCGGATTTTGATCGGTTTCTGGCGGCAGTAGGCCATTCGGCCGAAGTGATTGATTTTTCGGTGCTGGAAGATGAAGCTGGCGGCTGAACGGCTCGACTTGCGTTTGCCGTGCTTGGCCCCATCTTAGCGGGGTATGACCCCTATGGAGAGTTGAATGGAACTGGCTGGTGGCGCTTCAGGCGATGTAATCAAGGATGGCACGGATCAGACCTTTATGGCTGATGTGGTCGAGGCCTCCAAAGATGCTGCTGTTCTGGTGGACTTCTGGGCGCCCTGGTGCGGCCCGTGTAAACAGTTGACCCCGACACTTGAGAAGGTCGTGCGCGAGTCGGGCGGCAAGGTGAAGCTGGTCAAGATCAACATGGATGAGAACCAGGGCATTGCTGGTCAGCTTGGTGTGCGCTCCATTCCGGCGGTCTTCGGATTTGTCGATGGACGCCCGGTTGATGCGTTCATGGGCGCTCTGCCAGAGCCTCAGGTGAAACAATTCATCGATAAGCTTCTTTCCGGAACCTCGGGCGCACAGCAGGTTCAGGAAGCCATCGACCATGCGAGCCAGTTATTCCAGTCCGGCGATGTGACGGGCGCGGCTCAGCTGTATTCTGCGATTATCCAGCAGGATGAGGGCAATGTGTCAGCGATTGCTGGGCTGGCGCGATGCTATCTGGCCAATGACGATGCGGAACGCGCACGTATGACGCTCGACATGGTGCCAGAAGATCAACGCAGCCACCCGGATGTGAAAGGCGTTCTGACGGCGCTCGAACTGCTTGGTGATGGTGCGGATACAGATGAGCTCTCCGCCCTGCGAGACAAACTGGCTGCCAATCCAGGCGACCATGCGACCGCCTACGAACTGGCCGAAGCAGAGATTGCTGCCGGAAAGCATGAGGCGGCCAGTGACACGCTGTTCGGGATTTTGCAGGATGACCTCAACTGGAATGAGGGCGCAGCGAAAGAGCTGTTGCTGAAGCTTTTTGAAGCGGCGGGCCCGAAAGCCGATGTGACCAAGAAGGGCAGACGGCGTTTGTCCTCGCTCGTCTTCTCCTGATCCTGATACGGACGAAATATGTCGCAAATAGCCTATACTCGGATTGATCAGCTGCCAGAGACGTTTCCGGTTTTTCCGTTGACGAGTGTGGTGCTGTTTCCGGGCGGCATTCTGCCATTGAATGTGTTCGAGCCGCGATACCTGAACATGGTGGATGACTGTATGGCGGGGGATGGCATGATTGGCATGATCCAGCCGACAGGCGGCGAGCGCCATCATCCCGATCTGGCTGATGTGGGAACACTTGGACGGATCGCTCAATATGGCGAAACCAATGACGGACGGTATCTGATCAGTCTGGAAGGTATTTGCCGGTTCGCGATTGCTGAAGAACTGCCCTTCGAGCGCCCTTATCGCGAAGTGCGCGCCGATTGGTCGGGCTATAGCCATGACCTGACACAGGCCGACGCGACGGGCGGCGTGGATCGTGACGAAATTCTTTTCGAACTCAAACGCTATCTGAAGCGCAATGACCTGAAAGCCGACTGGGATACGATGGAAGACGTTCCGGAGGCGACACTGATCAACGCACTGTGTACGAGCTGCCCGTTTTCGCCGGTCGAGAAACAGGCGCTTCTGGAGGCCGGAACACTTAAGTCACGCGCGGAAACCCTGATTGCGCTGTTTCATCTGAGTTCAACAAATAATGGAGATGGGTCATGGCAGAACTGAATACGGACGGTCTTGATCCGAAATTGTTGGAAGTTCTGGTTTGTCCGGTCAGTCGCGGCCCGCTGATCTATGTTCCCGAAGCATCTGAGCTGATATCAGAGAAAGCTGGTCTCGCTTATCCAATTCGTGATGGCGTGCCGATCATGCTGGTCGACGAAGCCCGCGAGCTGTCGCCGGATGAAGCAATTTCCTGATGTCATCGACACCACAACCGGAGAAGCTGACCTTCCAGCGCGAACAGCGCCAGTTGATGGTCGCCTTCGATAGCGGAGAGACGTTCCGCATACCCTTTGAGTTGCTGCGCGTTGAGAGCCCCTCTGCAGAAGTTCAGGGCCATGGCGATAACAAACCGCCACCCGTAACCAACAAAGACACGGTTGGTGTAGAACGCGCTGAACCGATTGGTCATTATGCTGTGCGCATCGTTTTTGATGACGGACATGACTCTGGCTATTTCACCTGGTCACTGCTGTATGATCTGGGGAAGAATGGCGCGGATCGAATGGCCGCTTATCAGGCGCGCGTAAAAGCGTTTGCGACGGGCTCGACTGTTTAGCTTGAGAGCCGGTTTTTCAGGAACAGGCTGACGCGATCGGATGACGGACGGCCATGATAGCCTTCACCGACATTAACGCTGACGATCAGTTCGCCATCCATGCCGAGTTCAAGATCAGGTTCGGGACCGGTTTTGACGACAAGCGTTTCAACGAGGTTCCGGGCTTCTTTCTCTGATCGGACAAGTCCCTCGGCTGCAGTTTTGGCGGCATCCTGAATCCAGACACTATCAACCTCTGAGACATTCTGAAGCTGCACAGCCAGCGGCTTGCCGATACGCAGAGTGAGATAGGCTGTCAGATTGTTCTGAAGATCAGGCTGAGGCGTTGGATCATCAATTGGCAGGGCATAATCGAGAGGGTCTACCGGCTGGCCTTTCGGGTGATCAGGATCGAACAGGATCACGCCACCAAGGTCTGTCAGGCGAACGAAGACACGGCCAACATCATTCTTGAGGAACTCATCACCGCGCGGACCAGGAACTGATTCCAGCGCCCAGATTTCCTGCTGACCATCGAACCGGAAAAGGGTTTCATTGCCGCGGCGCTTCAGAAAGAAGCTCTGACCATCAAGGCTTTCATAGCCGGTCAGGCCATCGCGAAAAATCGGATCCGCTGCAAAGAGGGGTAACACACCTTCAGCCTCAAAGTCAGACGACCGGTCGCGCTCTTGCGCATCCTGCGCATGCGCTGTTCCCGCGAATGCGAGACAGATCGCAGGCAGAAAAACCTGTCGAGTGAAATGAGCGAAGTTTGCAGTTTTTAGCATGTGTCCTGTCTGACAGAGAATATGGGCGGTAATGGGGCATCGTCTGGACGATTTCATTACCACCCATATTTCTGATTGATTCAGCTTTCGCTGAAGTTAACCGGCGATGTATTGCGCGCCGTTGACAGTCATTGTTGCGCCATTGATGAAGGCGGCTTCTTCGCTGGCGAGATAAGCCACCATGCTGGCAATCTCTTCCGGTTTGCCAAGACGGCCAGTCGGAATGGTCGAAATAATGCTCGCCAGAACTTCCGGTTTCATCGCCTGGAGCATTTCGGTGTCGATATACCCAGGGGCGACAACATTGGTCGTAATGCCTTTTTTGGCGCCTTCATAAGCGAGCGCCTTGGTGAAGCCAATCAGACCTGCTTTTGCCGCAGAATAATTCGCCTGCGTGAACTGACCCTTCTGACCGTTGATCGATGATATGTTGATCACCCGGCCAAATCCACGATCTCGCATGCCTTCCCAGACATTGCGGGTCATGTTGAAGGCCGAATCAAGATCGACATTGATCACTTTCTGCCAGGCTTCCTTGGACATTTTATGGAAAGGTGCGTCCCAGGTAATACCCGCATTGTTGACCAGAATGTCGACCGGACCGAGATCAGCCTCGATTTTCTGGATGCCGTCTGCGCAGGCTTCAAAGTCGCCTACATCAAATTTGTAGACTTTGACGCCAATGTCAGCCGCACAAGCCTGTGCCGCTTCGTCATTGCCGGCATAAGTCGCGGCAACTTTGTAGCCGTCATCCACCAGACGCTTACTGATCGCGTGGCCAATACCGCGCGTTCCGCCTGTGACGATTGCTGTTTTACTCATCATGTTGTCTCCCCAACTATGAAATGAACCCGAAAACCCCCCGGTATTCCGGGTGAGAAAGCGGGTGCAACATCAACTCCGTCTGATCTGAAGAACCCTCCCTATGGCAGAACAAACAATTGATATCCTTGAGAGGGCTGGAAAATATACCATTGTCAACAGTCCATTCGGACGGCAAACACACCCTGAGCACGGTTATGGAATGCTCAAAAAGCTGCGCGCAATTAGACTTTTTGCTGCAATCGCGAAACTGTGATTTAAACAGTTTCTGATATCTCGCGCATAAGGGGTAGAAATTACCCGCGTTTTGGGATGTTAAAACATCATAGGGAAGGCTGGTCAGGTGGCGGATACTTCAGGTCTCGACGAACCGATCATCATTAAAAAATATGCGAACCGGCGACTATATGACACATCGTCGAGTTCCTATGTCACGCTGGAGCATCTGAGCGAGCTGGTCCGGAGCGGCAAGGACTTTGTGGTTCTGGATGCCAAGTCCGGCGAAGACTTGACCCGGTCTGTTCTGACGCAGATCATTTTCGAACAGGAAAACAAAGGCGGGAACGCTTTGCCGCTGAACTTCCTGCGTCAGGTGATCCGCTTTTATGGTGACAGCGTTTCTCAGGCTTTGCCGCCCTATCTCGATATGGCGATGAATAACTTCACCAAGAACCAGGAACGCTGGCGCGGTATGATGTCGGGTGGCATGCCAGCCAATCCGATGGCCATGTTTGAAGATCAGGCGCGCCGGAACTTTGAAATGTTTGAACGCTCCATGAGCATGTTCACCGCGGGCGCGCCATCCAAAGGGCGACCGGATACGGAAGTTGAGGACGAAGAGCCAAAGCCATCGCAAACCGCGTCCAAACGTCAGGCTGACAAGGAAGACGAGTCTGAAACGCTGGAGGCGCTCCAGCAGCAGATGGCCGCCATGCAGGCTCAGCTCGCCAAGCTCTCCACACCGAAAAAGAAATCATAAAAAACTGCCCCGAGGGGCAGTTTTTTGTTTTCGAGGTGCCGGCTGACTATCGGCGCCGGTCGTCTTCGTCTTCAGGATCTTCCAGACGGAAGAGAGACGGGCTGACAGAAACGCCAAGTTCCATATTGTTCAGCTGAACTGTGGTTACGCCGCCTGCGACATCAGTCGCTTCCCAACGCACGAGATTATAACTCTCGGGGTCAAAGAAGAGTTCGAGTTCACCCTCGGCCTCACCTGACTTGTCTGACAGAGCGATGGCGATCAGGCCGGCGCGCTTCTCGACGGACAGAATATTCGCATCAGCTGCCAGATCCGCATTTCGGCGCAAAAGCAGGTTGAGCGGCGTTGAGGCCAGCGGAACGCGGTCAACGGTTTCGAGGTCGCTATCTTCCACGGCCAGTGTTGTCCCGTCGGCCACGATCAGAAGCGGAACCGGATCGTCATACTCAAACCGAAGACGGCCAGGACGGTTCAGATAAAACGTGCCTGTCGAAAAATGATTGTTTGGATCAAGCTGGGAAAACTGCCCGCGCGCGGTATCGATACGGTTCAGTGCCTGATTGGCTTTTGCAAGCGCATCAGTCCGATTGAACTCAGTCTCGGTCGTCGCCGCCTGCGCGACGGGCGCAGTGGCGGTTTCTGTCTGTGCGGCATCTGTCACCACAGCCGGTGAGGCCATGAGAACACCACTCAGGATCCAGTTCGCAAAATCAAACATGAGCGACTCCATTCCTTTTCAGGAGTGACAGATAAGTAGTGCCCCGTGCAAGAACAGGGCGAAAATTAGGTCGTTCGCCTTGGTTCGTTGGCTTGTGTTCAGGTGAACAGGGAGCAACGAGAAATGATAATGGTTTCAGGGCTATACCTGTTCCGATTTCGACGCGACCACCAGATTAAAAAAGCGCAAGATTCGCATTTTTTCCTGGCCCAGAGGCAACGAGCTGGAGCAGAAACCCCGCCTCGACCTAAAAATCACGGCGGAACCTTTCTCAATAAATTCAGTTGATTGCCAGCACAGACTGATAAGGAGCGGGGCAGGTGACAATCTTTTTTGACGGATGGGAGGGGCTGGCCCGCATCGCGATCAGCGCACCCATCATTTATTTTGCGATCGTGTTGTTCATCCGCCTGTCTGGTAAGCGGTCGACATCCCAGATGAATAATTTCGACTGGATTGTCACGGTAGCTCTGGGCTCTCTGGTTGGGTCCGGCATCATCCTGAAAGACATCACCGTGCTTGAGAGTCTGACCTCAATTGGCGTGTTGCTGCTTCTGCAATGGGCGCTGACCAAGACGATCTATCACAACAAACATGTCGCGAATCTCGTCAAGGCAGAGCCCGTGGTTCTGGCGTCTGAGGGGGTGATGAACCGGAATGCAATGCGCCGCGAGCGGGTAACAGAAAGCGAGCTGATGGCGGCTGTCCGCGACAATGGGCTGGTCAGCCTGGATCAGGTGCGCTGGATCATCCTGGAAACAGATGCGACGATGAATGTCATTCCAACAGCCGACATTGACATAGACGCGCCCGAATACCTGCAAAAGCTTGAAGGGTTCGGGCACCAGCCGCAGGCGCATCCGCCTGGCTGAGACCACTTAGTCCTCACCATCCTTCTTCTTTAGGATCTCGCGTTTGCCCGCATGGTTCGGCGCAGAGATGATACCCATATCCTCCATCTCTTCGATCAGAGAGGCCGCGCGGTTATAACCGATCTTCAGGCGACGTTGAACGTAAGAGGTTGAGGCGCGGCCATCGCGAACGACCACCTGAATGGCTTGCTGCAGAAGGTCATTCTCGTCATTGCCGCCGAGCATGGCATCCATGACGGGGCTCTCCGGCGCGTCGTCTGGTTCTTCGGTAATGTCGGTCTGATAGTCCGGTTCACCAGTGGATTTCAGGAAGTCCACGATCTGGCCGACTTCTTCATCTGAGACGAACGGGCCATGCAGGCGTTTGATCTTGCCGCCGGAGGCCATGTAGAGAAGGTCACCCATGCCGAGGAGTTGCTCAGCGCCCTGTTCGTTCAGAATCGTGCGGGAGTCGATCTTGGACGAGACCATATAAGAGATGCGGGTCGGGAAGTTCGCCTTGATCGTACCGGTGATAACGTCGACCGACGGACGCTGGGTGGCGGTGATGAGGTGAATACCCGCGGCACGCGCCATTTGCGCGAGGCGCTGAATGCAGGCTTCAATCTCTTTGCCCGCAACCATCATCAGGTCAGCCATCTCATCGATAACGATGACGATGTTTGGAACATGTTCGAGTGGGATTTCCTCGGTCTCGTAGACAGGGCGGCCTGTGTCGGCCTCGAACCCGGTCTGGACCTGCTTGGTCAGGCGGCCACCAGTGCGCTTGAGTTCTTCGACCTTTTCATTGAAGCCCGCGAGGTTCCGGACGCCCGCTTTAGACATCATCTCATAGCGGCTTTCCATCTCGCGCACGGCCCATTTGAGCGCGGTTACGGCTTTCTTCGGGTCGATAACCACCGGCGACAAGAGGTGCGGAATGCCTTCATAGATGGAGAGTTCCAGCATTTTTGGATCGACCATGATGAAGCGGCACTTCTCAGGTGGCAGCTTGTACATGAGTGACAGGATCATGGCGTTGATGCCGACGGATTTGCCCGAACCCGTGGTACCCGCGATCAGAAGGTGAGGCATTTTAGCGAGGTCGGCACAGACCGGTTCGCCGCCAATGTCTTCTCCGAGCGCCATGGGCAGGCTTTGCTTGCCAGAGGAGAAAGACGGACTTTCCAACAGAGTGCGAAGATAAACTGTCTCGCGGCCCTCATTCGGCAGTTCGATACCAATCGCATTCTTGCCAGGCACAACGGCGATCCGCGCGCTGACAGCGCTCATCGAGCGGGCCACGTCGTCAGCCAGAGCGATCACGCGTGACGATTTCACGCCTGCAGCAGGCTCGAGCTCGAACAATGTGACAACTGGGCCGGGACGGACGTGCGAGATACGGCCCTTGACGCCGAACTCGTTGAGGATGCGCATGAGGTGATCGGCGCGCTCAAGAAGCTGATCTTCATCCACGCCAGAGGAGCGCTCAGGCGGCGTAACAAGCAGGTCGAGCGATGGCAGGCCAGCGCGATTGACCCGTGGCGCAGCTTTCTCTTTTTGCATCCGGCGCTTGGGGCGCGGACCTTCATCCATTTTTGGTGGAGCAGGCTTGCTGGCTGGTTTGGCGGCGGGCTTGGCTGGGGGTGGCTCACGGTCTGAATAATCGAAATAGCCAATATCCTGTTCTGGCGAAGGTCCGTATTCAGCTGCGTCATAAGCAGAGGCGCGCTCACGACGGGTGAAGAGGCCCGCGACCCAGTGTTTGAGGCGTTCAATACCACTGACCAGACCACCTGACGCCGCCCGGCCTACCGGACGGAATGGCAGAAGCAGAATGCGCGTCAGGCTTTTCAGAGTGCGCCAGAAAAGTCGCGCCAGATAGTTGAGGTCCTGATTGCCGATATTGGATGCCCGGCACAGAAGGATGAATCCGCTCGCGCCAGCCAGAAGGCCTGCAAAGAGGTTGGGGGATGGTAATTGCAGTGCCTTGAAAGGAATGACAGCCAGCGTGTAGAGCGCATCGCCGATGACGCCGCCGAGCGATGAGGCAAGGATCCATGTTTTCGGAACTGGCCAGCTGGCAAAACATATTGCAGCGCAGAGAACGGCAAGCACGCCCAGGCCCCATTTCCCCGCATCCGATACGCCAATCAACAGCATGCGTTTCAAGCCTGCTGACAGAACGAGAAATGCAGCGAGCATGGCGCTCCAGCCGAGCATCTGGTTCATGAGGTCTGCGGTTGCGGCGCCGATCGGGCCAAAGAGATTGGTGACTTCCAGATCTGTTGCCGCATTCAGGCTCGGGTCCTGCGGATTGTATGTGCTGATCGCACCGCACAGAAAGACGCCGAACGCGAAGATCGCGAAGCCGGTAATGATCCGCCAGACGGGCTCTCCTGAAAGTCTGGATGATGTGTCGGTCATACGCAAAGAGGCAGTGGTTGAGGTTGTCATTCTGGCAAAACCCGGCGGCTCTGGAGTGTTGTTTTACGCCGAAATTGCCCGTTCTTGCTTAATGACGAGGAAACGTATGGCAAAAAAATGGAGGAATCTGTGACATTTTTCGTAAAGAAAACCCCGGGCCATTGCTGGCCCGGGGCTGATGTTCAGATGAAAGCTCTGAATTACTTAGTGAATTCAGGGTAGGCTTCGACACCCAGCTCGTATTTGTCGAGACCTTCGAGTTCTTCTTCTTCGGACGTACGGATGCCGATTGTGTACTTAAGAACCAGCCAGACAATCGTAGACGTCACGATGACGAATGCGCCGATAGAGACAATACCGATGATCTGAGCAACGAGGTCGCCACCGTTCCAGGCCACGATCAGCGTACCCCAGATACCTGCGAACAGGTGAGCAGGGATTGCGCCGACAACGTCGTCGATTTTCAGTTTGTCGAGAAGTGGAACTGTGAAGACGATGATCGCACCACCAACAGCACCGATGATGATTGATTCCCACAGAGCTGGAGCCAGAGGCTCAGCTGTGATGGCAACCAGACCACCGATAGCGCCGTTCATGACGATTGTTGGGTCCATCTTCTTGAAGAAGATCGGGCAGAGGATCGCTGCAGCAACAACACCACCAGCAGCTGCGAGGTTTGTATTCGCAAAGATGGTCGAGACGTCGTTGATCGCTGTTGGATCGCCAGCAACCAGCTCAGAACCGCCGTTGAAGCCAAACCAGCCGAGCCACAGGATGAACGTACCCAGAGCTGCGAGCGGAATGTTGGAGCCCGGCATTGGGTTAACCTTGCCGTCGACATATTTGCCAGTACGTGGACCGAGGATGAGTGCACCAACGATAGCTGCCCAGCCACCCGTAGAGTGAACCAGCGTAGACCCAGCGAAGTCAGAGAAGCCGATGTCTTCAGCGAGCCAGCCGCCGCCCCACTGCCAGCTAGCCTGGATCGGGTAGATGAAGCCGGTGAGGATAACCACGAAGATCATGAAAGGAAGGATCTTGATACGCTCAGCGACCGTACCGGAAACGATAGAGGCAGCTGTTGCGACGAACACCATCTGGAAGAACCAGTCAGACGCAGCGGAGTAATCGCCCTGCATTTCGTCGAGCGGGCCCTGTTCCCAGAAGAATTTTGGCATGGCCAAAACGCCTTCTACAGCCCAGGTTTCGGCCGGGTAGATCATGTTGTAGCCGCAAATGTACACCATGATGCCAGCGACAGAATAGAGCATCACGTTTTTGACTGCCTGAGTCGCACCGTTCTTTGAGCGAACCATGCCCACTTCCAGCATACAGAAACCGGCAGCCATGAACATGACGACCATACCTGAAATCAGGAAGAGGTAAGAGTTATCGACATAGGCCGAAACGGCCGATGCTTCCTGTGCGACTGCTGCGCCCGTTAGCGACAGCCCGCCCAGAATGGCTGCGCCGGCTGACCGGGCCGCCCATTTCCAAACAGAGTTATTCATATAAATTTCCCCAATCTATAGTCAGGCAAAGCGGACTCTGACCCACTTGCTCGGGACGCAATCTGGCAAACGCGGGAGCGTCATCGAAGTGTCTTGGAACAACTGGAGAATGATCTTAGCAAACTGGTTACCATCTGAGCAGGCTGCGGTAAAAACGCCCAAAAGGCTTGCAGCGCTAGACGCAAAAATCTTCCGTTCCTATATGGAAAAACAGAGATTGGAGGGATAAATGCCCACAACTATACCGCAAAAATCGCAGATTCTTATCGTTGGTGGTGGATCGAGTGGTGGCGTGCTGGGCATTCTTTTATCAGAGCTCGGCTTCGATGTGAGCCTTGTTGATACGCGGGATCCGACCCTGCCTTTCCTTCCGGATAGCCGCGCTTTTGCCTTGGTTCGGGGCGCCTGGCGGGTGCTTGAAGCGGCCGGTGTGGCCCAGAAGCTTATCGATGAGGCCGAACCGCTTCTCTCTATGGAAGCACATGATGCAAACGGCGTTCTGCCCCCGGCAGCGAGCCTGTTTGGCGTCGATGATTTGCCAGATAGCGACCGCGGCGAACCGCTTGGCTATATGATTGAAGTCGACCTTCTGAACAACGCAATCCGGGAGCGTGTTCAGCAATGTGAGGCTATCAAGCTCTACGCGCCCAACTCTGTCACCGCGCTAGCAACGGGGCCAGATTGCGCTCGTGTGACGCTGGATGATGGGACCGAGCTGCAGGCTGATCTGGTGATCGGCGCGGACGGTGTCGGGAGCGCCATTCGTGATCTCGCCGGCATTCGCACCATTGGCTGGAGCTATGAACAAGCCGTTGTGGCGGTGACACTGCAGCTTGACCAACCGCATCATGGGGCGGCGCGGCAATGGTTTCAGGAAGAGGGGCCGTTCGCGGTTCTGCCGCTCACTGAAAATCGCGGAAACCTCGCCTGGTTCCGAAACGAGGCCGCTGGCCTTGCGACAGCAAAACTCTCCCGCGAAGAGCTCGAAGCAGAGATCAACGGCCGGTTTGGACACCTGGCCGGGCCGATGAAAGTACTGCGTGACCCACTGGCCTATCCGCTGCGCCTGCGTCTGGCTGAGACACTTATTGCCGATCGCGTGGCTCTGGTCGGTGATGCAGTGCGGCGCGTGAATCCTTTGGCGGGTCAAGGGTTCAATCTCGGCCTCAAAGATATCGCCGCACTGGTGGAAATTCTGTGTGAAAGCCGCAAGCTTGGTCTCTCGCTTGCGGATGGTTCGCGGCTCGAAACCTATCAGCAGTGGCGCCGGTTTGATGGCGTGTCGACGGCGCTTGCCATGGATGGCATCAACCGGGCATTTTCGAACAGCAATCCTTTGTTGACGCCGTTCAAGCGCCTGGCACTGAGCGCCGGGACGGCGATTGCGCCGCTGCGAAGAGCCCTGGCTGCACAGGCGAGCGCCGATCAACCGGGGCTGCCTGCATTGGTTCGTGGTCAGCCGTTGAGTGCGCTTGGCTGACTGGGAAAAGGCCTGATCAGTACTCGTCCGGCATGGTTGGATCATATTCCACATGGTCGATTTTGATGACGTTGTCCTCCAGCGCAAAATGGATGGTCGCTCGCCCGCCGGTCGGGCAGCAATTGGCGTCGGTCTCGGCTTTCCAGAGGTAGGTGCTGGCCGTCAGCCATCTGGTGGTCCAGTCACCCATGTCAAAATCAACGCCTTTCCAGATTTCGAGGCCTTCGGGCAGATGCTCGCCAATGGTGTCCCGCCAGCTGGTGATGTCGACCGGCTGCCAGCTGTGCAGCGGAGCGTCTTCTTCGGCATAAAGCGCATAGAAGGCGAGATCCGCATTGCCTGACCCTGTGCCGGGGCGAACGCCCGCAATATGCATCAGAACGCCTTCCTCCAGGTCTGCGAAGGTTGGATAGTCGTACCAGTAGCCATCAAACGAGGCGGCTAGTTGTTCCCAACCTTCGCCAGCGTCCTGATAGACGACTACGCCGCCGCCGACGCCTGCCTGTTCTGATGAGCCGGCCTGAACTTGCAGGGCGATGGGGGGCAGATCATTCATTTGGGATCTGGCGGAGGCGACGACCCGGCACTCACGGTCCAATGGTGATGCAAGACAGATTGTGTCGAAGGTTGGCGGCAGGCCGCTTGTTGCGGCCGTACCCGTTCCGCAAGCTGACAGCAGAGCTGTCGTCAGGCAGTAAAAACCGAGTGTCGTTTTGCGAAGTGTCATGATTGTCCCCTGATAATGTAGAGAATTCAGCGGACAATCATGTCGGATTTGAGGTCAGGTCTTCAGATTCTGATATCCGACCTCAAATTTCAGAACGTGTATGTATCAGGCTGCGGACATTCTCTGAAGGAAGTCGTTCACACGTGTCTCAAGATCGCTGGACGCGTTGGTCAATTGATCTGCCACTGACATAACGGAGGCTGCGGCACCATTTGACTGCTGGGCCATGCTGACGACTGACTCGGCATTGCCGACAACATCGCGCGTGACGCCTGCAGCCATTTGCGCATTCTGGCTGATCTCCGACGTGGCACTGCCTTGTTGTTCGGCTGATGTCGCGATGAGAGACATGGTTTCGGAAACTTTCTGCATCACGACAGAGATTTGCTCGATCGAGGACACAGCCACATTGGTCGAGTTCTGAACCGCGCCGATCTGTGAGGTGATTTCCTCGGTCGCGCGTGCTGTCTGGCTGGCAAGCTGCTTCACTTCGGATGCAACAACGGCAAAGCCGCGACCCGCTTCACCCGCGCGTGCGGCTTCGATCGTGGCGTTCAGCGCAAGAAGGTTTGTCTGTTCGGCGATATCCGAAATCAGGGTCACGACATCACCAATCTTGGACACCGCCAGAGCCAGCTCGCTGACATGTGCCGTCGTGTCTGTGGTGACGGTGGCGGATTCCTCGACCGACGCATTGGCGGTAGAGATAGACTGGATGATCTCAGTGACAGAGGCAGACAGCTCTTCCGAGGCAGCGGCCACGGTTTCTACGTTGTGATAGGCTTTTTCAGTGGCGCTGGCCGCATTTGACGCGTTGTTTGTGGTTTCGCGGGCGAGGCTGTCGACCTGACCTGCGGTGTCTTTCAAAAGAGACACATTCCGGGTCACATCGGCGATTAGCTGCTGCGCTTCGCCTCTGAAATCGGCGATCATGGTCTCAATGCGGGACTGGCGATCAGCCTTTTCCTGATTGGTGCGATCGCGATCGGCTTCCAGCTGAGCCCGTTCAATCAGGCCGGTTTTAAAGGTTTCCACCGCTTTGGCCATTTTGCCGATTTCGTCAGTCCGTTCGGTTGAGCTGACCTCAACGGCGGTATCCCCCTGCGAAAGTGACGTCATGGTGTCGCAAAGCGCATTGATCGGCTGGGTGATGGATTTCGATGCCTGACGAATGATCAGGTATAACAGACCGCCAATGAGCAAAAGCGCTGCAGCCGCCACTATCAGATACTGAACAAGCATGGCCTGCAGATCGTCGACATAGACGCCCGTTCCAACGATCCAGTCGCCACCATTCATCATCTGAACGAAGCTGATTTTAGGGGACAGGTCGTCCGGGCTGGCCGCAGTTGGCTTGGCCCATTCATAATGGACATAACCCCCATCAGGGTTTGCCATGGCCACGTCGATCATTTCCTGAAAATAATTGTTTCCCTTGGCATCAGGAACACGCAGGTCCGTGCCATTGAGTTCCGGGCGGATCGGGTGGGACACCATGATACCATTGGTATCGATGATGAAGAAATATTCTGTGCCCTGATAGCGGAGGGGGCGGATCACTGAGCCCGGGTCTTCCATGCCGGATTCACGTGCGCTCTCAACCAGCGAACTCGTGGATTCAACCAGACTTTTGAGTTCAGCCTTCTTGCTTTCGACTTCCTGATTATAGGCGAACCAGGTCATGCCTGAGATGACAAGAAAGAGTGAGACGATGCTGGCGAGCCCAATCAAAGCCAGCTGTGACGACGTACTGAGTTTACGCACGGAACATACCCCCCGAAGGATTTTATTTTCCCGGAAGACTAGCGCAGACGTCTTAAATTTCTGTGTTTTTTCAGACAGTTCGTATAAACGTGTTTATGTTTCGATGACCCTGAGCAGTACCCCGCTGGCGTCGTCGGTCTTTTTGATGCGTGTGGAGGCATCCTGGTCATCACCGTTTTCGAAGGCGCGCATCTGGCGCATGAGCGGCACGAGGCCATAGTCCAGAACGGTGGTCATCATCTCATCTGCTGTCATCATCTGATAGGGATCAACCACGCGCCACAGCCCATCGGACATGAGGAAAACGGTTGTCCCGACAGGTAAATCACGGACAGCGATTTCGAGATTATCGACAGCATGAGGCGAGAGCCCGAACAGGGCGTGATCTGGCTCAGTGTTCTGGGTTTCGCGGATTTTGCGCAGGCCTTCAAGGCGATCTTCCGGCGCCATGGCGTTGAGTTCTCGCGATGTGCGGGTTTCGAGGTCTGACTGGTCATGTTTGGTCAGAATTTCAAGCGGCGCTTCAGGTGGCAGGATCAGCGCGACGCAATCGCCAAGCCATGCAAACTCGGTTTTGCCATCTCGAAAACGCATCCACATACCGGACGCGATTGGCCAGACGCTTTTCGGCGCGGCGTCGATTTCAACACGGGATGCCTGTTCGGCTTTGTCTCTGACGTCTTTGAGGACGCGGGAGAAATAGGGGGTGATGTCTTCGTCCGGTGCCGGCGGGGAGAACATGAGAGCGTCGGTCAATGCCTGCGCGATCCAGGCCGCGTCGCTTTCGTCAGTTTCGAAGATTCGAAAGGGGCCGAGATCGGTCGCGCCATCCATGACCCAGGCCGTGCCGATTGTTTCATCAAATCCGAATCGGTCATCGCCGGTCAGTTTGCGCTTTCCGGTGAGGTCCGCGCCGGGCCAGTTGATGGTTTCGAGAATGGATATGCGCAGCATGGATGGCCCTGAAGAGAGATCGGTCTGATGACCGTCTCACTACGCGTTTGGCTGGGCTTTGCAAAGACTGATGGAGAGAAGGGGATCGATTGGCCGATGCCAGTCTGAATGAGCATTGGGTAATCCCATTGCAATCTACAATTATCGAATTTGTAAAAATATATTGATTAACAATATGGATTTGACGTGTAATGGAAAACTTAGCGTTCGGAGGGGATGAGATGCTAAAATCAAACAACCAATACGGGCTATCCAGTCTGCGGCTCATTGTCATGCGTATTCCATACGCGCTGACAGGAATTCTGTTTGGACTCACGGTCTGGCCAACTCTGTTTCAGTTCCGCGGTGAATTCGAACCTACAGAAGGCGTTGCCTACGCTTTCTGGGGGGCGCTTACCCTATTGGCCCTGATTGGATTGCGGTTTCCGGTGAAGATGCTGCCGATCCTGCTCATTCAATTTTTGTACAAGTTAATCTGGATATTGGCGGTTGGTCTGCCTCACCTGAACAAAGAAACCATGAGCGCGGAAATGCTCGAATTGCTTCAGGCCAATGCCATCGGCGTAGCGATCGATGCGATCGCCATACCGTGGTTGTTTGTTGCTCGAAACTACATTGGCCAGATGTTCACGCGATCCAGTGAAAAATAGGTGTAGGCCTCTATTCAGCGGATTCGAGGGCCGCTTCGTCGATTTCGCCGGAATGGTAGACGTTCTGAACGTCGTCCAGATCTTCAAGCGCATCGATCAGTTTGATCAGCGTCTGGGCCGGGTCGCCTTCGATTTCGATATAGTTTTGCGGCTTCCAGATCAGCTTGGTCGATTTGGCTTCGTGATCAGGGAAGGCGGCGTCCAGATTGCCCGCCACTTCCATGAAGTCATCGCGTTCTGTGTAGATGACATAGACTTCGTCTTCGATTTCGACGTCAGTCGCGCCGGCCTCGATGGCTGCTTCCATAACTGTTTCTTCACCGCCGACTTCGCGGTCAAAAACAATCTCACCGACCTGATCAAAGCCGAAAGACACTGACCCGGTTTCACCGAGGTTTCCGCCATTCTTGCCGAAAGTTGAGCGCACATCGCCTGCTGTGCGGTTTTTGTTATCGGTTGAACACTCAACGATGAGGCCAACCCCGCCCGGGCCGAAGCCTTCATAGCGGATGTCGAAATAGTCAGCGGAATCGCCGCCAGCACCTTTGTCGATGGCGCGTTGGATGTTGTCCTTCGGCATGGATTCGGCGCGCGCGTTCTTCACTGCGAGGCGAAGGCGTGGATTGCCGTCTACTTCCGGGCCGCCGAGTTTTGCGGCGATGGAAATCTCTTTGGACAGCTTTGCGAAGGCGGCAGCGCGTTTCTTGTCGGCGGCGCCTTTGCGGTGCTGGATGTTTGCCCATTTACTGTGGCCAGCCATGAAAACTCCTGATGGCTTTGAATGTCAGAATTCAGAAAGGCACCCCTGTACCGCAAAGTCCCGGAAAGGTGAAGTGGGCGTGCTAGTTGGAAGGAAGGGGAATGATTTCCTTCAGGCGTCCGCCGACACGGATCGGCTCCACACGTATGGCGAGACCGGTCTTGTCGTCGGTTTCGATCATGACGCCGCAGGCTGTGCCTTCGCCTTCAGCCGGGCCCATGCGTTCGGTGGGGAGGCGCGTCGAAAAGCGTGCGACAGAGCCCTCTTTTTTCATGCCGATCACGCTGTCATAATCACCGCACATACCTGCATCTGTCTGATAGGCTGTGCCGCCAGGAAGAATCTGGGCATCCGCCGTCGGAATGTGAGTATGCGTGCCGACAACAAGGCTCGCGCGGCCGTCACAATAATGGCCCATCGCCATTTTTTCTGACGTCGCTTCGGCATGGACATCCACGATGACAGCGTCAGCCACAGTGCCGAGCGGAAGATTGTTGAGCTCACGTTCGACTGCCTGAAACGGGTCGTCGAGGGAATCCATGAAAAGCCGGCCGAGAACGGAAATGACTGCCACTCGCCGGCCGTCGGCCAGCATGTAGAGGTTGGCGCCTTTGCCGGGCGCTTCAACATCAGGCGGATAATTGCACGGACGCAGAAGGCGGTCCTCGCGGGTAATATAGGTCAGAGCTTCGCGCTGGTCCCAGGAATGATTGCCCAGGGTGAGGCAGTCTGCGCCAAAGCCATATAGATCATTGGCGATTGTTTCGGTAATGCCGAAACCACCGGCAGCATTCTCGGCATTCACCACGACGAAGTCGAGGGACAGTTCGTGTTTGAGGTGGGGCAGGTGGTCGCTGAGCGCCCGCCGTCCGGCCTTGCCAACCACGTCTCCGAAAAATGCCAGTCGCATAATGTCTCCTTTGGGATGCGATATGGACCAGCCTTGCCGAATTGACCAGCGCTGGTGTGCATAAAGAAAAGGCCGGGGAGTGCCCGGCCTGTTCGGTTCTGGACGTTATTTTTGCGGTCAGGCGGCACGAACATCGCTGAGGAAGCTCATCACCTCTGTACGGAGAATCTCAGATTGCTCGGCCAGAAGCTCAGATGCCTTGCGCATACGGTTGGCAGTGACGCCAGCCTCCTGAGCTGCGTCATTCACACCGTGAATGTTGTTGTCGACTTCCTGCACGCTGCCTGCGGCTTCCTGGATGCTCTGGGAAATCTGGCTTGTGGCAGAGTTCTGCTGTTCAATGGCAGACGCGATTTCATTGGAAGAGGCTTCAAGCTCAGCAATGACGCTGAGGATTTCGTGAATGCCGGTAACGGACGCGGTCGTGGTGTCCTGAATGGCCGCAATCTGGCGCGAAATATCGTCAGTGGCCTTGGAGGTTTGCGTTGCGAGCGCCTTCACTTCGGAGGCAACAACTGCGAAGCCCTTACCTGCTTCGCCTGCCCGCGCCGCTTCAATCGTGGCGTTCAGCGCCAGAAGATTGGTCTGACCGGCAATATTGGTGATGAGGCCGATGACATCCGAAATGGCAGTTGCAGCGGCTTCGAGCCCGGCGACACGCTCGCGCATGGATTCTGCCTGACGAACGGCATTTGCCGTTGCGTCTCGTGACATCGAAACCTTGGATCCGATTTCACCCACAGACATGGACAGCTCTTCCGTGGCTGCGGCGACGCCCTGAACGCTGTTGGACGCGTTCTGAGATGAGTTGGTGATGCCGCGTGACTGAGATGCAGTTTCCTCAGCAATGGCGGACATGGCCGTCGCGTTTTCGTCGAGATTGGCCGCCGCACCTGAGAATTCTGAAAGCGCTGCGGAGACGATCTGATCGAACTTGCGGGCGCGATTGGCGAGCGCTTCGCCGATCTGTGCACGGCGTTCAGCTTCGATTTTGTCTGCCTCAGCGCGCTCAGTCTGTTCTTTTGCCATGGTCTCTGCGGAAATCATGGCAAGCCGGAACTTGTCGAGTGAACGAGCGAGCTGGCCCATTTCATCGCCATTTTTCTTGTACGGAATTTCGGTCTCGAAATTGCCGGCAGCGATGGATTCCGTTGTCCTGGATATTTTCGCAATCGGCCTGGAAATCATCCGGGCCAGGAAGATACCGATCAGGCCGAGAACAACGACAAGAATGGCTGAGGTTGTCAGAAGATTGTTGCGCATGGCGATCGCCGGCTCGAGAATCTCGTCCATGTCGATTTGTGTGATCACGAACCATTCTGTGCCATTGAATTCAATCGGTGAGGCAACAGCAAGGACATGGTTTCCACGGAAGTCGTTGCCTTCAAACATGGCTGGCGTTTCCATGGTCGCGTTGTCGATTTTTGAAACATCAATCTGTTGTTTGAGGATTGTCGATTCATCGAACAGTGGCACGTCGGTTCGCATAAAGCCGTCCTGGCCAGCGATGAACGAGAATCCGGACTCCCCGAGACCCGCACGTGCACCAAAAATACTGTTCAGGCGGTCGATCGGCATCTGAAAGACCAGCACACCCTGTTTCGTGCCGGAATTGTCATAGATTGGCGTTGCAATGAAGCTGGCGGGTGCGCCATGGCTCGGGGCATAAGCTTTGAAATCATAGAAGGCTTTTTCGCCGTTTTCGAGACGATCAGCTGCATCCCGGAAGACATTGCCGAGATCGGAATCTTTCCATTCGCCGGTGCGGAGGTTGGTCGCGTAATCGAGCTCTTTGAAAACGGTGTAGACCAGATCGCCGTTCAGATCGAAGAGGAAGATATCATAATAGCCGCGCGCTTCGAGAAACTCCCGGAACCAGGCATGGTGGCGCATGTGAGCGTCTGAATAGGCAGACCCATCTGGCGCATAGTCGAGCTTGTGCTTCTCGCCGAGCGGATTTGGGTTCGATGTGATGTAAAGGTTCTGAAGCGTCGCTTCACGATTTCCGCCGAGTTCGGCCCAGCCAGTTTTGAAGTCATCAAGCGCAGTCAGTGTAGCTGGATTATGAGCTATTGTGGTCAGGTCCACTTCAATTGACCGAAGATAGTCATCAAATTCATTCGCGCGGGACGTCGTCAGCGCGCGAAGTTTGGATCGTTCTTCTTTCAGAATGGCCTCAGTTGCCTGCGTGCTCGCGACATAACCCAATGTCAGTGCAGTCAGCAGAATTGCGCCTGCGACAAGACCCAGCAATTTATATGTGATGGAAATTTTACCCAGCATCCCAGCGTATCCCAACGGCTATCTTTTTTTGGTAATCGTTGGGATTGTGAGTACAGCGCAGTGGTAAATAACTGATGATTTCGGCCTAGTACTTTAGTGGCAATTGAGATCCGAATTCTTGCAGCGTAGAAATAAACGCGTTTATAAGTTCTTGCTTAACGCTTGCTTACTCTTGAGAAGAAGAGCGGAATGGAGCCGTTTTCTGTCACCAGCCAGTCGAGCGGGATATCCGTTGATTCTGCGGGAATTTTTAGAACTTCCTGGCCAGAATAGGCTAATCCGCACACGAAGACGGATCGTTCGGATTTGAGTGTTTCAAGTGCCCGATCATAGTGGCCTTTGCCATATCCGAGCCTGTTTCCTGCGGCATCAAAGGCCAGAAGAGGGGTTAAGATCAGCCCGGGTGCGACGATTTGCGCATCGTCTGTCGGCTGTTTCAGGCCGAACGGGCCGTCTTCCAGTTCATTTTCCGAGGCGACACGGCGAAACGTCATCTGGTCATCTGCTTCAACGCGCGGATAGCAGATCTCTGCACCGAGCGAACGAAGTCGTTCCAGAAGAGGGGCCGGATCGAGTTCGCTGCCTATCGCAATATAGCCGGAAACGAGCGGACCAAAACGCTGAAGCAGTTTTTCGGGGAAAACGTCTCTGACACGTTGCGGCGCATCCGGCGTTTCGGCTTTCAGCTGTTCACGCAAGTTTCGACAGGATGAGCGCAAGTCGGTTTTACTGATCTGGCTCATAATTTTGGTCCTGTTGAGAGGAAGTGAGGCAACCGCGAGCGCCGTGCAGGTATGTTTGTTCCCATCGACCCAGCAAGCTAGGTGGGCACCGGAGTACCTGGACCACGATCCAGACAGTTCAGCCAGTTCCCTGATGTGAATGTAAGGTCGCTGGAATAAAAGCCCTGCTCGCACGCCGCAGCCGCGAGAGTGAAGATAGTGTTGAATGCGGCTCAGGTGAAGAGAGCGGGTGCCCTGTTTTTTCAATCCTCGACAACTGTTTGTCTGTTATCAGCTCGCCAATTCGGGTAAGCGGGGCAGTATTGTAACATTGACTATGCGCACGACATTCATGGGTATTCTCGCCAAACCATCTGCACTCGTTTTCAGGACCCGTCTGATCATCGGCAGTCTGCTTCTGATGATGCTCGCCGCTGGCTTGCAAACGGCTTTCGGACAGGAGGCTGACAACCTCGATGAGCAGGTTCAGGCGCAGACGCGCAAGTTATCACATCTGACCAGCGAGTTTGCGAATGGTGCTGAGAATTATGAAGATGTTCGTCAGAACCTGATCCAACAGCGCAACCAGCTGCAGGCGGTTGAAAGCGACCTCGAAGCCGAGCTTGGTGAGACACAAAGCACGCTGTCGCGTCTGGGTGATCCTGTGCGTGGAGAGGCCTCCGACGTTACGGCGCTGAGGCAAACGCTTGAGGGCAAGCTTCAGGAGCTTGATGAAGCGCTCGAGCAGACCCGACAGAACATGGATCAGGTCGATCGGCTTGAGGCAGAGATCGCCGATATTCGCCGATCAGCCTTTTATGAAGAGCTGACAGAGCGCCGCAGTCTTTTATTTCAGCCGTCCGTCTGGGGCCGCGCCACCGCAGCTTTCGTCGACAATCTGAATAATCTGGAACAGGACCTCTCGGAGAGAGAGGTCGGCCGGTTTGGCCCTGACGCCGGACCATTGCCGGTGGTCATTCTGGTCTTGTCGCTGATCGTGGCTGTTTTGATCGCCATTCCGGCGCGGAAATGGGTGAACCAGCGTTTTGTGAGGCCGCTGACGTCTGCGGGTTATGATTCCTCGCTCAGCGTGCCGATTGGTCTGATCTCGACTCTTCTGTCCAGCCTTCCATGGCTCCTCTCCATTCTTCTTGTTTCCAACGCGCTCTATTATGTCGGCTATCTGACGCCATCGCTGAAATTACCCGTACAGTCGCTCGCCAGTGCGTTAGCGATTGTTGCGCTGATCATGGCGTGCCTGCGTGTGTTCTTTTCCACATCAGCACCCGTCGCGCCTTTCCATTTTGCTGAATCCTTCAAATCTCGCTGGCTGTGGACGGCCTGCCTGTTTGCCACGCTGACCATCGGTATTGATCATGCCATGCGGGTTGAAATCTCGGTTTATGGCGGCGCTGCAGCACTCGATACGGTTCAGCGCGGAGTGGCCACGTTGATCCTGTCCGCATGTCTGCTTGTGATTGCGCATTTCTGGCCACGCCGGGCGCCTGGCCAGCCTGAGGATGAGGAAATACCGACTGTCCTCAGGAAGGAGCCGTTGGCATTGTCGCCTTGGCTGCGCACACTATTGGTCATCATCGCTTTTCTAAGCGCACTTGGTGCAGTGTTTGGCTATGCGCCTTTTGCGCATTTCATCCTCACGCGTGTCTTTTTGCTGGGCGGGCTTCTGCTGAGCGTTCTGATCATTAAGAGCGCGCTCGATCAGATCATGCGCGCGATTGTCGAGCGGGTGTTTCAGAGCGGCGAAAAGACGACTGAAAAATCGGATCTCCTGGAGTTTTGGTTTGGTGCCCTGATTTCCATCTGCCTTTTCCTTGTGGCGATACCTCTGGCTCTTCTTCTGATCGGGCTGGACTGGGAGAGCGTTGTCCGGCTCATCGATCGATCCATGACGGGTATTCAGATCGGGAATGTCTCGATCTCTCCAATTCAGATTTCCATCGCGCTCCTGGTCTTTCTGGCCCTGATCGCCGTGACCCGCCTTGTGCAGCGGGTTGCCGAGCGGCGCGTTCTGCAGAGGCTGAAGGTTGATACCGGCGTTCAGAACTCGCTGAAAACGCTGATTGGTTATATCGGCCTTTTGTTTGCTTTCTTCACGGGCGTGAGCCTCCTCGGCTTTGACCTGTCCAATCTGGCGATTATTGCCGGTGCACTTTCGGTCGGCATTGGTTTTGGCCTTCAGAGTATCGTGAACAATTTTGTCTCCGGGCTGATCCTGCTGTTTGAGCGGCCGATCAAAGTGGGAGACTGGATTGTCACGAATTCCGGCGAAGGCATCGTCAAGAAAATCTCCGTCCGGTCTACGGAGATTGAGCGGTTCGACCGGTCATCTATTCTGGTTCCCAATTCCGAACTCATCTCAAGCAGCGTGACGAACTGGACGCACAAGAACCGGCTAGGTCGCGTAAGCGTACCGATTGGTGTTGCCTATAAAGAAGACCCGGAGCGCATTCTTGAAATACTGGCCAAGGCTGTAGAAAATATAGATGGCGCTTTGTCTTTCCCAGAGCCGCAGGTTCTTTTCACGGGATTTGGTGACAGCTCGCTGGATTTTGAAATGCGCTTCTTCATTTCAGATGTTTTCGACGCCATAAAAGCCCGAACAGCAGCGCGAGTGGCGATCTTCAAGGCTTTCCGCGAGGGCGGCGTTGAAATTCCATTTCCTCAGCGTGACGTGCATGTGCAATTTGCCGCAGGTGACCTTGAAGCGGCGATAAGCAAAAAAAGTAATCCAGAGTAGTTTTTTGTGCACGTTCAAGTATTGTAAACGTGTTTATCGCATGCTGGCTTTAAGGTCGGCTTCATACCAGTAAATGTAAAGTTAAGTCCGGTTTTCAATTTAGTCGATATTGGGTCTTTGTTTGAGAGTTCAAATAAAGATCAGTGTTCTTGCCCGTTTAATTAACCTCACTTTCACTCTATGCGCGTAGGGTCTGCCCATGGCGTTGGGTGAGACAAAAAAATGTCCTTCGTCAGAAGTTGGTGTGATGAAAAATAAAAGGGTAGATAACATGACGCTGAAGCATGCTCTTATGGCTGCAGCAACCGCAATGACAGCCTTTGGTGTCGCTGGCGTTGCTCCTGCTAGCGCTGAACCAGTCCTGATCAAGCAAGTGCCGCCGGAATATCCACGTGGCGCGGAACGTCGCAAACTTGAAGGCACTGTTGATGTTGCATTCGAAGTTTCTGACAGCGGCGAAGTCCAGAACATTACTGTTGTTGCCGAGTCTATGCCGGGCGTTTTCGACAAAGCGGCTATTGAGGCTGTCGAACAGTGGAAGTTCGAACAAGGCAATCCAGGCAAGGGCGAAATCACAATCGCTTTCGCGCTCTAAGGATTTGGAAGACCGGGGAGGTCTTCAGTTGATTTATGGCGGGCTGAGGGGTCGGTCCGCCATGAACGCCTGCTCTGTAAAAGCAGGCACAGGCGTAAAGTAACTGCTTCAGGGGCAAGGAAATGGTCCGTTTTAACTCTCAGCTTATCCGCTTCAGGCTGCCAGCCGCTTTCGGGCTCGCCGGCGCTGTTGTTCTCGTGGTCTCGGCTGTATCTGTTTTTGCATTGTATTCCTCCAGTGGGTCTCTCAAAACGGTCGCAAATGAAACTTTGCCGCTTCTGAGTTCTTCTGGTGCGGTTGCCGAAGGTGCGCAGGCACTGAACGGCGAAACCAAAAGCTTTTCGAAAATCCGTGACGAAGAGACACGGGCATCGGACCGGGCAACTATTGAATCCATGATCGGCGAGATGGATCGTAATCTCGGCGAACTCAAACTGTCATTTGATGGCGAGGAAGTCGCAGCGGTCGACACCGCGGCAACTGCGATGAAAGCGAATGTCGATCGCCTGAACGATATGGTTCAGCGCCGGATCGTTACAGAAACAGCTCTGGATCAGGCGCTGCGCAACGCGCAGGTGTTCCGTAGCGATGTTGTGACCTCGGTTGAGGGTCTTCTGGATGTTGCTGACGAATTCGACATTGAAACGCTGCTGAGAATTTCGCTCGCAGCAAACATGATCAACTCACTCTACGCAGAAATCAGTCTTGCTCAGTCTCCGGACGAGATTGCCATGATCGAAGAGCGTCTTCTCGATCAGGTTGATGAGATGTCTGTAAACATTGCTATTCTTGGTGGTCTGGTCACGGATGATCTCAAGAATTCTGCGACAAACCTGTCATCGCTGTCAGGTGGTGGTATTTCCATTCCAAATCTTCGCCGGTCCGTTCTCGAGCAAAGCCAGGAGGCCGCTCAGATTGCTGATGAAGCCAGCCAGACATCTGAAGCTCTGCAACAAGCTGCGTCTTCGCTCGCAATTGCTCTTCGCGACTCCGCTCAGGGCAAGGCAAATGGCGCTGCCGGAACATCGACCTTTGCGTCTCTTTTCCTGATCGTGATTGCGCTTGCGTCTCTGGCAGGTGCTGGTGCGATCGGATATTTCTACGTCGAGCGTGGTCTGTCCCGTCGTCTCACCAAGCTGAACAATGCCATGTCCCGTCTGGCGAATGGCGAGTTTGATGTCGACCTGTCGGGTACGGATGGTGCAGATGAGATCGGCCAAATGTCAAAAACACTCCGCGTGTTTGAGGACAATGGTCGTGAGCGTATCCGTCTTGAAGAAGCACAGCGTGCTGAGGAAGCTCAACGTGCGGAACGTGCGGAAGCAATCGAAAATCTGATCTCCGATTTCGACTCGACCATGCAGTCCACGCTGGAAATGATGACTGGCGCGACCCGCGAACTGGAAAGCACGGCCTCTGTCATGAAGTCGTCTGCACAGAATGCATCGGTTCAGACCGGGTCTGCATCTCAGTCTGCGGACAACGCATCTTACAATGTCGGTACGGTTGCCTCTGCGGCAGAAGAACTGTCAGCCTCTATCGTCGAGATTACACAACAGATCCACGAGTCGACCAAAATCGCTTCTGAAGCGGTGCAGGAAATGACTGTGTCATCTGAGCGCGTTCGCGGTCTCGATAAAGCGGCTGAAGATATTGGCGCGGTTGTCGAGCTGATCAACAATATTGCGGGTCAGACAAACCTTCTGGCGCTCAACGCCACGATCGAGGCGGCGCGTGCTGGTGAAGCGGGTAAAGGCTTCGCGGTTGTGGCCTCTGAGGTTAAAGCGCTGTCCAGTCAGACGTCAAAAGCGACCGAGCAGATTGCTCAGCAGATTTCGTCGATCCAGAACGCATCTGGCCTGGCTGTTGGCGTCATGGAAAACATCTCTTCGCTGATTTCCAACATCGACAACATCTCTTCGACGATTGCTGCCGCCATGGAGCAACAACGTGCGGCGATTGCAGAAATCTCCCGCTCTGCTCAGGAAGCTGCTGGCGGTGCGCGCGACGTGTCCGAACACGTCCAGTCGCTCTCTGCCACGACTGCCGAAACCGGCGAATGTGCGTCTCAGGTAGAAGCCGCCTCGCACGGCATTACCAGCGAAAGCGGCAAGATGCAGTCTGCGATCACAAACTTCCTCTCACGGGTTCGTGCGGCGTAAGTCGCACAGCACCAGAGGTTCAGACATACAGAAAACCCCGGCTCTGGCCGGGGTTTTTGCGTTTGGGATCAGCTCGCCCGTTCAATTCGGTCGGCAATGATCGTGATGCGGTGTGCGGCTTCAGAGAGGGCGGCAGCAGCCGTGCGTTCGACCAGAGTGATCCGGTTGTCGAGATCTGCGACTTCGCCGCGCGGACCGGTTTGCGTCGCGTCTTCGAGTTCATCGATCAGGGACAGACCGGCGGCAACGAGAAGCCGGGAATCGCCCACATCACCAATCGTGTCCTGTAACGCACTCAGGCGTTCATTCAGCTTGCGGCCAAGTGCTTCGAGGCGCGCCTCCTGACCTTCGGCGCAGGAGATGGAATAGGTTTTGCCACGGATTTCGATTTCGGCTTTCGACATGCGGGAAACTCTCTGAAGGCCTAATGACTGGAGGGTTGGGTTTTAAGGGCGGCTTTGACTTCTGCGATCGCGACGCCGAGTGCACGGGAGGCCTCATCTGCGAGCGCTTCGAGTTCCTTTTCCCGGGCGCGCGAGGCGTCCAGATCCAGCGCCAGCTTGGCCCTGTCGCGACGAAGCGCTTCTGCTTCGGCGTGCACCTGACGGGTAGGGCTACGCCGTCCGGTCAGGTCTTCTACGCTGTCCTCAAGCCGTTTCAACGCGGCTTCGAGTTCGTTCACAGCTTCTCGCAACTCGTTCATTGGTGTTTATTCACAAAAAGGTTAACCATGAGAATCAAGCGTATTATTCCCATAAATCGGCACTCGAGCAAATAGACGCCTTGACTGAAGCGTAAGGAATCCGCTTTTGCAGGCCAGAACCAGTTAAGGAGAGGCAGATCATGTCAAAGACCAGCATTGCCTATACAGATATGGCCAATGCCATCCGTGCCCTGTCTATGGACGCAGTTGAGAAGGCCGCCAGCGGACACGTGGGCATGCCTCTTGGTATGGCCGATGTCGCGACACATCTTTTTTGTGATCATCTGAAGTATGATCCGACCGACCCGGACTGGGCAGACCGTGACCGGTTCGTGTTGTCTGCGGGGCACGGCTCAATGCTGATCTACTCTCTGCTGTATCTGACCGGCTATGACAGTGTGAGCCTCAAGGATATCGAGAATTTCCGCCAGCTGGGTGCGAAGACACCGGGCCACCCTGAGAACTTCATTACCAAAGGTGTTGAGACAACGACTGGCCCGCTGGGACAGGGGATTGCGACGGCTGTCGGTATGGCGCTGGCAGAGCGCCACCTCAATGCGCGCTTTGGTGATGACCTCGTCGATCACCATACCTGGGTTGTTGCAGGCGATGGCTGCCTCATGGAAGGCGTGAGCCAGGAAGCCATCACGCTGGCCGGACACCTCAAGCTGAACAAGCTTATCGTGCTGTTCGATGATAACGAAGTCACGATTGATGGCGGCACGAACCTTTCCGACTCAACTGACCAGATCAAACGCTTCGAAGCTGCAGGCTGGGCAACTGCGGCAATTGACGGACATGATCCGGCTGCGATTGACCAGGCGCTGACCTGGGCCAAGACGTCTGACCGTCCGGTCATGATCGCCTGCAAAACACGCATCGGTTATGGCGCGCCAACCATTGAAGGCACAGGCAAGGCGCATGGCGGCCCGTATGGCGCGGATGAAATTGCGGGCATCCGCAAGAATATCGGCTGGCCACATGAACCGTTTGTCGTGCCGGAAGATATTCTCAACGCCTGGAGAGAAGCTGGCACCAAATCGCAATCGGCGCATGCGGACTGGACGGCGCGTGCCGGATCGTCTGATCAGAAGTCCGCTTTTGATGCGGCAATGAGCGGCCAGATCCCTGATGAATTCTTTGATGCCATGGCTGCCCACAAGCAGTCAGTGTCTGATGGTCAGGACAAGAAAGCGACCCGCCAATGGTCTGGCGCGGCGCTGGAGGTTGCCACTAAAATCCTGCCAACCATGGTGGGCGGCTCTGCTGACCTGACGGGATCCAACAACACCAAGACCAGCTCGACCGGTCCACTGACGGATGGCGATTATGGTGGGCGCTATGTCCATTACGGTGTTCGTGAGCACGGTATGGCGGCCTGCATGAACGGCATGGCGCTGCATGGCGGTATTGTACCTTATTCTGGCACGTTCTTCGTGTTCGGTGACTATTCCCGCGCTGCGATCCGCCTTGGCGCCCTCATGGGCACGCAAGTTGTTCACGTGATGACCCACGATTCGATTGGTCTTGGTGAAGATGGTCCGACCCACCAGCCGGTTGAGCATCTGGCAAGTTTCCGAGCCATGCCAAACATCTGGGTGATGCGCCCGGCTGACGGCGTTGAAACCGCTGAATGCTGGGAAATTGCGCTCAAGCGGAAAGATGGTCCGAGCATTCTTGCGCTGACCCGTCAGGGCCTTGCGCCAGCGCGGTCCGGTGAAATTGGCGAAAACCTCTCCGCCAAGGGCGGGTATGTCCTCAAGGAAGCTGATGGCGCACCGCAGCTGGTCATCCTGGCAACCGGTTCAGAAGTGGAAATCGCTCTCGCCGCACAGGAAAGCCTGAAGGCAGACGGTGTGGCAGCCCGCGTTGTGTCCATGCCGTGTTGGGAAGCCTTTGCTGAACAGCCTGAGAGTTATATCGAAGATGTTCTGGGTGGCGACCTGCCGAAACTGGCCGTCGAGGCCGGTGTACGTACTGGCTGGGATCAGTGGATTGGCCGCAAAGGCGGCTTTGTCGGCATGAACAGCTTTGGTGCGAGCGCGCCTTATAAAGAGCTGTTCAAGCATTTCGGCATCACACCGGAAGGTGTCGTGGCCGCTGCTAAAGCGCTCGTCTGAATTATCGGGAATTCTGCCGGGGACTGCGTCTCCGGCTTGACCTGAACACCACGTCGCCTCAGGTTCGGAAGACCGAACAGAAAGGGGACGTTATGTTCAAAAGCACTCTTACGGCCATTTGTTTTACCGTTTCACTCGTGCCGGGCGCAATCGCGCAGGCATTCTCCGCTGAAGATGTGGATCGCTTTGTTGCGACCATGGAAGAGCTGGAGCCACTGAGCGAAAAGTATGAAGACTATGGCATTGATGTTGAGGTGCCAGGCATGCCGGATCCATCTGCCATGATGATGGGTGGGCCTATGCCAGAAATTCCGCTGGACGATGAAGGTCGTCTGTCGATGTTTCGGGGCACGTTTGAGAAAAACGATATGTCGAACCATCCGGGCTTTGGTGAAGGCAACGCCATCATCAAGCAGAATGGCTATGCCGATTACATGGATTTTGCCACCGATGCGGACTACATCATGGCCGCATACATGGCGATTGAGTTGGAAGGTGAAGACCTCGACATGTCCGGCATGGATGCGTCTCAGCTCAGCCAGCTGCCGCCAGCCATGCGTGCACAGCTCGAACCAGCGCTCAATTATGTGAAAGCCATGGTGACAGCCATTCAGGCCGTGCCGCAGTCAGAAGTTGATATCGCAAAATCGAAAAAATCGGTTCTAGATGCCGCTTTCGCAGATTGATTGCTCTCAGAAATAACAAAGTGGCGGGCATTGCCGTGCAATAACCATAGATTCCGCGGTGCCGCACTGGACGTGCAAAAAATCCCGGTCTAGACAACGCTCAATTATTGTCGGTGGGACAATTTGCGTATTTTTTTGAGGAGATAGTCAATGGCTGTGCGCGTTGCGATTAACGGGTTTGGACGGATCGGACGTCTGGTTCTTCGGTCGATCATTGAACACAATCGGGATGATGTGAAAGTTGTCGCGATTAACGATCTCGGACCAGTTGCAACAAATGCGCACCTCCTCCAGTACGACTCCGTACACGGTAAGCTCGGTGTTCCGGTTACTGTTGATGGCGACACAATCAAGGCGGGCAACCAGGAGTTCCTTTGTACTGCCGTTCGTGACCCGAAAGAGCTGCCATGGCGCGAAATGGACGTGGATATCGCGTTCGAGTGCACCGGCATTTTCACCGCACGTGATCAGGCTGCCATGCATCTTGAAGCTGGCGCGAAGCGCGTTCTGGTTTCTGCGCCTGCATCTGGCGCCGACAAGACGATCGTCTATGGCGTAAACCATGACACGCTGACCAAATCTGACCTGGTTGTTTCGAACGCCAGCTGTACAACCAACTGTCTGTCACCAGTCGCAAAAACTCTGAACGATGCGATCGGCATCGAAAAAGGCATGATGACGACGGTCCACTCTTACACGGGTGACCAGCCAACGCTCGACCGTATGCACAAGGACCTTTACCGTGCACGTGCGGCGGCCATGTCCATGATCCCGACATCTACCGGTGCTGCGAAAGCAGTTGGTCTGGTTCTGCCAGAACTCAACGGCAAGCTTGATGGCTTCTCACTTCGCGTGCCGACACCAAACGTATCTGTGGTTGATCTGAAATTCATCGCCAAGAAAACGACCAGTGTTGAAGAGATCAATGAC
The DNA here is from genome assembly GCA_002701295.1 of Ponticaulis sp. Lineage (GTDB taxonomy): Bacteria > Pseudomonadota > Alphaproteobacteria > Caulobacterales > Hyphomonadaceae > Ponticaulis. The sequence goes on along the minus strand of NZUJ01000127.1, from coordinate 13,798 downwards.
GCGATCAAAGCGGCTGCTGATGGCCCTCTGAAAGGCGTTCTCGGCTATACATATGCGCCGAACGTTTCGACTGACTTCAACCATGACAGCCATTCGTCGATCTTCCACATGGAACAGACGAAAGTCATGGACGGCAACTTCTGTTCGATCCTGAGCTGGTATGACAATGAGTGGGGCTTTGCGACCCGCATGTCAGACACAGCCGTCGCGATGGCGAAGTTTCTCTAGGTCGGTTCACGAGAGGGCTGACACATGACCCAGCGCAATTCCTGCCAAATTGGCGAGAAAGCGAGGGCCTAGAACCATGACGCAGGGGATTCCGAAGGAATTCTGGGATAGCCGCTTCTCTGAAGCGGCTCCTGCTTATGGAGAAAGGGCCAGCAGATTGCTGCTGGGCTGGTCAAACCTCATTTCTTCTGACTGCCGAACGGCGCTCGTTCCAGCCTGTGGCCAGGGGCGAGACGCCGTTTTTCTTGCGAAACTCGGGCTTTCGGTCACGGCAGTGGACGTTTCCCCGGTCGGACTTCGTCAGTGCAGCGAGCTGGCCAGACGCCATGGCGTATCTCTCAGCCTTGTTGAGGCCGATCTGTTTGAATGGGATTGGCCTGAAGCAGACGTTGATCTGGTTGCTGGCATGTTTCTGCATGTCCCTACGGGTGCGCGGCCCGGCCTTCATGAGCGGTTTAAGCGAGCTCTGAAGCCGGGTGGGTATGTTTTCCTGGAAGGCTTCACCACCGAACAGATCCGTTTTCAGGAGACATATCAGTCGGGCGGACCACCAGATGCGGCCATGCTGTATTCGGCAGACGCCATTCGGGACGATTTTTCCGGGCTGGCAGAGATCAGCCTGATGACAGGTGTAGAGACATTGGACGAGGGCCCTTACCACACCGGGCCCGCGGCTTTATTGCGAGCCGTTTTTCAGAAACAGGACAGTAAGTAATGGCTGATTTCAAACGCATCGAAGACGCAGGCGACCTGACCGGCAAGGTTGCTCTGGTGCGCGTCGACTTCAACGTGCCAATGGCTGACGGCAAGGTTACGGATGATACGCGCCTTGTCGCTGCGGTCGAAACCGTGAACGCGCTTCGCCAGGCTGGCGCCAAAGTTGCGCTGCTCGCACACTTCGGTCGTCCGAAAGGTGAAGTCAAACCAGAGATGAGCCTCGCACCGATCGCGCCGGCTTTTGCTCAGGTGCTCGGTCATCCGGTGTCGTTCTGCGATGAGAGCGTGGGTGAGAAAGCCAAGGCCGCGATCGAAGGTCTGGAGGCCACAGGCGTCATCCTTCTGGAGAATACCCGCTTCCACAAAGGCGAGGAGAAGAACGATGCGGACCTCGCCAAAGCCATGTCTGAGCTGGGCGATGTGTTTGTGTCTGACGCGTTCTCTGCAGCGCACCGTGCGCATGTTTCAACGGTGGGACTGGCCGATTATCTGCCAGCCTATGCCGGCAAGAGCATGGAGCGCGAACTCGACGCGCTGAACGCTGCGCTCGGTAAACCTGAGCGGCCGGTTGTGGCCGTAGTCGGTGGCGCGAAAGTGTCTTCGAAGATCGATCTGCTCAAGAATCTGGTCGCCAAGGTGGATTATCTGGTCATTGGTGGTGGTATGGCGAATACCTTCCTCGCGGCACAGGGCGTCGATGTCGGCAAGTCACTTTGCGAGCATGACCTCAAGGACACTGCGCTGAAGATTGACGAGAATGCCAAAGCGGCGGGCTGTGAAATCGTTCTGCCGGTTGATCTGGTTGTGGCGAAGGACTTTGCGGCCAATGCTGCGAACCGCACGATCGGCCTTGATGAGGTCGAGGCCGATGAGATGATTCTTGATGCGGGCCCGGCGACTGTCACGCGACTTGAAACAATTATGGATGGCGCCAAGACGCTCATCTGGAACGGCCCGCTCGGCGCGTTCGAACTGACGCCTTTTGATGCGGCGACGGTTGGCGCGGCTCAGGCTGCTGGCGCGCGCGCGAAAGCAGGCAAGCTGATCGCTGTCGCGGGCGGCGGTGACACGGTTGCCGCCATGAACCATGCCGGCGTTGCTGAAGATTTGAGCTTTGTCTCCACGGCCGGTGGCGCATTCCTTGAATGGATGGAGGGCAAAGCCCTTCCAGGCGTGGAAGCGCTTAAAAAATAACACAGAAGCTGATCTAAAAACCAAGCGTAAAGTACACAGAGGGACTGGTGTAAGATGAATGCAGAAATGAAACAGCAGGTAGCTGAAAAAGACGGGTTTATTGCCGCGCTCGATCAATCAGGTGGCTCAACGCCAAAGGCGCTGAAACTCTACGGAGTTGATGAGAGCGCGTATTCAAATGACGAAGAAATGTTTGGCAAGATCCACGAGATGCGCACGCGCATTATCGAGGCGCCAGCGTTTACCGGCGAAAAAGTGATCGGTGCGATCCTGTTCGAGCGGACCATGGATGGGGAAGTCCAGGGCACGCCAACAGCAGAGTTTCTCTGGAAAGAGAAAGGGGTTGTGCCATTCCTGAAGGTCGACAAGGGTCTGGCTGACGAAGAAAACGGCGTTCAGCTGATGAAGCCGATGCCAGAACTCGACGCGCTGTGTGAACGCGCTGTCGCCAAGGGAATTTTCGGTACGAAAATGCGGTCCAACATCAATGCGGCGAACGCTGAAGGCATTGCAGCCAACATTGCGCAGCAGTTTGAAGTTGGTAAGCAGATCCTCAGCCACGGCCTGATGCCAATCATCGAGCCTGAAGTGAATATCAAGATTGCCGACAAGGCCGAAGCCGAAGACATGGTTCGAGATGAGATCCTGAAGCAGCTCAACGCGCTGCCTGAAGGCACTCAGGTCATGCTGAAGCTGTCGATCCCGACTGTGGTGAACCAGTACAAGCCACTGATCGACCATCCGGCCGTTATGCGTGTGGTTGCTCTGTCTGGCGGCTATTCTCGCGAAGATGCAAACTCAAAATTGTCTCAGCAGACCGGCATGATTGCGAGCTTCTCTCGCGCTCTGACTGAAGGTCTGTCTGCGCAGCAGTCTGATGATGCATTCAACTCGACGATTGCCGAGACCATTGATGGTATCTATCAGGCGTCAAAAGCCGGATAAGTTCTGACAGAGAGTTGAGGAACGGTATGTTCCTTTCAGTTTCAGAAACCCCTTGCCCTCGTGGTAAGGGGTTTTGCTTTTTGGGGGATGTGATGGCGCTGCGACTTCTGGATATTGATCGGGACCTTGAGGCTTTTCATCGGTTTTTGTCGGACTTCGAGTCCGTGAAATATATGATGCAGCCGCCCGTGGAGAGCAAAGACGAGACGCTGGCCATGCTGACGCGCTGGACCAAAGGCTATGAAGATACCAGCTGGGCGATTTATGACCCGCCCGAGATGGACACTTTGGGGCGGATCAGCATGTTCAGAAGTGAGGATGGCGTCTGGGAAGTTGGCGTCATGCTGCTCCCTGAAGCACGTGGTCGCGGGCTGGCGGCCGATGCGGTGATTGAGGCCATGCGTCAGACATTTTCTTTGAAAGACACGGACCTGATCCGCGCGGATATCGACCCTGAAAATCTGGCTTCAGTCCGTGTGTTTGAGCGGATCGGTTATGTCAAAACCGGGTATGATAAAGGCAATGTTACGACCCATATCGGTCTTCGGGATTCGGTATATTTCGAAATGACGCGTGGCGCGTTTGAAGCGCGTTATGGGGCCTGAGTTTCCGGTTCTGCTTTTGAAAAGCCTGCTCTCAAAAGCATGACTGCTGCATAGAGCACGACAACGACCACGCCCCAGCGCAACCAGACCATCGGTAATTCCTTGACCACCAGCGCGGCGAGAAGGACCGCTGGAATCCCGCCAATGGCTATACCGATAACGACGGGCAGGCTGATGCGTGGTGACGTCGTGAACTTTATGGCGGTTGTTGGCATAAGAAAGGCGCAGCAGCTGGTCATGATTGGAAAAGCAAGGCGTGGGTCGAGACCAAACAGGCTGAGCAAAATCAGAGATGGCGCATAAAGACCAATTTCAAATGCCATGAGCACACCGAGAAAGAAGTGAACGACAATGGCTGTAATGAGCATTGGTAGCGGCAAGCCATTCGCCTCGCCACCAGCGGGCATGAGGCCCAGATTACTGGCGGCGAACAGGGCGGCGGCGATAATCAGAGCGATGCCGACGATCAACTGAACAGATCTCACGGGCACCTGAATAACAAGACTTGCGCCTATGGCGGCACCGATAACGGCCGCGACCACGCAACCGACCAGCAGGGTCGCATCGACGTCTACGCCAAGAATGGTGAGAAAGATTGCGGACTGAGTGATGACGGGTAGGGCATGGCCGACATTCAGCGTGGCGGGAATGTGACTGTCCGGGATCAGCTTGCGAAATTTGAACCAGGCGGTGGTTGGCGCGAAGTTTCCAATGCCGAGTGTGTCAAAGAAATTGGTGACAGCCCCAATAAACACGGCCTCGAAATTGGGGGTCGTCTCACCTTTCGGGATCGCGGCTCGAAGGATCAGCGTGATCAGTCCGGCGGCGAATACACCCAATAAAAACAACAAGATGGTAAGAACCATGAGACATGCCTTCAGACAGAGAGTTGGCGGGCATGTTTGTTGATTTCAGGATGAGCTGCAAGCCGGAGACTGGTTTTCTCCGGCTTGATGCTGGAAGTGATGCTATGCTGATCAGCGAGACCGCGCTGATACGGACAACAGGTCTGACAGGTGCCGCCAGAAAGTGACCGGGTCCGAAGATGAGCCCATACGAAGGCCTGCACTCGATGTGGATTTGCGTGTCATGTGTCTGCTCCTCTGGTTTGAGACAGACACAGTGATAATTTCTCAACCTAAGTTGAGATCAAGCGGTTTTTTTAATCGCGGTCAGGTGGCGGGACGCAAGTGACGTCAGCCAGTTCGATTTCTTCGCACTTCGAGACGCGGCTGGCATAGCAGACCCCATCTCGCAGACTGAGGTTGAAGATTTCCGGTGTGCTGACATTACGCCCTTCGAGCGGTCCACCAGGGGGTGGCAGAACCGAAACGCTTGAGGTGATGGTCGGGTCACCGGCACCGAGTTCGATCTCAGCGCGCCCCATGGCGTCGGCCAGGTGCTCTATCAGTTTGTCGAGCGAGGCCGTGTCGCCTGAAAGCAGTATCGCCGGCCCCGAATAGACCCCGTCGCCTTCGGTGCTTGGTCCGGCAGGTTCTGCTTGCGGGTCCGCCGACGCGCAGGCCGCGAGCGTGGTCGCCGCTGCGAGGCTGATCAGACAAAGACGCTTCATGGTTCTCAGGCTCCTCAATCAGGGCGTCGTCAGATCGCGACTATTTTGAAGAATGTACTGCGTGCGCGAGAGACCTGTACTGGCCACGCGTCCTTCGTCGGCCTCGTCCAGGAATACCGTTTCAGGCCTGAGCGGCGTAACGGCTGGTCCGCCGCTGCCTTCTGGTGTGCCAGACCGAACCGCTTGCGCGACACTGCCAGATGCCGGGCAGACCCCGTTTTCGCGATAAGACAAGGCTGTCGCGAACAATGCCTCAGTCGGATCACCCAATGGCTTGGATAAGTCGTCGCTGACCGTGCAGCCATTCAGGGTGACGCCGAATGGATCGGTGTTGTTCTGGGGGGTGAAGCCATCGGGATAATCGCCAAAATTCTTCTCATTCACACCCTGAAACTGGATTGTGTAGAAGGTCGTGCCACAATTGCCTGTCGGATAAAAACCGTAAGGCTTGCCGCAGGTCGTGTCGCCGATCAGTATCACTTCAACATCGATACCGCGCATGGCGTTGATGACGGATTCACTCGCGCTGCAGGTATATCCCGTTGCCAGAATGAAGACGCGCTGAAGGTTGAGTGATGACAGCGGTGTGCCCACTGGCAGGCTGAAGCCCTGACCGGTTGTGTAGAAGGGCACGGGGTCATTGATTTCACCGGTCACCGGGTTGCGGTTTCCGGCATCGGCATTGAATCGCAGCGTCTCGAATGTTTTGCCGGAAGTCTGGGCGCCGCCTGCGATCATGTATCCGACTTCAGAAGCAACTGCGAGCAGGCCGCCACCATTATAGCGAAGGTCTAGCACCAGGTCTGTGACACCCGCGCTGGCCATGTCGCTAAATGCGGTGGCGATTGCTTCTTCAGAGGCGAACGGGCTGAATGTGTTGAACAGGATATAGCCGACCTGCTCACCATTGCCGACATCGACAATATTGGTGGTGTTCACCGGAACGGTTGCGACATCTGCCGATGTGACGGTGACCGAGCGCGGGTCTTCGCCGATGTCCTGAACCAGGAACGTGTGCGTCTCACCTGCAGTCAGAGGAAACAGTCCATTATTGAGGGTGTCGACATCGCTTCCGTTACGCACGTTCACGCCATCAATTTCGAGAATGCTTGCGCCGCGCTGGAATGGCGCTTCGCCGCCGCCTGGGTCAGCTGGCGTTCCCGGATCAGAATAGAGAATTCGAATATCCCGCGGCGGAGCAGATGCCAGAATGGCAAATTCCGCACCATAACCTGACCGTCCGGCAGAGTTTCTTTCTTCAAGATACTCTTCGGTCGGCTGGTAGAAGTGGAAATTGTCCTTGTCCGAACCCGACGGTGTGGTCTCATCTGTTTTCAGCGTGTCGAAATAGACGATGGTCGCGCGCTCACTGGCGGTGCCGCGCCCCGCATAAGTGTTCGGGTTCTCATCCGGGACTTCGTCATTCCAGAGATAGGTTTCATGTGTCCATGAGCGCAGCCAGAAGAGCTCGTCATTGATAGTGCCCTGCATATCCGGGAAGGGATTGCCTTCAATGTCGAAGCCGGAACGTGGTGCCTCGCACTGATCTTCATAGGTCGCGGACGCCTGATAAATCCCCTGACTATAGCTGGGTGTCGGCGTGGGGGTAGGCGTTGGTGTCGGTGTCGGTGTGGGAATCGGGCGTGGTGTTGGTGTCGGTGTGACGGTGGTCGCACTGCCACCGCCGCCGCCACATGCGCTGAGCGCGAGGGCCGCGATGACGATCGAGACAGAGGACATCAGTTTGAGAGAGCTGGGCATATAGAGTTCCGGTGAACATGGCCTGTAAATTTGTTCAGAAGGATAGTTCACCGGACCCGGCTGTAAATGGGAAATGTCAGAGCCGCCTCGAACTCTGACGGGTTATTCGCAGGTTTTTCTTCGGGGCGCTTAGCGTGTCGGGAGGATTTCGATCAGATAACCGTCCGGGTCTTTCGCAAAGCCGACAACTGCACCTCCGACGGCTGCTGATGGTTCCGGAAAGCGGACGATTTCGAACCCGGCATCCTTGATTTTCGTCGCCAGAGCAGCCGGATCAGACGTGCGATAGACGATTTTGACAGGCAGATCAGTGACATTCCGTTCAATGCCGTCCGTATACTCCATCAGTACGATAGCGCTGCCGCCATCAGGAGCCGTCAGGACGATTTCATCCATATAGTCGAGTTCAAACGTTGCGACAGATTTCATGCCCAGCGTGTCCTGATAGAAGGCCATGGAGGTTTCGAGGCTGGTCACGCCAATGCCGACTGCTGAAACGGCGACGCTTACGTCTGCTGTATCGGCTTCTGTGGTTGTTTCTGCCAGTGCGGGTGCCGTCAGAACGGCGCCTGCGATCAGGCTGGTCAAAAGATATTTCATGTTTCACTCCCTATTATGAAATATAGTCTGCTACATCCAAATCTGATGGACAAGACTTGACGAACAGCGGGGTTTCGACCTGTAGGTTTGCAAATGGATTATCAGACACGACTTTACCTCATCACCCCGCCCAGCATCCCCGATGTGGATGTGTTCGATCGGCAGCTCATGACCGCGCTCGATGCGGGTGATGTTGCGTGTCTTCAGATCCGGTTGAAACAGGCTGATGGTGTTTCGCCCGACGAAGAAGCCATTCGCCGGGTGACGAGCCAGATCCTTGAAAAAGTTCAGGACCGGGGCGTGGCTGTTCTGGTGAATGACAGTGCGTCTCTGGCGGCCGAGCTGGGAGCTGATGGCGTCCATATCGGCCAGACCGACGGGACGCTGAAAGATGCGCGCCGCTGGGTCGGACCTGACGGGATTGTTGGTGTCACCTGTCATGACAGTCGTCATCTGGCCATGCTGGCCGGTGAACATGGTGCCGATTATGTGGCCTTTGGCGCGTTCTTTCCGACTGAGACGAAAGACGTGCTCTACAAGGCCGACCCCGAGCTTCTGACCTGGTGGCAGGAAATGATGGAGCCGCCTTGCGTGGCGATTGGCGGAATCACAGTTGAAAATGGCGAAGCTCTGGTGCGCGCAGGCGCTGATTTTCTGGCCGTGTCTGGTGGCGTCTGGTCTCACCCTGATGGACCTGCCGCTGCTGTCAAAGCCTTTAACGAGATGTTCGAACGGGTCGCGGGCGAATAGCCATGACTGATAACTGGTGGGAAACAACACCGCTGACGGAAATGAGCGAGGCCCAGTGGGAAGCGCTGTGTGACGGATGTGCCAAGTGTTGTCTTGTGAAGCTGGAAAATGAGGACACGGGCGAGATTGCCTATACGCGGCTGCACTGCAAATTGCTGGATGCAGGGACGTGCCGGTGTTCGGACTATGCCAACCGGAAAAAGATCGTTCCTGATTGCGTGAAGCTGACGCCTGAGAAGCTGGGCGAGCTTAAATGGATGCCGAAAACCTGCGCCTATCGGCTGATCTATGAAGGCAAGCCGCTGGAGAACTGGCATCCCCTCGTTTCAGGTGAACAGTCATCTGTGCATCGCGAAGGTGTGTCGATCATGGGCCGAACCTTCAACGAGGAAACCGTGTTCGAAGGAGATGAATTCGACTGGATCATCGATTGGGAAGGAAATGAACCATGAAGCTGATCGGAATGATGGATTCGCCTTTTGTGAGGCGCGTTGCGATTACGCTGAAGCTGTTCGATATGCCATTTGAGCATGAGCCGGTTTCTGTCATGCGGGATTTCGACACGTTCAAAACCTATAATCCGCTGGTGAAGGCGCCGTCGCTGATCATGGATGATGGGACGGTTCTGATGGAATCGAGTCTGATTCTGGACGTCATCGAGAAACTGGCCGGACCTGAGACGAGCCTGATGCCGACTGGCGTGGCGGACTATATCCGCGCTCAGCGTCTGATCGGTCTTGCCCTGATTGCTGCGGAAAAGACCGTGCAGAAAGTTTATGAATTCAATATGCGCTCAGGTGATGTCCCGAATGCCAACTGGCTGGCGCGCGTGGAGACACAGCTCGCGCAAGCCTATGGGGCAATCGAAGATGAACTTGCTGGCATTGAGGGCTGGAGCTGCGGTGATCAGCTGACTCAGGCGGACATTACCACGGCTGTGGTCTGGCGGTTCACAGAACACGTGTTCCCGGAGAATGCGGCAGCTGATGACTATCCACGTCTCAAGGCGCTGTCTGAGCGAGCCGAGGCACTGCCCGTATTTGTCAACTCTCCGCTGGTTTAGCCGCCGAGCGCCCGATAAACCGTGACCCGACGGCGAAGCGCCTCAAATCGTGCCTGAATTTCCGCATCCTGTGCCGACAGAGCCTGACGCTGTGCGTCGATCAGGCTGAGAAGGCTTTCAGCACCTTCCCGATATCGGATTTCCACGAGTTCTCTTGAGCGTTCCGCTGAGCCGAGTGCACGCTTTGATATCGCGGCCTGTTCCACGCCAAAATTATAAGATTGCAGCGCGGCATCTGTTTCGGTCAGCGCTGTCAGGACCGTGTTCTCGAAGTTTTGTCGGGCGCTTTCGGCTTCGGCTTCGCGTTGGTCAATCAGGGCACGCGTCTGGCTGAGATTGAACACGCCCCAGGACAATTGAGGCCCAAAGCTGTAGCCAAGGGCGTCGCCGGTGAAGAGATTGCCCGGTTCCAGCGCCGTGAGCGAGACGTTTCCTGAGAGTGTAAGCTGAGGGTAAAGGTCTGCGGTGGCAAACTGGATCGCATAAACAGATTGAGCAAGCTGGCGTTCCGCCGCGCGAACGTCTGGCCGGCGGCGCAACATGTCTTCAGGCGAAACAATGCGGAGCGGACCGAAGGCGGAGAGCTCAGGTAGCTTGTCAGTCGCGCCATCGATCAGTTCAGGATAAGTATCCTGAAAGTCCGGAACCGTCTGCCCGGTGAGAAGGGCGAGCCCGGAAATGGTTTCCTGACGTGCCGCCTGCAATCCCGACAGGCCTGCCAGCGTGCTGTCCACCAGATTGGTCTGACGCTCGACATCAATGTCAGAGACTTCACCAGCTTCGCGGAGCTGTTCTGTAAGCGTCAACACTTCGCGCTGGCGTTCGAGATTGGCCTGTGACACCGCAATGCGGGCATTGAGTTCACGAAGCGAGAGATAGTTCAGGGCCGTCTGGGCAAGGATGGCGCGACGGGTATCTTCGAGAACGGCTTGCTGGCCGCCCATGCCGGCAATGGCCTGATCAAGACCGCTTCTGATCCGACCGAACAGACCAGACTCCCAGCTGACATTTGCACCCGCTGTGTAGGTGGTTTGCGCTTCAAACTCGAAGGGCAGGTCGGCGCCAAAGCTCGCAGAGGAGTTTTGCTGACGTGTGACGCCTGTTGAGACACCACCCATAGGATAGATGGCGCGATAGGCCCGATCGAGTGAGGCGCTCGCCGCGAGATATCCGGCTTCGGCCTGCGCGATACTGCGATTTTGCAGACTGGCCTGCTCAAGAAGCTGATTGAGAAGTGGATCGTGGAAATCTTCCCAGTAATTTGTCGCTTCAACCTGGCCGGGCGCGAGCACGGATGCGTCACCGGCCACCCAGGCGTCCTGATAATCGACCAGCTCAGGGGCGACATAGTCGGGCCCAACGGTTTGGCATCCGGCGATAAACCATGCCGAAAAACTGATCAAAGAACACTGAATAAAATAATTTCTGTTCATTTTAGCTTCCGAGTGTTATCTGGCCGTCACGATCCAAGTATAAAACTTGGGCCCAAGACAAGCGCATTCCGGGGTTAGAGCGAAGTGAAAATTCTATGACAGAGCATCAAATGGACGGAAGTTCCTCAGAAGGCAAGTCTAAACGTCCCGGACCGCTCTGGTTGATCGTTGGCGTCGTCGCAGCTGTTGGCGGCTTTGGGATCATGCAGATTGCCGGTGCCAAAGGCGAAGCAAAACAGGAAGCCGTCGCGCCACCAGACACGACGCCGCTGGTCGAAGCGTATTCGATTCAGCCTGCGCCTCGCACCTACCGCGTGCATGCGCCTGGACGTCTTCAGCCGCGTGATGAGCTTCAGCTGGTTGGGGAAGTGGCGGGCAAGGTCGTCTCTATCAATGAGAATCTGACCCCCGGCGGCCGTATTGATCAGGGCGCGATTGTTGTCCGGATCGATGATGGCGATTATGCCGCTGATCTGCAGCGCGCGCGGGCACAACTCGCGACGGCGCAAGCGAGACTGTCTCAGGCCAGTTCGGAGCGTGATCGACAGAACAGACTTTCGGAGATTGGAGCTGCACCTGAAAAAGCCGCTGAGGCAGCCGTCGCGACGTTCGAAGATGCACAGGCTGCGGTCAAACAAGCGGAAGCTCAGGTGCGGATTGCTGAGCGTGCGGTCGGAAAAACCGTCATCCGCGCGCCATTCGATGCGATCGTCACCAGTGAGAACCTTGCGCTCGGCACATATGTCGCGCCGGGCCAATCGCTTGCCACGCTGATCAGTGCAGATGTGGGCGAGGTGCAAGCCGGGCTTCCTGCGGATGAAATTGCAGCGGTCCGCGCGGCCATGGCAAATTCCGACGAGGGAAAGCTGTCTGTGACGGCTGAGCCGAATACGAGCTCTCTCAGCCGCGTCACACTGAATGGCTATGTTGATGATTTTTCGCCACTGATCGATGCGGCCTCGCGGACTGCAACGCTGATCGCTGTCTTTCCTGATGCCTTCTCGGAAGCCAATGAAGGCGTTGTTTTTGCCGGTGATTACGTTGATGTGCTGATTGAAGGCTATTCGGAAAATCCGGTGTGGAGTGTGCCGGAAGGATCGGTTCGTCAGGATTCCTTTGTCTGGGTCATTACCGACCGCCAGGACCTGCACAAAGCCCATGTGGATGTGATCGACCAGTCTGGTGACATGATCCTTGTCCATTCCGATGAACTGGATGGATCTCAACGCGTGATGACGACGGTGTTGTCTGAAGAAGTCGAAGGCATGCGGGTCAGTGTTGAGGGGGATCGGTCGTGATCGGCCTGATTGATAGCGCGCTTAAGAACCGGGTCGCCTCAAATCTGCTGATGGTGTTTCTTGTGATTGCCGGTCTGGCGTCACTGGCGGCGCTGAATGTCCGGATCTTCCCGCAGATTGATACCGGACAGATCAATGTGACTGTGCCTTATCCGGGTGCGACCCCGGAGGATGTCGAAACCTCTATCGTTCGCCCAATCGAGGAGCGTCTCGAAGGGCTTGAAGGTGTGGACAAGATCAATGGTCTCGCCAGTTCGAATGTCGGCGTTGTGTTCGTGGACATCGCTCAGGGCGAAGACATGTCTGAAATGCTGGATGAGGTGAAGAACGAGATCGCCCGGATCACGGTCTTCCCGCAGGATGCCGAAGCGCCCCAGATCAGCGAGATCGAGCCCGATGAGATTGTTGCGCAGATCTTGCTGTACGGAGATGTGAGCCGTTCGCTTCTGAAGCAGACGGCTGATCGAGTTCGTCGGGATCTGGCTAACAAGGATGAGTTATCGCTGGTTCAGATTAGTGGTGTGCCGGATTATCTGATCGACATCACGGTTTCAGAGGCCGAATTGCGGGCACGTGGCTTGTCGCTGACAGCCATTTCGAACGCGATATCTGCGCAAAGTCTCGATCTTTCAGGCGGTGAAATCGAAGACGATCGCCAGCTGTTGCGCGTTCGCGCCATGGGTGAGCGCCGGTCTGGCGAAGAGTTTGCCAATATTGTTGTGGGTACGGGTCAGAACGGAACGCCGATTTATCTGGGCGACGTTGCGACGATTTCTGATGGTCTGTCCGATGATCCGATCGATGCGATCTATAATGGCCAGTCCGCCGCAATGGTCACGGTGTTTCGCGTCGGCAATGAAAAGACGATTGCGAACTCGCAGGTCGTTCAGGAATATCTGAAGGACGATATCGAGAATGTTTTGCCAGCTGGCGTGTCTTACGAATTCTGGCGTGATGAGGCGGTTAACCTGTCCGAGCGGATCGACCTTCTTGTCCGTAACGCGCTTATGGGCCTGGCACTTGTGACGGTGTTATTGCTTCTATTTCTGGATATCCGGATTGCGTTCTGGGTGGCGATTGGCGTGGGCGTCAGCTTTGTCGGCGCGTTCTTCCCCATGCTCCTGTTCGGGATCACGCTGAACCAGCTGTCGCTGTTTGGCTTTATTCTGGCCATCGGGATTATCGTGGACGACGCGATTGTGGTGGGTGAAAATATTCACGCCAATTTCCGAAAGGGCAAACGCGGTCTTGAAGCAGCGCATCTGGGCGTCACGCGGGTTGCGCGGCCAGTCATGTTTTCGGTCTCAACCACAATTGCGGCTTTTGTGCCAATCCTGATGGTGCCGGGTCTTTTTGGTCAGTTCCTGGGGCAGGTTTCAGCGGTCGTGATCATCCTTCTGGTGCTGTCCCTGATCGAAAGTTTCTTTGTGCTGCCGCGTCACTTGTCTCACCTGTCTGACAAGGAACCGAAATGGTATTCCCCGCGTGGTCTGGCCGAGCCAGTCCGTGCGCGCGTAGCCCACAGGCTTCGTCAGTTCAGCGAAGGACCATTTCGGAGCGCAATGGATTTTGTGGTCGTTCGACCCGTTATGGTGGCGATGATCGGCCTTGGCATCTTCTTCGCGGCCCAA
>NZUJ01000126.1 GCA_002701295.1 Ponticaulis sp. | reverse complement strand
AGCGCAGTGCCGAGATTGTTCTGCGTCATGGCCCAGTCGAGCGGGACGCGGTCTTTGGTGCATTCCTCAAGGGCGCTGCGATAGACGATGACCGCCTCTTCAAGGCGGGCCGTACCGCTTTCCCTTTGCCCGAGGGTGCAGAGCGCATTGCCGAGATCAGTCAGCGCGTTTCCGGATTCATCCGGGCCAGCGGCGCGCTGCTTGCAGCGCCGCGCCAGCGCTATTGAAATTTCAAGATCAATGCGGATGCCTTTGTCGCGGCCCTGCACATAATACTCGTACTGTTTTGAACGGATTGCGTTGAATCGCTCGTCAGCAAGCGTGGTCAGCTCGATCAGCCGGATTTCCTTGTCAGCGACGGCCTCGGGGCGGCTGGCTGCGATATCGGCGCGGATACCTGCCCTAAGAATGGCCATACCATTTCGCTTGGAGGCTTCTGCGCGTTCCTTCTCTTGTGCCTCCCACAGAGCGAATGCCGCTTCTGCTTCTTCCGACGCGCCATCGAGATCGCCATCCTCAAGCCTGTCTGAGATGCGCCTGATGACCGAAGCCGCGAAGGCGTCGATGTCATTGCCGGGATTATGGCCTTGTCGTACCAGTTCTTCGGCTTCGTCGAGGGCATTTATCAAAGAGATGACGGACTGATCCAGATCGCCAGCATCTGGCAGCCTGCGGGCCAGCGCCATGATCGTGTCTGTCTTCAGGGTGGAGACAAGTCCCCGGCGCTCCCATTCATCGAGAACGGCCTTCGCCGTGGCCTCAGGAAGGCGCGCCTGCCCGTCTTTCAGCTCACCAATTCCTTTCGCCATGGCGAGCTGGAGGTGCTTGTTGAACTCATTCCAGTATTGATTATCCAGGACCGCCGTTTCGAACGTCGCGGTCAGGACAGCTTTGGTGAACGCGATCTGCTTATCGTCCTCGGGATCGAACTTTGACTCGGGATTGGATTTCGACGCCTTAACAAGGCGATCAAGAACAATCTCGGTCGCGGCGACGGGAAATCCTTGTGCGTCGATCCCTGTCCCAGCGAGTTCTTTCGGACTGAGCTGTAGATTTTCAAGTTCGTCGTCCAGCAATTCACAGGCGCGCGTAATGGCCTGCTGATCCTCGTAGAAACGATATTCAGGATCATCTCTGAAGCGGTCTTCGATGCCTTTCCGAATCCTGTCCAGCGCCGCTTTGCTGTCGATGCCATGCTTGTTGAACTTCGAAATGATGAAGCCCGCTGCGGTGGCGAGGCCCATGGCCGCTGTTGCGCCAGCAATCAGAGGGTTTGATACGCTCAACGCTGCCAGCGCCGGGCCAGCGCAGGCGAACCCGATGGAAGAGACCTTATTGACCAGCGATTCCGTTAGCTTCACGCGCGCCTCCACTCCTCGGGAGAGTGTGTTTCAACGCGAACGCAATGACAAGTTCAGGCGTGGAGCAATCTGTCTGACACTCCCAGACACGGATCCCGACATGCGTCGGGATGAGCGTCGGGTGATTAGACGGGATAAGCCTTGGGTGGCGGCGTCAGATCAACACTATGTCGAGCGGCCCGTTCGGAGACGATCCCCGGGGCAATCGTCCCGGCCGCATCGTCCCGAAATCTCGATCGTTGCGTCAAGTTGATCAAAACCGCTTTTCCGGGCTCGATCAAATACGGAGGTCTGCGCCGGATCACATTCCAGCTTCTCCGTTAGGCCACACTGGCGACACACAACAAACGCCATAGGACTGGAGACCGCTGAGAGCGGCGTCGCGATATATTTCGAGACCGATTGCAGCTTCCGGATCAGCCCAAGCTCCTGCAAAAATTCGAGCGTTCGATAGGCGGTTGGCGGCTTTGCGCTGGCAACCCCATCCAGCCCGGCCAGAAGCTCGTAAGCGCCGAGCGGACCCTCGCAAAGCAGGCGCTTGTAAAAGTACTCCCGGACGGGTGTGAGGGTTTTTCCGGCCTTTCGCGCAATAGCTCTTGCTTGTGAGAGCTGGCTCTCAAGATCGGGTTCGGCCGCATTTTCTGTTGGTGCGAATAACGGGTCTGGCATGCCGATTGTCTCCACTATCGAAACTGTGAGCGAGCTGTATCAAAAAAGTTACGTTATAACGATATACAAATTCGTGATTGGCATTTAAGTGTGATCGCAACTGGCTGACCGCTGATAATGCCGTGATTGGAGAAGTAGATTTGACCAAGAATTCTGTTGGACTGGCGCTTGATGTGTCCGCCATCACCATGTCTGGCTTATGCCTTGCGCACTGCCTTTTACTGCCATTGTTTGTTGCGATCCTGCCCATGGCTGGCGTGTTGGCTGAAGAGGAGTGGATCCACAAAGTCTTCGTTATTACAGCACTTCCGATCTCAGGTTTTCTGATTGTGCGCGGTAAGTGCACGATAGGCCGATCGATTTTCGTCGCTCTGGCGGTTGCGGGTCTGGGGCTCTTGATGGCTGGCGCTTTTGTTGAGCAGTTCGAAGCCTTTGAAACCCCGATTACTGTTGCGGGGGCGCTCCTTCTGGCTTGTGCTCATCTGTGGCGCTGGACGCGGCACTCACACACTGAAACCAGAGGGCAGAGCCAATGAGTGCGGCAGACGAAGAAACCCCGTTTCTGAAGTCATTCAAAGACCCGCAAGCCGTTGCGAATTACCTGTCAGGGCCGCCGCTGTTCGTGCCGGGATTTGAGGCGCTTCACAGGATGACGAATGTCTTGCTGGCAGAGCGCGTGCCTGAAAACGGGCGAGTCATGGTTTTAGGTGCGGGTGGCGGCATCGAGCTGCGGGCCATGGCCGAGTTTGCAGGAGGATGGACGTTTGAAGGTGTCGATCCGGCAGGTGAAATGCTGGCGCTGGCGCGGGTCACTATGGGCGAGCACGCGAACCGTGCTGAGCTGGTTGAAGGGTATATAGGTGACGCAAGCGAAGGGCCGTTCGATGCAGCAGTCTGCCTTCTGACACTTCATTTTCTGGAAACCGAAGAGCGTCTGCGAACACTGAAGGAAATTCACCGCAGGCTAAAACCCGGCGCACCCTTTATTGCCGCACATACATGTCTTCCGACCGATTTAAACGCGCGGACGCTTTGGCTCGATCGGTATGCTGCTTACGCGCGCGCTGCCGGGGCACCATCGGAGATGGTGGCGAAAGCGCGTGAAGCTGTCGGTGATATGTCGTCGCTCTATCCCGATAATGTCGATGCGGCATTGATTTCGGAGGCGGGTTTTTCGTCGGTCGAGATGTTCTTTGCTGCACTGACCTGGCGCGGCTGGATCAGCCATGCGTGAAGCCGCTTAGCCCACTTTCGGGCTGGCGACATATCGCTGGGCGTAGGAATAGGCTTCGCGGAAGCCATGACCTGTGAGTTCGACCTCTTTCTCGCCGCCCTGTTTGGCCGTGAAGCTGACTGTGCAGTCACGCGTTTTCATGACCTGCAAATAGGCGGCGGTTTCATCACCATACAGGATTTCATCGCGGCTGCGTTCGCTCTGGCCCGTCCAGCGTTTTGAGCCGCAGGAGAAAGACCACTCAGAATTCGCTGCACGCTGAGGTGATTTGATGGTGAGCTGAGGGTCGCGATTGGCTCTGAGTTGAACGCTGGCGCCAACAGCTGTCGGGAAGGGGACTTCACCAATGGTCGGCCCGATCCAGGGGGCGACGTCGCACATGGCCTCGCGCTGACCGGATTTCGGCCGCTGGAAGTACCAGCATTTGACTGACCAGTTGCCGAAGCCGACAGAATGCACATAGCGGGTTTCGGACTTGTCTTCGACTGTGACCTGATTGATGTCTCGTCTGGTGAGGGGGAGGAGCGTGCCGCTATTGCCTGCCTCGGCGCCGCGCTTCATCTGAAAGATCATGGCCTCGCGAACATCGTCTGGGATATCCGGCGTATTCATGACGATTTCGATGGCTGCGTCTTCCGGTGATTTTGGTGAGCAAGCTGTCATCAGAAATGGTGTCAGGACGAGCATGGCCCAGGCATGGTTCAGCATCTGCGTATCCCCTGTTGGCAGTGACGCAGAGGAGTGTCCCGCCTTCGGGTTAATACCTCGCCAGAAAACTCTGTTGAATTGAGATTAACCGGCAATCATCACATTCTCGCCCGGATTTTCAGCCAATTCGCATGCGGTGTGTATATCGTCTTTTCGACGGGTTGCGTTTCGACTAGGTTTTCGCGCACACGGGAAGGGCGAATCGGCGAAGGATCAGGCCTATGAGTGATATCGATTACGATAAGCTGCAGAGCTTTGCAGATGGCGCTACTCCGCCTCGCCGGGAAAGCGCGCCGAAAAGGCTGTTGCCCGCGATCAATAACGGTACGCTGATCCTTGGTGGCGGGCTGATTGGCCTTGCCCTGATCTTCATGCTGGTCACGCGAATTGTTGGTGGTGAAAGCTTTGCCGGTGACATTCTCGTGCTCGGTTCAATGGGTGTTCTGGCGTGCGGGATTGTATTCTGCCTGTCAGCGCTTGGCGCGTATCTTTATAACCAGATGAAAACACGCAGCGCGACGGCACAGCCGGGCTGGGTTGCGGCTATTGTAGTGGATCGCCAGTTCGATGCCGCGTCTGAGGCGGGATCTGATTTTATCTTCATGGAGTTGGTTGATGGGCGCCGTGTGCGTCTGCAGCCGGTTGATGGTGCAGCCAGAGGCGCCAAGGCGGGTGATGTGGGTTGGATTTCCTATAAAGGTGATGCGCTGCTGGATTTCGTGCCGGAGTCAGCGATTTGACGCGGACACGGGTCAAGATTTGTTGCATCGCCTCTGTTGATGAAGCGCAGCTGGCGGTGAAACACGGCGCTGATGCGGTGGGTCTGGTCGGGGCGATGCCCTCCGGGCCGGGACCGATTCCGGATCGCAAGATTGCTGATATTGCCAAACAGGTGCCGCCGGGCGTCAGCACATTTCTTCTGACCTCTGAGACGACAGCAACCGCGATTGCCGAACACTTGTTGCGGACCGGCGTCTCGACTGTTCAGCTGGTGCAGCATTTGTCTCTGGCTGAAACGCTCTCACTTGATCGGGTATTGTTGTCGACCCGTCGCGTGCAGGTGATCCATATGGAAGGGCCAGAGTCGCTTGACCTCATCGATAAGTATGAGCCCTACGTACACGCCTTTCTGCTCGACTCCGGGCGGCCGTCTGCGGAGACGCCAGAGCTTGGCGGAACAGGCCGAACCCATGACTGGGAGCTGAGCCGCGCTTTCGTTCAGAAAAGCAATAAACCTGTTTTCCTTGCGGGTGGGCTGACGCCGGAGAATGTCGGCGATGCCATTGCCCGCGTGAAGCCGTATGGTGTGGATGTCTGTTCCGGGCTTCGGACGAACGGACATCTTGATGCGAAGAAAGTCGAGGCCTTCATGGCCGCAGTGCGCACAGCTGACCGGCACCGATGAAGGCTCAGCATGAGCATGGTGACACGCCGCCATCTGCGCCTGTGGGCACGGATGCAGACCCGGCGGTAACACCTGTTTCTGCGCTGGCCCATCGAAGCCTTTCTGACTGGGTGTGGTTCTGGATCCTCACTTGTCTCTGGGCGATTTCCTTTCCGCTGACGCGGCTTGCCGTGAAGCTTTCGACGCCCGAACAGGGCCTGCCAACCGAAGTTGTGGTTTCGGGCCGGTTGACCATTGGCGCACTTATTCTGGTCGCGGCTGCACTGGTCAAAGGGCACAAGTTTCCGCCGCTTTCTGACAGGCTTCGCTGGGGCAATATGCTGGTGATGGGAGTTGTCGGCATGGTGGCGCCCTTCTGGCTGATCACCTTTGCGCAGAAGTCTATCGATTCCAGTCTGGCCGCGCTCTACACGGCGACCGCGCCGCTGTTCGTCGCGGTGATGGCGCATTTCATCTTCCATGATGAGCGGATGAGCTGGGGCAAGCTTGGCGGGTTGATGGTCGGTTTTCTGGGTATCGCGCTCCTGTTCGGCCCTGATGCGATAGGCTCGTTCGGGTCAGCCAGCATGCTGGCGCAGTTGCTGGTGCTTATCGCGGTGACGGGATATGCCGCCGAGACCGTTCTGGCGCGGGCCTCGCCACCCATGCCGCCATTGGTTCTGGCTGCCGGATTTGTCAGCATTGCTGCAGTTGTCAGCTGGCCTGGTGTGTTGTTCGCGGATTGGTCCGCGCGCAGCCCTGATGTGTCGTCATGGTTGGCGGTGATCGGGCTGGGTATCGGGCCGACGGCGCTGTCATCGCTTTTCTATATGGCGCTGGTGAAGCGAACGAATGCGACCTTCCTTGCGCTGACGGGCTATACCATACCAGTTGTTTCGGCCCTGATCGGGTTTGTCGCTTATGGTGAGGTTCAGCCTTGGCACAGCTTTGTGGCGTTTGCACTGATCCTGGCCGGTGTGTGGGTGTCGCAATCAGCCGGCAAAGAAAAACGGCCCGGCTGAGCCGGACCGTTCTGATTTATCAGATATCGAGCGGACTACTCGTTAATTGTGATGGTCGCCGTGCCCATGGCGCCTTCGACCTCGAAGCTGTCGCCCGGGCCTTTGCCTTCAGGGTATTCAGTACAATTCTCGCCTGGCTGCATGCTGGATTCCGTGCACAGTGAGGTGCCGTCGATCCGCCATGTGCCTGGGATTTCCATGCCCATTGCATCGGCAGAATATGTGCCATCCTCATTATAGGTCACAGGGATGTCCATGCCCTGCGTGCTGAGGACGACGCCCTTTTCGACGACGTAATCGAGCGTGGTGCTATCGCCTGCAAAGGCTGGTGCGGCCAGACACAGGCTGACGGCTGTAAGTCCAAGAATTTTGCGCATGTTTCCTCTCCATTATTGGTGAGAGTAAGCTAGCATTTATTGGTAATCAATAAAAGCGAATTCTGCAGCTCGGCTGGGGTTAATCCATGATTGTGACGGAGATCGGCCCCCACATATCGTTGAACGTGTCGAAGGTATCGCCCTGGCCCTGACCTTCAGGATAGACGGAACAGGTTTCGGCATCGCCTGCCGTATGATGGCTCGGGTCGGCTTGTGTTTCTGGTGATGGGCGTGGAGAAAGGCTGCGCGATCAGATGCCGGCGCGGCTGAGCAGGCGATCAAAGCCCGCCCAGAATTCTGCCCGGATATTGTCGGTTTCCATCAGGATTTCATGACGGGCTTCAGGGATGAAAATCTGCTCGACATTGCTGAGGTGAGCGGCGATGCGTTTGTGGCTGTCATTGTCGACCAGCGCTTCTTCGCCGGCCGTGGCGATCAGAACCGGACAATTGACGTTTTCCAGTGTCGAAGGCCTGGCGAACTGGTCGATAATGTCGAGCGAGGCACCAACCCAGCTCCAGGTGACCTGACCCAGATCGAGCGCCGGGCTGCTTTTGATCAAACGTTCCTGAATTTCCCAACGATCACGATCATGCGTGACGATATTGGCTTCGAATGTGCGCGCCATATCCGGAACCGGAATTCGCGTGGCGCCCTGACCGAGCGTCTTCATTGCCCAGGCGAGATATTTCATGCCCATGAAACGGCTTTTGAGGCCCCACATCGGTGCCGAGAATGCCGCGGCGTCGACGGTGACGAGCTGCTGGCTGATGGCACCGAGCGCAATAGCGCCGCCCATGGAGTGAGCGAGCGACACATAAGGCCGCGGCAGGCTGTCATCCATATTGTCGAGCGCCACCCGCAGGGCGTTCATGAAGGTGGAGAACCGGTCGATATGGCCTTTGTGCGCATCCTTGAGGAGGCGCGAAGAGAGGCCCTGGCCGGGCCAGTCGAGAATGAGCACGGCGAACCCTTTGGCCTGAAGCTCGCGGGCAACCTCAAAATATTTCTCGATGAATTCTGTTCGCCCCGGGCAGACGATAACCGTGCCGCGTGGGGTGTCAGATGTGGACGGCGCAGCGCACATGCGCAGCTTGCGCCCTTCCAGGCCGGGCAGCCAGTGAACAGCTGCCCCAACAGGTGGGGGATTGCCCTCGACGATAACCAGGTCTGACGAGGACATGTCGGCGCTTAAGTCAGCTTCGACAGAAGGCTTTGAAGTTTCATGGCAACAGACATGTCGCCAGCCACTTTGAGCTTGCCTTGCATGAACGCCATTGTCGGGTCGAGCTGGCCAGCGAGGAGCTTCTGGAAGTCATCCCAGTCAACAGAGACGGTTGCATCGGCATCACCATCTTCATTGGTTGCCTTACCGTTCACGCCGTCGAGCAGCAGCTTGCCGACAGAGCCGAAGTCGAATTTGACTTTCTTGTTGAAATCTCCGCCTGCAGTCAAAGCTTCGCTGGCTTTCGCAGTAAGTGTCGCAAGGTCCATGAGTTTTCTCCCTGAATGAACACATGTTCTATGGGGTTGCGCGACGAATATGGCAAGGGATGAAGCCCGTGAACTTCATGGCAAATATGTCAGGAAATGCGGGGTTATGCGCGCTTCCCCTGCGTCACTGCGCTGATAGACTGAGGTTGGCAGTTCAGAGACGCGCATGAAAGTCATTGATGGCGCCGGCAAGCCAATCAGGCTGTTCAAGTGGCAGCATGTGACCTGACTTGAGGGCCTCAACCGTCTGGCAGTTGGGGATGGCGGAGGCCATTTCAGCCCGTTGATGGCTGGTCAGAAACGGGTCAGCATCGCCGCCCACAATAAGGGTTGGACACGTGATCTTGCTCAGACCTGGGTAGAGATTTTCCCGTTCGGAGGTCTCTCGCAGCTGGATCTTCAGAATCTCGAGGCCGATGTCCTGATCCATGTCGCGCATGGTCTGTTTGATGTTGTTGTCCTGAAAATGGTCGGGATGGAGCATTTGCTTGATGCGGGCATCGGCGATGCCGCGATATGTGTGTGTTTCAAGATAGTGCAAGGCGGCCTGGCGCTGGGCCTTTTCTTTCTCGTGCAGGCCGAAAGCCGAGGTGCAGACCGTGACGAGCGATGCGACTTTCTCCGGATTTCGGATCGCGAATTCGAGCGCCAGATAACCGCCCATGGAAAAGGCGACGAGATTTAAAGGCGCGGCAGATTGGTCATGCGCCTGGTGGAACCGATCACGAAACTCATCTGCGGATTGGGCGGTTTCCAGCGGAATATAGGCCGTATCGAATGCCGGTTTGATGAGATCCCGAACAGGCTGCCAGACGCGCGCATCACACATTGTGCCCGGTATGAAATGAAGAATCTTCGTCATTCACTTTCCTTGCCGGGATGGGGCAGGCTTTTCAAGCTCGATGACTTTTGCGCCCTTCACAAACACCTGAAAAGCTGGCGTTATCCCATTCAAGGGAGAAACGAAATGAGCTGGAAGCCAAGTATAGACGAGCTTCGGAAACGGGAGAGACTGGCCGAGAAAATGGGCGGGGACGAGCCTGTTTCTCGCCAGCGCGGACGGGGTAAGCTGACGGTTCGTGAGCGTGTGGCCTTTCTGGCTGATCCGGGCAGCTTTCAGGAAATTGGCAAGATTGCAGGTCGGGCCGAGTATGATGAAAATCATCAGCTGAAAGACTTCCTGCCGGCCAATATGGTGGTCGGGCGTGGGCGTGTCGGCGGCAAGCCTGTGGTGATCCTGGGCGATGATTTCACTGTGCGCGGCGGGGCAGCCGATGCCAGCATTCGCGGAAAGATGATCATCGCCGAGAAGATGGCCTCTGAATACCGTTTGCCGCTGGTGCGGTTGATTGATGGCACGGGCGGTGGCGGGTCCATCAAGATGCTCGACAAGGACCCACGGACCTACATTCCCGAGACGCCGGGTTGGGAGCTGGTGGTGGATAATCTGGCGGAGATTCCGGTGGTTGCTCTGGCGCTCGGTCCGTGTGCGGGCATGGGCGCGGGTCGGCTGGCTGCGAGCCATTATTCGGTTATGGTGAAAGAACTGTCGCAAGTGTTTGTGGCCGGGCCGCCTGTCGCGATTGCCATCGGCGAAGACGTCACGAAAGAAGAGCTCGGCGGCTGGAATATTCAGGCCAAGAACGGCACGGTGGATGATGCGGTTGAAAGCGAGGCCGAGGCGTTTGAGAAGACACGTCAGTTCCTCTCCTATCTGCCGTCATCCGTTCATGAGCGCGCCGAACGAACAGAGCCGACAGACGATCCGAACCGTCGCGAAGAGTTTCTGATCGACATCGTGCCAACTGACGGCAAGACACCCTACAAGCCGCGCCGCATTGTTGAGGCTTGCGTTGACCAAGGCAGCTTTTTTGAGATTGGTCCGCACTGGGGGCGGGGCATTGTGGCAGGTTTTGCGCGGATTGACGGGTTCCCCGTGGGGGTTCTGGCTGGCGACCCGTTCTTCCTCGATGGTGCCTGGACGGCGGATACCTGCGATAAGGTCACCCGCCATGTGGACTTGTGCGATACCTTCCATCTGCCGATTATCCATTTTGTGGACTGCGCTGGTTTTGCGGTGGGCGTGAAACACGAAACGGCAGGGGTGACGCGCAAGGGCGTGCGCGTGATGTCAGCTGTTTATCAGTCCGATGTGCCGATTTGCTCTGTGGTGATCCGCAAAGCCTTTGGGCTAGCCGGTTCAGCCATGATGAACCCGACAAAGACGAAATGGCGCTATGCCTGGCCGAGTGGAGACTGGGGGTCTCTGCCTATGGCTGGCGGGATTGAGGCGGCCTATCGAAAGGAGATATCAGAGGCCGAGGATAAAGAGGCCTTCCTGGAGGCGCTTTATGCGAAGTTTGACGCGATCCGCTCACCCTTCCGGACGGCAGAAGCGTTTCTGGCGGAGGATATTATCGACCCGCGCGACACCCGACCTTTGCTCGTGGATTTTGTGCATCATGCTGACCGAATGATCGAGGCGGGAAGATTAGGGAAGGGGTATCGGCCATAACGCAGCTGTCTCCTCTCTTGAGCCTAGGGTAAATCGAATTAAAGTCAGGCCAAGGGAGAACGTTTTTGGATATTCTGATCTGCTACAAATCCCAGCGCAGGCCTGCCGCGCGGCATCTGGCAAGTGTGCTGGCGGGCTATGGCTATGATGTCGCTTTTGAT
Organism: Ponticaulis sp.; assembly: GCA_002701295.1. GTDB lineage: Bacteria > Pseudomonadota > Alphaproteobacteria > Caulobacterales > Hyphomonadaceae > Ponticaulis. Next base: position 12,754 of record NZUJ01000126.1, on the reverse strand, counting down.
TATCAGGATATACCCGCAGACGGCTTCAACCGGCATCTGGAAGAACGTATCGCGGCGGCGAAGGCTGTGCCTGTTTTGTGGTGCGGTCAGTCTGTGTCCAGTCAGTGGGTGATCGAGCAGGCGCGTCTGGCGAAAGATGCAGGCCGGCTCGTGCCGGTATTGATGGAGAGGGCAGAACTTCCGCTGGGGTTCGCCGGATTGAACACCCACAATCTGTCAGACTGGGACGGCTCTGGGCGTAGCGCTTTGCTGGATGGATTCATTGAGGAGCTCGCACGTCTTACGGGCAAGCGTCCGCAAATGGATTATGACAAGCTGAAAGCTTATGAAGACACCTGGCGCGATTTCGGCGCGCTGCAATTTAGCCAGTTTTCCTATAGTGCTGCAGCGCCGGGTGATACGCCATTCGAGAATACGGGCGCTGATGATGGAAAATCCGAGACCGCGAAGCCAGAAGGTGAGAACGACGTTTTCAAAGTTTTTGACGAAATGTTCGGCGCCGGAGGCAAGGTGGGCGGTGCAGCCACTGCAGAAACCGCCGATATCCATACCGTCGCGGAGATCACGCTCGAAGAGGCGTTCTCTGGCATAGAGAAAGACCTTGAAATCTCGCGAACACGACTTTGTTCTGCGTGTTCCGGACAGGGTATTCTGGGTACCGGACCGAATTGCTCAGCGTGCAGCGGAACGGGAAAAGTTACTGCCAAGCAGGGTATGTTCCAGTTGCAGAAGACTTGCTCGAATTGTCAGGGGTCGGGCAAAACCGTCGTGAACAAATGCGCCACGTGTTCGGGCATCGGTACCTCCGCGCCAGAGATACGTCATTTGCGCGTGAAAATTCCTGCGGGGGCGACCACTGGAACGCGTATCCGGCTCGCCGGTGAGGGCGGTGCGACACCGGCGCGTTTGCTGGAAAACGGAATCGTCGTGTCTGCACAGACAGGCGATCTTTATATTCAGGTCCAGCTGAGATCACACCCATACTTCGAAACCCGTGGCGCTGACGTATATTGCAACGCCATTGCGAAGCCGTCCGTTTTGAAAAAGGGCGGCAAGCTGATGGTGCACGACGTTTCCGGAGCGAAAATCAAGCTGAACATTCCCAAGGGCGTGGAAGAGGGCAAATCAATGCGCCTTGAGGGACGGGGCATGCCGAATTTGAAGGGCGGCGGTCGCGGTGATCTCTATGTGCGCCTGATAACGCAGTCATAAAAAAAGCCCGGCGGGAAGCCGGGCTTTCTGTATGAAGGTGGCCGTAAGACTTACTCTTCTGTCTCTTCTTCTGCGGCGGCCTGCATTTCGGCGAGTTCCTCAGCTGTTGGCTTTTTGAACATGAGCGTCATGCGATCGCTTTCGCCAATGTCTGAGAAATAGCTGGCGTCATAGTCGGCAATCTCGTCGCCATTGGCATCTGTTGTGCGCAGGTTTGGCGGAAGGTTCCAGACACCGCCGGGATGATCTTTGGTGTCCGCCTCATTGGCATTCACTTCAGAGCCTTCGACGAAAACGAAGCCTGCGGCGGTTGCGAGCTGCTGAACATAGTCCTCATGCACATAACCTGTCGGCGCGCCCGGTGCCTGTGTTTCTGCGCTGTTCAGACGGTGTTCGACAACGCCAAGAATGCCTCCAGGCTTGAGCGCGTCATACATGTCCTGAAACATCTTGTCGGCATATTCACCGGCCATCCAGTTATGGACGTTTCGGAAGGTGAGGACGTAATCGAGCGAGCCTTCGGCAAACATTGGCTCGCTGTCCCGACCCAGAATAACGGTTTCAATATCGCCATACACATCAGGGTGAGACAGAAAGTTGTTTTCAAACATGGTCATCGCACGTTCGCCGAAAGCAGAGCTTGGATCGACCATGGCCGCATAATACTGACCTTCATCCTTGAGATAAGGCGCGAGCACCTCTGTATACCAGCCGCCGCCTGGCCAGACTTCGAGTACAGCGTCATCAGGTTCGACACCGAAGAATTCGAGGGTTTCGACTGGGTTTCTGTATTGATTGCGTTCGATATTCGCCGGGTCGCGCCAGTCACCAACCACAATGTCGTCAAGCGTCATTGAGACGGCTTCTGGTGTTTCTGTTGCCTCAGGAGTGGCTTCTGTCATTTCGGCTTCGGGTGTTGCTGAACTCGTCTCGACGGGGGCTTCTGTGTCGCCGCCACAGGCCGCAAGGAGCAGAGCGAGGGCGCTGACGGACAGCGTTGCGGAGGTTTTAAACATGACTTTCCTTTCTCAACGGGTCCCATCAGACCTCTTGCGAACGGAAAATGGCATCCCATATCATCGTTGTCGAGGCGCTGTTTTCAGGTCTCGGCAAAGGATGCGCCGGAAACGGGCATCTTGTGAAAATCAGGCAGGGGCACCTGTCGACCTTAGTTGCTTTTGAAAGGACTTAAGTTATGCAAACGATTGATCTCTCTCCGATCTACCGCTCAATGGTGGGCTTCGACCGCGTCGCGAATATGCTGGATGCAGCATCGCGCCTCGATAACTCCCAGGGCTATCCTCCATACAATATCGAAAAAACCGGCGATAACGCCTTCCGCATTGAACTGGCTGTTGCTGGTTTCAGCGAAGACACGCTGGATATCGAAACCAAAGAAGGTCTTCTGACGGTTGCTGGCAAAACCGGCACGGCTGAGGATGGTGAAAAGCGCGAATTTCTGCATCGCGGCATTGCCGAGCGCAGCTTTATCCGCCGCTTCCAACTCGCTGATCATGTCGTCGTGAACGGCGCGAGCCTCGAAAACGGCCTTCTGCGCATTGATCTGGAACGTCAGCTTCCAGAAGCCATGAAGCCTCGCAAGATTGCGATTGGTGACGTCTCTGAGAAAGAGCAGCCAAAAGTGATCGAAGGCGGCAAGAACGTCGCCTAAGCCACTGGCTTGATACCCCTTCAGGAGCGGCGCGTCGTTGGACGCGCCGTTTTTGTTTTGGGGTTATGCGTCTTTGGTTGTGAGGCCGGTGTCTTCGGCATTCAACTCAGCGCCGGATTCGTCTTCCGGTGAGGGCGACTGCTCAGCCTCGTTCGCCTCAGGAGGCGCTTCGGCGTCGGCTGGCACTGGCTCATCGGGAACGACAGCTGTTTCCGGCGTTTCGGTTGCCGCTTCGGTCGTCTCAGCGGTGTCCTCAGGGACTTCCGTTTCCGGGGCTGGTTCACCCAGAGTGACGATGTCAGAGAGGCCCGCATCTTTCAGAAAGCTGACAAACGCTTCAGTGGACGGCGTCGCGGTGAAACCGGCGAGCACGCCGCTATACGAGGCATTGGTGTGGTTCTGGATGTTCTGTTTGAAATCCGTGCCGTCGAGCTTGAAGGTGATCGTCTTACGCTTCTTCGCGATCGACTCTGCGTTCGCGCTGGCAAAGGCGATATACGTCGGCACGACCTCATCGCGGATCAGAGGCAAGAGGGTTTCCTGAACGGCTTCGAGGTTTTCAAACGGCGCGCCAGAGCGCGGGTCTTCCATGAATTCGCACCAGGCCGTTACGAATGGCGCTGTGTCGCGGATCATGTTTCCCGGTGTTTCGTCGTGCAGCATCTGGATCAGCTGACCGGCAAGGGCGAAGTCGGCAAAGCTCGGATGGCCACCAAACAGGAAGAGGTGATGTTCGAGGTGCGCGTTGAGGAGCTTCAGGAAGCGCGCAAATGAGGCTTTGAGAAGGGGAGCTGTCTTTTTCGCAGAGCCGACAATCTTCAGACGGCCAGACATGCTTTTCGCGATGGATTTTTCAATGTCAGCGAGGTTCTCGACCTCATAGCCTGCGAAGATGTGTTCGGCCTGACGTTTTGCAGACGCCTTGGCGGCCGCTGCGCCGTTCCAGCGATAGTGGAACATGACCTTGTTGAGCCACTCGTCGGCATAATCTTCGAGAAGAAGCGCCAGCGCCTGACAGGCCGGGTCGTTTGGCGTGGCGGAAGGCTTGTAAACCTTCTGTTCGATGCCGGTGAGAATGGTCGAGGAGTCGTGCGCAACACCGCCCTTTGGAGAGACAAGCATTGGCAGCGCCTGAGAGCGCGCGAGGGACTGGAATTCCTTCTCCGTGCCGAAGCCTTTTTCAACCCACTCGAACGGAAGCTTCTTGTATTTCAGATAGCTTCTGACCTTGATTGAGTAAGGTGAGGTTTCTGACCCGAAGAGGCGATATTTTGCGCCCATCTCATTTGCTCCATCTTTAAGCTCGTTGGCTTACGCGCGGTTGGCCCCGCATTCAAGCCGGAAAGATAAAGTGTTTGAGAGCGTTGCCAGCCGGTCACAACCGCGCGCCGACTGGCAACAGGGCATCAGGCGGCGATGAGCGCCTTTTCGGTATTGATGGCTCCCGAGACTGAAGGGCGCGCAAAACACCGCGCGAAAAAGGCTGACAGGTTGGGATACTCCGCAATGGAAATTTCCAGATGTTGCAGGATCATCAGGGTCCAGAACAGATACGCATCAGCGACGGTGAAGTCTGAGCCGGTCAGAAAGTCCTGTCCCTCAAGCGTGTCTTCAACGAGTTTCAGGCTGGTTGGGAGCATGGTCAGCGCGAAGGCTTTTGCTTCGGCTGGCGGGGCGGGGTGAAACTGAAACCAGACAACGCCTTTGTGAAGTTCGGTCGCGATGAAGCCCAGCCAGGCCAGAACCTGATAGCGACGCGTATCGCCAACTGCGGGGAGAAGGCCGGATTCAGGTGCCTGATCGGCCAGATAACACATGATCGCTGTGCCGTCGGTGATGGATGCGCCATCGTCCAGCGTCAGCATTGGAACTTTGCCCTTTTTATTGAGAGCGAGATAGTTTTCGCCTTCGGAAAGCGTTTTTGAGTGAAGGTCTACACGGGCGAAATCCGCAGACAACCCGGTTTCATTGAGCAGGATGCGGGTCACAATTGAACAGGCGAGTGGGGAGAAAAAGACTTGCATATCGGCACCTTTCTATTTTTGTACCGAAAGGTACGATATAAGCTGGATTCGCAAATCGCAATAATTATGTACCGAATAGTATGAAAAAAGATTCTCAACGCTCCAGAGGACGCCCGCGCGCGTTTGACAAAGATGCCGCCATTGATGCTGCGACTCAGGTGTTTTGGAGATTGGGATATGCCAATGCATCTCTGGATGAGCTGACGACGGCAATGAAGCTGTCGCGACCCAGTCTGTATTCGGCATTTGGCGACAAGGAAGGCTTGTTTCTGACCTGTCTGGAAAGCCATGGCGGTGCAATTGCGGCGCGCGTGCATGAGGCGGCAAATTCTGATGGCGATGTTCGGGAGATCTTGTCCAACATTCTGATGTCAGCACTTAAAATCTATACGTTGCCCGACCCTGTGCCGCGTGGATGTTTGTTTGCGGCGGCGTCTCTGTCGGATGTGACTCTGTCACCGGACTTGCGCGAAGCGGTCACCGCGCAACTGGCGCGGATTAGCCGGGAAACCGCGAGCGTGATTGAGCGCGCGCCGCCGACGCACATGCCTGCAGATGCGGCTGCTCGCCTGTTTTCGAGCATGCTTTACGGATTTGCCAGCCGGGCGCGTCTGGGTGAGAGCCTGGAGGTGTTGAGCTCTGACGCGGAAGACATGTTAAATCTTCTGTATCCGAAATCGGAATGAGCGGCGTTTAGCTGTGCTCTGCGAAGAACGCTTCATAGAGCCAGGACACCTGATCCTTCTTGATGCCGATCAGGACCGGAATACCGGCTTTGCGCAGGGCCGCGAAACCACCGGCGCCTTTCGGGTGTTTGTCGGCGACTGCGCAGACAACGCGACCAATACCGGCATCGATCAGGCGTTTTGAACAGGCGTCTTCGCCGGTTGAGCGTTCGCGGCAAGGTTCGAGGGTGACATAGGCCGTGCAGCCTTTTGCCCGTTCGCCTGCTTCATCCAGGGCAATCTGTTCAGCGTGAGGGCGTCCGCCCTCGGCTGTGACGCCTTCGCCGACCACTGCGCCGGTTTTGTCCACGATCACGCAGCCGACAGATGGATTGTCACCCGTCAGCCCGTAATTCCAGAGGGCGAGCCAGTAAGCCTCGCCCATGAAGCGTTTGTCGCGGCGTTTGCTCATTAAAGGTCTCTCAGATCACCTTGGTCAGGCTGGAAGCGCCGGAAGCTCTTTCGCGCGGTCCGCATCAAGATAGCGTGCAGAAACGGGCTTGAGGTTCGCGTCGAGTTCGATGAGGAGCGGGTTACCTGTCGGAATTTCCACGCCGACGATATCATCTTCACTGACGGCAAACAGGTGTTTCACGATTGCGCGCAGGGAGTTTCCGTGCGCGGAAATGATAGTGTTTGTGCCGGAAGTCAGCGTTGGGGCGACGGTCTCATTCCAGTAGGGGAGAACCCGTTCGAGCGTGAGTTTGAGGCTCTCAGTCGCCGGCACGTCAATGCCGTCATAACGAGGATCGCCAGACAGATCGAACTCAGAACCCGGTTCGAGATCTGGTGGCGGAATGTCGTAAGAGCGGCGCCAGATCTTGACCTGATCATCTCCGTGCTTGGCTGCGGTTTCAGCTTTGTCGAGGCCAGTGAGGCCGCCATAATGGCGCTCGTTCAGGCGATAGTGCTTCGTGACCGGCAGCCAGCACCGATCCATGGAGTGGAGGGCGAGCCAGAGCGTACGGATCGCGCGGGTCTGAACACTGGTATAGCATTGGCGGAAGTCGACTCCGGCACCTGCAAGAAGCTCACCTGCACGTGTGGCTTCTGCTTCGCCTTTTTCAGTCAGTTGAACATCCCACCAACCTGTAAACCGGTTTTGCAGATTCCATTCGCTCTGACCGTGGCGCATCAATGCCAGTTGAACCATGATTTTCCCTCACTGTTACCAATCCGGCAGAGGGATTAGCGCCTTCAGGAGTAATGGTCGAGATGGCAGAGGCGGAAAAGCGGTTCTGGAGTGGGGTCAGCCAAAAAGATTGTCGATATCGGACTGCGAAATGCCCGCATCGCAAGGCTGATCTTCCAGACTTTCGGATTTTGATCCGACAATCAGGCCATTGAGCACAGCGATGTCGTCAAACAGGGTTTTGCCAGCCGTGCGGGCACTGTCGATTTGCTGGGCTTTTATGTCGCTTTGAATTTCGAGGATTTTCTCGTCCAGCGTGCGGCATGCCTGGCTGAAGCGTGCGATCAGTTGCGGATCGGCGTAGGAATAGGCCTCAATGGCGAGTTCCTTGTCGCGAAAACCCGAATGCGCAAAGTGGTCGACATAGCCTTCAGGTTTCCAGGCCAGAATTTCGTCATCGATTTCCTCGTCATCACCGAGAAAGTCCATCAACATGGCAACTTCATTATAGTGATTGAGAAAATCGGTCGCGAGCAGGGTGTCAGGGCTGATATTGGCCGCGCGCAGGACTTCCGGGTCCGGAATATGTGACAAATCCACTTGCATTCATCACGGCATAATCGAAAATCGTTCAAAGCCGCTTAACGGCAGAAAATCTGTCAGTTTAGTCTTGCATCTGCCGGTTTAGCGGGACAGAAACAGCCTGAGAGTACCGGGGACTGCGTGACAATGAATGATATTATTTTCTACCCGGTTGCTTTGCTCGCCGCGCTTGCGGTGATTGCTGCCGCGGCGCTTCCCGGCAAAGACCGTCTTGAATGCGGCTCGGTTAGCGGTGCGGGTACGAATTATCAGCGTGTAACTGTTGTTGGAGATCAGCTGTGTCGGCTTCAGGCCGCGGGACAGGTGGATATCGAACAGAAGATGACAGGCGATGAGATTTCGTCTGTCATGATCACCTCCATGGCTGGCATGCTGGGTGATCGCCCGGACCGGAACCCGCATTTCCGTCTGGCAGTCGACCTGGAACAGCAATTCGCTGGTTTTGAAGTTCGCATTACAGTTGAAGCCAAGCCTGGTGATGATCAGGGCGCTGAAGCCTTTGAGGTGAATTACAGCGCGGGCAATGAAGGCAATTCCGGCTGGCAGGTGTTCCAGCTGCAGCCCGGATACCGCGCCTATGCCTTCACCTGGAATGTGCCGGTCCGCATGGCCGAGGAACAAGCCCTCGATTACCTTGCCATTCGTCCTGTGGTTCCAGACAAATCCCGTTCGGTGGACATCCGTTCGGTCACTTTCGAGCGCCTGCAAAGGCACACACCCGTTCCCGGCACGACAGGCTAAACATCGCCGGCCAGTTCCAGAGGAGAGTCTCATGCTTCCCAAACCGCGTACCGACATCGCCCCGAATACCGCTGAATTTGAAACCCTTCCGCTGGTGAAGCCGACCGGCTTCCGTGAATATGATGCGCGTTGGTGGTTCGGTGTGCCGGGCCATGACAAGCCATCGGAGCTGAACCTTCTGGGTGTTCAGGCGCTGGGTCAGGGCATGGGCACGGTCTTCCATGATAAATGGGTGTCGCCGAAGGTCGTCGTTGGCCATGACTTCCGCCATTATTCGCAGTCGATCAAATACGCGCTGATGACAGGGCTCGCGCAGGCGGGCTGTCAGGTTCTGGATATTGGTCTGGCGCTCTCTCCGATGACGTATTTTGCGCAGTTTGCTCTGGATGCAGGATGCTGCGGCATGGTGACGGCGAGCCATAACGAGAATGGCTGGTGTGGTGTGAAAATGGGCTATGACGCGCCGCTGACCTTCGGGCCGGACGAAATGGGTCGCCTGAAAGAAGTGGTGATGGGCGGCACGCCGATCCTGCGCTCTGGCGGGTCAATCACGCGTGTCGACAATATGCGCGATGTGTATCTGAAAGCCGTTACGAAAGACGTGAAGATCGAACGTCCGCTGAAGGTGGTTGCAGCTTGCGGTAACGGCACGGCAGGTGCGTTCGCTCCGGACGCGCTGCGCGCGATGGGTGTTGAGGTGATCGAGCTTGACTGTGATCTCGACTGGACCTTCCCGAAATATAACGCCAACCCTGAAGATACCGTCATGCTGGAAGCCATGGCCGAAGCTGTGAAAGAGCATGGCGCAGACGTTGCGCTTGGCTTTGATGGCGATGGCGACCGCTGTGGTGTGGTCGACAATAACGGAAATGAGATCTTCGCAGACAAGATCGGCCTGATGCTGGCGCGTGACCTGTCGAAGGAATATCCGGGTGCGAAGTTTGTGGTCGATGTGAAATCAACCGGCCTCTACAAGACCGATCCTGTGCTGAAGGAAAACGGCTCGACAGTGGATTACTTCAAGACGGGCCATTCCTATATCAAACGCCGGACGACAGAGCTTGAGGCGCTGGCCGGGTTTGAGAAGTCGGGTCACTTCTTTTTCCGCCCACCGATTGGTCTTGGATATGACGATGGTCTGGTCGCGGCGGCAGCTGTTCTGCAGATGCTGGACCGTAACCCGGGCAAGTCCATGTCTGACCTTCATGACGAGCTTGGTGTCGCGTTTACCTCCATGACCATGGCGGCGCATTGCGACGATGAGCTGAAATACGGCATGGTCGACAAGATTGTCGAAGAATATAAAGGTCTTGAAGGACAGGAAATTCTCGGCCGCAAGGTTGTCGAAGTGAACACTGTGAACGGTGCGCGTGCGACGCTGGAAGACGGGTCCTGGGTTCTGGTTCGTGCGTCATCGAACAAGCCTGAACTGGTTGTCGTGGTTGAGAGCATGCAGTCCAAGGAAGACATGCAGGCCCTGTTCCGCGAAGAGGTGAAACCGCGCCTCGCTAAATATGACGAAGTCGGCGGGTATAATCAGGAAGTCTGATGGCAGGGCAAAAACATTCCGCATTCAAGAAAGCGATCGTCGAAAAGACGATCCCTTTTGTTTTTCTGGGTATGGGGGGCGCGCTGCTTGCATCGTGTTCCGGCGATCAGGCGGAACTTGAAGTCTATCGATCAGAAGTGATTGAGTACTTCGAGGCGCATGAAGAAGAGTTTCTGAACTTGGCCCGGCTGATCGATCAGACCGATGGCGTAATAACTGTTGCTGATTGCGAAGCGGATGATCCATTTTGCCTACTTCGAGGTTCGGCTTCGCCGCCATTGGATGAAGAAACAACAGAACAATTCATCAAGATCTTGCGCGAACTCGATTTGACAGGCGGTCGAAACATCGCCGCTTTGGATCAGAATCAGGTGAACGGTGATGTGACGTTGTCTCCCAGCGCTATCTCAATCCACATCATGGAAGATGTTTTCGATCGGGACCTGAACACGTACATTCAGGCGACGTTCCTATATTCAGCTGACGACATTTTCACGGACACAAATTGCGTTGGTCAACTCAACAGCGAGACACCACCGACATTCTGTCTCGAGAAGCTGGCCGATGGTTGGGGGCTGCGGTGGTCGTATCGTCAACTTAGTTTTAGCGACGGTGTTTCAACCGATCATCCCAAACCAAATTGAGTTGAGAGCTTACGGTAGTGGGACGATGACCCTAACAACCCGCCCTAAGCGACAGTCTTAATGTTTGTCTTGATGAGAAAACTCTGTGCGCAGAAACATCACCCGCTCAAAAACAACGGGTTAGGCTGGGGCTTCGAGATTGCCGAAAACGCGAAAAAGTGCAATGCGATTAGGAAAGAGGACCACAGGGGGCCAGAATAATGAAACTCAGAAACAGCCTGCTCGCCGGTGTCATTGCGCTTGCCGGAATCGGAACAGCGAATGCCGGAGTTGTTGAGGAAGTCCGCGCTGGCGTAACCGCGCACAACATCTGTGTGGCAAACTGCAAGAATGCTGACAAGGAAGACGGCCCGAACGTGGCAGGTGAGATCATGTTCAAATCACCTGATTTCCTGAGTTGGGCCTTCAGCCCGAACCCTTATGTCATGGCGTCTGTGAACACGGCTGGCGAGACGAGCTTTGGTGGTTTCGGCCTCGAATGGCAGTATGAGTTCGGCGATGGCTGGGCGATTGAGCCGGGTCTTGGCTATGTGATCCATAATGGCGAAGTCAATAATCCCTATCCGAACGGCACGCCTGAAGCGGCAGCCTTTTTTGAAGAGCATGTTCTGTTCGGATCTGAAGACCTGTTCCGGACGTCGTTGTCGCTGAGCAAGTATTTCTCGGACGATTGGGGTGTGCAGCTGATGTTCGAACACCTTTCGCATGGCCAGATTCTTGGTGAAGGCCGCAACCAGGGCATTGATAACCTTGGTGTGCGGGTCATGTATCGCTTCGACTGAGCGAAACAAAATGCTTGAAACAGGCCGGGTAAGGCGCATCTGAAAATGATGAGCTCTGCCCGGCCTTTTCGTATCCTCTATGATGGTGAATGCCCGTTCTGCCAGTCTTATGTCGGGTTTGCGCGCTTGCGAAAAGCTGTCGGCGAGGTTGAGCTGATTGATGCGCGTGAGGCGCCAGAACTGGTCGCCGACTACCACGAACGCGGCTTTCCCATTGATGAGGGTATGATCGTCGATACCGGCGACGTCGTCTATTTTGGCGGGGATGCCGTCTGGGCCATCAATTCACTGGTAAGCCGTAACCCGCTTTTGAAGCTGATGTCGGGGCGGAAGTTTCTGAAGGTCATATATCCTTCACTTCGGTTTGGACGAAACAGTGTGATACGTCTGTTGGGTCGAAAACCGATCCAGTCTTAGCCAAGAAAGCCAGTCATGACGTCTGCGCATGTTTATATCGGCATCAGCCTTGATGGCTTTATTGCGCGGAAAGACGACCAGATCGACTGGCTTGATGCGTTCGACGTTGAAGGCGAAGAGCATGGTTATGATGCCTTCATGGAAGAGATGGACGTTGTTGTCATGGGGCGCCGAACCTATGAGAAGGTCCTGACCTTTGGTTTCTGGCCATTTTCGAAGCCGGTGGTTGTGTTGTCGAATACGCTGACAGGTGCGGATGTTCCTGATGAGAATGCCGGGAAGGCCGAGTTTTTCACCGGATCACCACAGGACGTGCTGGCGCATCTGGACTCGAAAGGGTGGTCAAAAGCGTATCTCGATGGGGGGCAGGTGATTCAGTCATTCCTGCGCGATGGACTGGTTTCCGACATGATTCTCACCCGTCTGCCGATATTGATTGGCGAGGGTCTTTCATTGTTTGGGCCGGTTGCCCGTGATGTTCGGCTTGAACACATTGAAACAAAGAGCTTTTCGAAGTCCGGTTTCGTCCAGTCCCGGTATAAAGTTCTGAATGGTGCCGACTAAGACGCACTCAGGTCTTGCATTTTTGAGGCAAACACGGTCCTGTCCCGTCGGTTAAACCGGAGCGGACACCATGACCGGAGTTGTCGTCGTCGGCGCCCAGTGGGGCGACGAGGGAAAAGGTAAGATTGTAGACTGGCTGAGCCACAGAGCGGACGTGATTGTTCGCTTTCAGGGCGGACATAATGCCGGGCATACGTTGGTTATCGATGGCAAAGTGTTCAAACTGAATCTGTTGCCGTCGGGCGTGGTTCGGGGCGGGAAGCTCTCTGTCATCGGCAATGGCGTGGTGGTCGACCCCTGGCAGTTGATCAGTGAGGTCTCGGCCATGAAAGAGCAGGGCGTTGTGCTCGGCCCGGATGATCTTCTTCTTGCTGATAATGCCTGTCTGATTCTGCCCTGGCACAAGGATATCGACGCGGCGCGTGAAGCGCAGGCTGGCGGTGCGCAGATCGGGACGACGAAGCGCGGTATTGGTCCGGCCTATGAAGACAAGGTTGGCCGGCGCGCGATTCGCGTTGCTGATCTGGCTGACGAAGCTGCGCTCGACATGAAGCTGGAGCGCCTGATCGCGCACCATGAACCGCTTCGTAAAGGTCTGGATCTTCCACCACCGAACGCAGAGGAGCTGAAAGGCCAACTGCTCGAGATTGCTGATCAGGTGCTGCAATATGCCGGTCCTGCCTGGCAGC